>JBDUCM010000085.1:0-21477 GCA_040003455.1 bacterium
TCGCCGTGGGCGTGGGAAGGCTTCCGGTTGCGACCCTTGATCCGGGCACCGAGTGCGTCGCGCCAGTCATTGAGGATCTCATAGACGGTGGGAATCACGAAAAGCGTGAGCACAGTCGATGTGATCGTCCCGCCAATGACCGCGCGACCGAGTGGCGAACGGAAATCCGCCCCTTCGCCGCGGCCGAGTGCCACCGGGATCATGCCTGCAATGAGCGCGAGCGTGGTCATCAGGATTGGACGCAGGCGAATCGCGCCTGCTTCAATGAGCGCGTCACGCATGGAGACGTGCGTCTTTTCGTGCGTCCATTTGGCGAAGTCGATGAGCAGGATGGCGTTCTTGGCAACGATGCCCATCAACAGGATCACGCCGATGAGGCTCATGATGTTCAGAGTGTCGCCTGTGATGATGAGGGCCAGCACCACACCGATGAGCGACAATGGCAGCGACGAAAGAATCGCGAGCGGATCGAGGAAGGAGCCAAACTGGATGACGAGGATGAGGTACATGAGCATGACCGCGATGCCCAACGCCGTGAAGATGGAGCCGAAGACCTCGGCCTGATCCTTCACTTGCCCGCCGTTCACGATGTGATAGCCCTCCGGCAGGCGGAACGTGCTCATGGCCTGCGCCACGCCGCGGGTGACGTTGCCCAGGGAGCCTTCCACATTCGCGCCAATGGTAACCACTCGACTGCGGTCCAGATGATCGATCTGCGCGGGACCCGTGCTGGCGGTGATGGTGGCAACCTGCCCGAGCGGCACAACGTTTGAACCAGCCGCGGCGCCTGGAAGCACGATGGGTACCGCAGCGAGATCCGCTGGGCTCTCGCGCAGTGACGCGGGCAATCGCACGCGCACGTAGCGCGTTTCACCCGTGGGGTCCACCCAGTTGCCAGCGTCCACTCCTGCAAATGCGGGGCGCAACGACTGCGCGATCTGACCTACCGTGACGCCAATGGCGCCGGCGAGCCCCCGATTGATGCTGACCTTGAGCTCGGGCTTGTCGCCCTTGGTGGAGAGTCCCACATCCACTGCGCCTGGCACGCGCCGCACCATCTTCGCGATGGAATCGGAGAGCGCAGTGAGCACGGCCTGATCGGGCCCCTGCAATTGCAGTTGCAGCGGCTTCATGCCACCACCCGGGCCGCCAGCTTCGAGCAGGTAGGCGTTCACGTCGGCGCGCTTGCGCAGCTCCTTGCGCAAGCGGATGCCGAAGTCGGTCTGGCTGATGTTGCGATCGACCTTGTTCTTGAGCCGGATGTAGATGGAGCCAACGTCAACACTTCCGGAGCCCGATGCACTTCCCACGGTAGCGTAGGTGTAAATGACCTCGGAATACGTCGAACGGATCTGGTGCGCGATCTGTTCAGTCACCACACGCGTGTATTCCAGGCTGGAGCCCGGTGGCGCTTCCACTGTTACCGTGAGTTCACTGCGATCGCTCTGCGGAACGAAGCCGAATCCGCCAATGGCAACCTGAAGCGCGATGGCACCGATGAACGAGGCAGCGGCAAGCGCGATCATGGTCTTGCGATGATCCAGCGCCCAGGCCACACCATTTCGGTAGCGCTGCGCCTGTTTGTCGAACCACACATTGAAGCGGTCGATGGCGCGGGCAATGGGATTCTTGCGCTCGTGCGCCTCGATCTGCGGATCCGGCCAGTATGCCGAGAGCATCGGGTCGAGCGAGAACGAAACGAACAGTGAGACCAGAACGGCCGCCGCGATGGTGAGCGCGAACGGTTTGAACCACTGCCCCGCGAACCCGCTCATGAACCCGACCGGCACGAACACCGCCACGATGGAGAACGTGGTGGCGGCAACGGCGAGGCCGATTTCCTCCGTGCCCTCGTGGGCTGCCGCCATGTGGTCCTTTCCGAGTTCCACGTGTCGCACGATGTTCTCGCGCACCACGATGGCATCGTCGATCAGAATACCGATGGCCAGGCTGAGCCCCAGGAGCGACATGGTATTGAGCGTGAATCCAAAGACCCACAGCGGCACGAACGACGCGAGCACCGATACCGGCAGCGCGAGCCCTGTGATTACCGTCGAACGCCACGAATTGAGGAAGAGGAAGACCACCAGCACGGTGAGCAGCGCACCTTCCACGAGCGCCTCCTGCACGTTGCGCACGGAGTTTCTTACGCGCGTTCCCGCGTCGCGCACGATCTCGATGGTGGTGCCTTTGGGGAGCCCGGCGCGTAACGCTGGCAGGCGCGCCTTGATGGCGTCGCTCACCGTGGTGGTGCTGTAGCCCTTGGACTTCACGATATCGAGCCCAATGGCCTCGCGGCCATTGTACAGGGCGGCCGATCGACGCTCCGCCGCGCCTGCCTCCACTGTCGCCACGTCACCCAGGCGAATGGGTGAATTGTTTCGCGTGGCCACAGTGAGCTGCGAAAATTCCTCCGGACGCTCGAGTCGCCCTTCGATACGTATGGCCCGCTCGCTCACGGGACCGGTCAACTGGCCGACGGGGGCGGCAAGGTTTTGCGCACGCAATGCCCCGACGACCTGGTCGATGCCCACCCCCGCTGACGACAGGCGGCCGGGATCGAGGATCACATTCAGGGTTGCACTGTCCGCGCCGACGACGTTCACCTGTGCCACGCCGGAGATGCCGCGAAGATCGCCACCAATGACCTGGTCACCGATCTGCGTCAGCTGCGCCGGCGACAGCGTCACGGATGTAAGCGCCAGCGATACGATGGGCTGCGACGACGGATCGAAGCGCTGGATGATCGGCTCGACGATCTCGGTAGGCAACTGCGCACGCACCGCCGAGATCGCGTCACGTACATCCTGTGTCGCTTCATCCGTCTTCTTGCCGAACTGGAATTGAACGATGATCTGCGCGAAGCCGTCCGTGGACGTCGATCGGAGGATGTCCAGTCCGGAGATAGCCGCGACGCGATCCTCGATACGATCCACCACCTCACGCTCAACCTGGTCGGGCGATGCACCGGGATACGCGATGCCGATGAAGACGATCGGCGCGTCGATATCCGGGAACTCGTCGGTCTGGAGCCTGGTCAGGGCGGCGATGCCGAACACGACGATCGCGATCATCGTCACGACGGTGATGATCGGCCGGCGGATTGCGAAGTCGGAGATGAACATTGTCGAATACTATGTGGTGGCAACGAGCATGCCGCATAGGTGCGGGTGCGCGCTTCGCGGGCTTTACAGTGCTCCTGTTGCGATTGGCCTGGATGGATCGCTTGACCATTCGCTCCACGATCCGGCATACAACCGGGCTCCACAAACGCCTGCGTGTTCGAGCGCCAGCAGATTCACGCACGCCGTGACGCCTGATCCGCAGTAGCACACGACGTGGTCGGCGCTGACGCCATGCGTGACGTCACCGAGCAACCGGCGGAGCACTTCAGGCGAGCGGAATGTGCCGTCCTGCTCGAGGTTTGACTTGTAAAAATGATTTACTGCCCCCGGTATGTGCCCAGCCACGCGATCGAGCGGCTCTGTTTCACCGCGAAAGCGCTCGGGCGCCCGAGCGTCGAGCACGCGCCATCCCGCATCTCCGGAGAGCGTGGCGAGCTCCGACGCCGTGATCAGTGCCGACGGGCGCGGCGTGCCGACAAATGGTGCCTGTGGACGTTGCTCGATTCCCGTCGCCGTTGGCCGTCCCTCGGCCATCCACTTCGCGAAGCCGCCGTCCAACACCGCCACGGCGTCATGGCCCATCCAGCGCAACATCCACCAGAGGCGACTGGCGTACATCCCCACATCCTGGTCGTAAACCACGACCTGTGTGCCGCTCGCGATGCCGAAGCGGCCGAGCGTTCGCACGAAGGTATCGGGGTCCGGAAGGGGATGTCGGCCATTGGTGCCCGAGATCGGCCCCGCCAGATCATCATTCAGGTGTGCGTACACGGCCCCGGGAATGTGGCCTTCGGCGTAGGCGCCCTGACCCCACGCGGTGTCGTCGAGGACGAAGCGACAGTCGATCACCACGACGGTGGTGTCTTTCAATCGCTGGGCGAGCTCCGCTGTAGAGATCAGTGTCGAGAAGGTCATCCGCAAAACATATTCATTGCCGTGCCCATCGCGACTCGCATCGCCCACGATGCGCGCCTGCTTCGATTCCCTTTCCGGCCGCTTGATGAATCCGCTTCAATCGTTCAACCTGCGCTGGCTCCTGGCCGCCACCTGCTGCGCCGTTCCGCTCGCCACGGGTTGTATGCATGCCCGATCGGTGCCTTCCGGCGTGGCGCCGGTGGTGTCCGATTCCGCGCCGCTTCCCGAGACGGGCACGTTCTCCATCATTGCTTATGACACCGCGACCGGGGAGTGGGGCGGCGCCGTGCAGTCCCGCGTGTTCTCCGTTGGCAACGGAGTACTGTCCGCTGAGGCGGGGGTGGGGGTGGTGGCGACGCAGGCCGTGGTGGACGTGAGTTACGGCCCGCAGGCGCTTGCGCTCCTGCGGCAGGGGAAGTCGGCGGCGGAGGTGGTGAAGTACGTGTGGGATCACGATCCCGACCCGGACACAGCGCGGTGGGCCAAGACCGGACGCCAGTTCGCCGTGGTGGATGGAAAGGGTAATGTCGCCGCCTATACGGGGCCAACCGCGCCGACGGCCGCCGGCGACAAGCAAGGTCCGCACGTGACCGCGCAGGGAAACACTCTGGCCGACAAGGCCGTGCCTGATTCGATGGTTGCGGCGTTCAATCGTACGAGCGGGCATCTGGCGCTTCGACTCCTCGCGGGCATCGAGGCCGGTCAGGCAGCTGGCGGCGACAAGCGCGGCAAGCAATCCGCGGCGATGCTCATCGTGAAGAAGTGTGGCGGGGTGTGGCTACACAACGACGTGGTGCTGCGTCTGCAGGTTGACGACAGCGCAGAGCCAATTGTCGAGTTGCGGCGGCTCGTGGAGAAGGCACCGCTCCCGCCCCGCGGCGTGACCAACGCGCGGAACGACCCTGCGTGTCGCTAAGGGTCGCGCGCTGACCGGCGGGCCTCGCGCGGGGTGTTGAGCGCTGGCTCACGCCCCGCGTCGAGGGTAGGTTCGTGCATGACCTCTCTCATTTCGCGCGCCGCCCTGGCGCTCACGCTTCAAACATGCGCGGTCGCCTTCGCGGCAATCACGCTGGGCGCGCAGGCCGGCCCGCGCTTCGAAATCTCGTTCGCCAAGTCCGCGCATGCCGAGCCGGTGACCGGGCGCGTGTACGTCGCTCTCACGCGTATCGCGGACACCAGTGGCACGCCCATCGCGCGGAGCGGAGAGTCGGGCGATCCACTGTTCGGAACGAACGTCGAGAATCTGCCCGCGGGACAGACGGCTGTCATCGACGTGTCGGCATTCGGCCATCCGGTCCAGAGCCTGCGCGACATTCCTGCCGGCGAATATCGCGTGCAGGCCTTCGTCAACGTGTACACGAAGTTCACCCGCGCCGACGGACACACCGTGTGGATGCACATGGACCAGTGGGAAGGGCAGCACTGGAAGACGTCGCCCGGCAACATGTTCGGCGACCCGGTGCGCATCACCTTCGACCCGAAATCCACGAAGCCCATCAGGCTCGTGGCGGACAAGGTGATTCCACCCATCGTTGTGCCGGCAGACAACGACAACGTGAAGCGCATCAAGATGCAGAGCGCCATTCTCACCAAGTGGTGGGGACACCCGATCTTCCTTGGCGCGACGGTATTATTGCCGAAGGGCTACGACAAACATCCCGACGTGAAGTACCCCGTGGTATACGATCACGGCCACTTCTCGCTTGGCGCGCCGGGCGGCTTTGGGCGCACGGGCGGTCGCGGCGGCGGAGCTGGTGACTTCACGGGCTATTGGCTTGGCGACAGCACGCCGCGCATGATCGTCGTGACGCTCCAGCACCCGTCGCCCTACTACGACGATTCCTACGGCGTGAACTCGCAGAACAACGGCCCGTACGGCGACGCGATCATGCAGGAGCTGATTCCCGCCGTGGAGACGAAATTTCGCGTGTTGCGCGAACCGTATGCGCGCCTGCTCACGGGTGGATCAACGGGCGGCTGGATCTCGCTCGCGCATCAGGTGCTCTATCCGGAGTTCTACGGCGGAACGTGGTCGCTCTGCCCGGACGGCGTTGATTTCCGCTATCACCAGATCGTGAACGTGTACGCCGACTCCAACGCCTACTTCATGAACCGTGGTTCGTGGATGCGTATCGATCGCCCGGACAATCGTCGTCCCGACGGCAACATCACGACAATGATGAAGGACGAGAACTGGTTCGAACTGGCGGTGGGCGATCACTCGCGGTCGGGTGGCCAGTGGGACATCTGGGAGGCCACCTACGGACCCGTGGGTACGAATGGCTATCCCGTTCCCATCTGGGACAAGCGCACTGGCGTGATCGACAAGAAGGTCGCGTCGTACTGGAAGGAACACTTCGACCTTCGCAACATCCTCGAGACCAACTGGCCAACCCTCGGCCCCAAGGTTGCGAACAAGCTCAATGTCTATGTGGGCGACGCCGACACGTATTTCCTCAACATGGGCGTGCACATGCTTGACGATTTCCTGAAGAAGGCCTCGAACCCGAAGCCTTCCGGCGAGATCGTGTTTCAGCCCATGGCGCCGCATTGCTGGGGGCCGAGCCTGAAGGAATTGATTCCGAAGATGGCGGCGCAGGTGGAGCGGAACGCACCGGCCGGAGCAAGCGTGAAGAGCTGGCGGTACTAGCGACTAGCGGCGGATGTAGAAGTACCCTACACGCGTGGACCCGTCGGTCCACGTGGCGTTTACCTGGTAGAAGTGCCCGCCCACGAATCCCGCGGGGGACGTGTCGAGGTTGTAGCCGTAGTAGAACGTGGTGAGCGTGAATGCGTTCGTGCGCGAGAGGACGATGGGACCGGCGGTGGTGCCGTTGGTCCCCAGGTCCTGCACGATGATGTTCCCGCCGGCGTTCTGGACCGTGACGTTCTGCGTTCCCTTGAGCGTGCAGCGCACCAGGATGCTTGTTCCCTTCGCCACGAACGACGTGGTAGCGGGGAGTGCTGCCGAGAGCGGCGCTGGGAAGCAGCCATCCTTCACGTACAGCGCCGTCAGCACACCCGCCACCAACTGCAGGTTGTAGTTGGGTGGATTCGCTGAAGGCGAGACAACGGGCGTGACCACGTTGTCTCCGGCGACGATTGTCGCGGGCGCGCTTGGTGCGCATCCGACGGCATTTACATCGGCCGGAAGCAATCCCGTGACGAAACACGGCAGCGGTGGGATCGGCGCACCGTAGGTCATCGTGCCGGATCCCGCCGTGGCCGTGGCCGGGGCCTTGGAGATGGTGATGGGCGCCGTGGCCGTTACGAGGGTGTACTGTGTGCCGCCGCCGCATGTGACCGTCAGGATGTAAGCGCCTGCGTTGCGCGGTACGCTGCCATTGCCATCGTACGAGAGCGCGGGGGTCAACCCGTTGCTACAGGTGCCGCTGCCGGCGTGCGGCTGCGCGTCGTAAACGGTTATCTGGCCGGTTGCCGTGACGGTCGGCGTGATGCGCGTGGCTGTCGCCGTGAACAGGAATCCGGGGGGCGCGAAACTCACGCCGGCCGGCGCATCACCACCAACCCCCGGGGTTGCGGTGACGGTATTGGCGCCGGGTGCGCCAAGGGTGAAGCACACACTCGCACTGCCGTTGACATCCGTGGTGGTGGCGGCCCCGGAGCCGAAGGGTCCGCAGGCGGACGAGCTGAGCGTCTGTGGCGCGACACTTCCGCCGCCGAGGTTGACGGCCCAGGTGACCGGAACGTTCTGCATGATCGTGCCGTTGTGGGTGGTGAGGGTCACCACGGGACGGCATTCGGGCGGCAGGGGAGCTCCCGCCGGTGCAGACACGGAAGCACAGGGTGGATTGTTGAGCGCGCTGACTCGCGACGGCACGGGGGCAGCCACCGCACTCCGCGGTGCTACCGTAGGTGGCTTGGGCGTGCGGGTGAATTCGGTGGCTGTTCCGCCAACGCCGCCAGCAAAGCGGAGCTCGGGGTCGACCGGGCCAAAGGGGCTGAATTCGGTGGCCACTCCGCCAACACCGCCGGCGAACAGGGTGGCTGCGTATGCAGGACGGGGGAGGACCAGGCTCGCGAGCGCGCGGAGCCATCCAGGGGTTTTCGACTGAGCTACACCTGTGCAGTCGAGGAAGCTGGCGTCTGCGGGCGGCGTGATCTCGAAGCCACCGCTGGCTTGATGGCCCAGCCGCAACCGTGCAAGCACGTCCGATGGGACCGATGCCGACGGGCAGACACCGACGACAACTGGCTTGGTGAGCTGTGTGGAACTGCTGATCTGCACGTAGCCCGGATATTTGTCGAGCTTGGTATCGAGCGGTGATGCGCCGTTTGGATCGAGAAGGGAAACCGTCACCAGTGTGGGCGTGGTGACAGTTGCCCCCTGGAGCGACACGCCCGCGTGGCCGGTGGCGTCCGTGAGGACTTGCGGGTCGTCGGTGGGGAAGACGAGCACCGCTTCGGTGGAAAGACCGGCGTAGCAGCGAACGTGGTCGATCAGTTCCTGAATCTGTGCGTGGACGGCGGGCAGGTTGTTGGCGCGCTGTTCGATGAACGTGATGAGCGTGGTCGCCTGGGCCTGTGCCTCAGCGAAGTTGCCGTTGCGAATGGTCCGGTCGAGACTGTTGAGTGTCCCGATAGCCGTGTTGGCGTTGGCGGAGCCGGGGCCAAAGACGGAGTTGGCCAGATCGATCAGGCTGGCGAGGGTGGTGCAGGTGCCGGGCGTGGTGGGCCCGCTGGGGGTGCGCTGGACGCCGGGCTCCGTTGGGAGCACCGCTCCCGACCTTCTGTCGGAGCAGGCCACTGCGTAGGCCGCGACGACGATCGCGACAGCGACAACCAGGAAACGACGCACGCCGTACACCTCGAAAAATCAGGACGAACCTTCGTCGGTCGGTCCAGTTCGCGTATCCCATGCTGACCGGTGCGGGGATGGCTCGACCGCTCCGCTGACCAAGAATGGGTCTCTATGACCGCCAGCGCAATGGCGAGCGGAAAAAACTACCGAAAAACATCCGAAGCAGGCGAGAAGAACCGGGGGGTTCCCCTATTGTACCTATTGTACCTGTTGTACCAGCCGACGCCATTCCGGGGTGGCCGCGAGGTTCTTGAACCACCAACCAGGATCATCGCGCATTGAGGAGACGCGCTGCGGATTGGCCGCGAGGTACTCCTTCATCATGCTGATTGCGGCGGCGTTGTCACCGAGCTGGGCGTAAACGAACGCGGCGTAGAAGGTAAGGTCGCGGTTGGGGTCGATCTGCCCGTCGCCGATGGAAGACTTCGCCAGCGCGCGCGCGCTATCCGCCAAGCCCGGCGCGGTCTTGCTCGCGCGCGCCATCGCGGCCGCGATCAACAGGTTGGTATTGAGGCGCTCGTTCAGGGAGTCCTTGGGCGGGCGCAACGCGACAATGGAATCCGCGAGACGTCGCGCCGCTGCCACGTCGAGTCCTTCGGCCTTTGGAATCGTGAGCAGGAACAGCCGGCACCGCTTCGACCGGTAGTCCTGCGGGAAGCGACTCGCGAAGGCCTTGCAGTGCTGGTCGGCCTTGTCGAACAAACCCAAGTCATATGCTGCCGTGAATAGACGGTGCATTACAAGGTTTGCGTTGGTCAGGAATTCATCCGCAGCGTAGGCGTTCTGTGCCGCGATATAGACGTCATTGTTGGTACCGCCAGGAACCTGGTACCACACGGTGGCCATCGTCGCGAATGCGCTCGCCTGGCGGGGATTCTTCGACGTGGCGCTGTCGAGGTCGGCCTTGGCACCCTTGAGTAACGCAAGTTTCTTCGCGGGATCGACCTCGAGGTTCGAGAGCCAGCTCCAGTACTCCATGGTGCCACGCGACTCGAAGGCGTCCGCGCTATTCGGATCCAGCGCGAGCGCGCGGTTCGCATGACCAATGCCCACTTCCACCCATTTGCGGATGGCTGCCGGATCGCGGCCAACCGAGCGCGAATGCTGATAGGCTACCGAAGCCCGCCTCGAGACGGGCTCCGCCCACCTGGGATCGAGCTGCTCCGAATACGCGAGCATCGAGTCCGTAGCTGCGAACGCCTTGTCGACACCGACGGTGTCGCCCTTGCTCAACAACGACGCGATTCCCTTGCGGGTCTGTTCCGCCCGCTGGAGTTCGAGCCACGCCGCCTGATTGGAGGTCCCTGCGCGCTCCTCCTTGAGCTGGATATCCTGGTGAAGCTGATTCTTGATGAGCGCCGACACCACCTTCTGCAACGAATCGCGCATTGCAAACGGCGATGACGCAGCAAGCGTGACCGCGGCGCCGCTCAGCCTTACACCGGAACGATCGTAGAGGTTTACGTCGACATTGACGTCCTTGACGTCCTTGCCCGTGCGCTTAAGCTCGCCGCGCACGATGTACCCAACGCGCAGCGCCTTGACGACCGTGTCGTCCGGAATACCAGGATCGCGAAAACGCTCCACGCCGGACCGCGAAATGACGGTGATGCTGGAAGCATTGCTCAACGAGTTGATGAGCCCCTCCGTGAGGCCATCCGCCAGAGAGCTGAGCGTGGTGTCCTTGGACGAGTCGAAATAGCGCACCGCCACGCGCCGCGCGGTCGGGTCAACCACTGTGGGCCTGGCGCCATTGAGCGCGAACCAGCTTCCGGCGATGCCCGTCACCAACACAAGCGCCGCCGCCCCGAGCACGGCTCGCCGCTGCCACCATGGCACCACCACCACCTGCAATTCCGCTGGCAGCCCAAGATTGCGCGTAATGAGCATCTGCGAGCCACTTGGAACGCGTCGCATTCCCGTGGGTCCCGTCAGCACGCGCAAGGTCGCCGTCTGTCCAAGCGGCATCCCGAGGATCTCGGCAAATTCCGCCGCGGTCTTCGGGCGGTCGGCGGGCACCTTGCCCATGCCCGCATAGATAGCCGCCTCCACTTCATCCGGCACCGCACTGCGCACGATCCGGATACTCGGCACCTGCTCCATCGCGTGGCGCGCCATGATCACCATGGCATTCTTGCCGGTGAACGGCGGCTCGCCAGCGAGCATCTCATACAGCACGCATGCCAGACTGTAAATGTCGGCGGGTGGCCCCACCTCCTCACCGCCCGACTGCTCCGGCGACATGTACACCGGCGTGCCCAACGCCATCCCCGTCTGCGTGAGCTTCTGAACCCCAGCGTCGGTGGCCGCGCGCGCGATGCCGAAGTCGGCCACGAGTGCGTGCCCGCCCGACAACATGATGTTCTCAGGCTTGATGTCGCGATGGATGATGCCCTGCCCATGCGCGTGGCCCAGCGCATCGGCGACCTCGAGCGCGATGACGAGCGCATCTTCGATGGGTAGCGCACCCTCGCGCTCCAATCGATCGCGCAACGACTCGCCCTTCACGAATGGCATTACATAGTACAACAGCCCCATCGCGGCCCCGGAATCGAACAGGCCGAGGATGTGCGGGTGCTGGAGTTTCGCCGCCAGACGGATCTCGCGTTCGAAGCGGTCGCCACCGATGGAGGCGGACAACTCGGGCAACAGGACCTTGATGGCCACTTCGCGCCCGTGGCGCACGTCCGTCGCGAGATAGACGGTGGCCATTCCTCCCCGGCCGAGTACGCGCTCCACGACGTAGCGCCCTTCGAGGGCAGCGTTCAGCCGCTCGATCGGGTGCGCGGTGGACGCGTCATACAGGGGAACAGGCGGCGCGTCGTTTATGGTGAAGCCCGACATGCGCAACGATGACGCCCGTCCCACGGCCGCCATTTCTTGCGTGAACGCAAAGCCGCAGCTGCTACAGAAATTCGCGTTCTCAGCAAAGGCTTCGCCGCACTTCGGGCAATACGCGTCCAGCGGGATTTCCTCCAGGTAGGAACCTACAAAGTTGCGACCGTGTTGGTGAGCGTCAAGCGCGCATGCCAGACCGGATCGTCCGCATCAATCCCGCGCCGTCTTCGATCGTTCGGATCCCAGCTCCGCGCGACAGGAATGCGACAGAGTCAGGGCGCGCGTGAACCGGCATAGGCGGCAACAGCGATCATGTCGTCCAGAGTGAGGGCCGCGACGACCGCCCGCATGGGCGCACCCGCCTCGGCATGGCGCGCACCCATCCTCACGCCGATAAGTTGGCGCAGGGTGTATGCAGGTGAACGCCCGGCAATCGGTGGTGCCGCACCGGCGCCTCGAAGGTCGGGGCCATGACAGGTGACGCACCGCGTCGGGCTCTTCAGTTGGGCGCTGGTGGCGATGCGGCGCCCGCGCGCGACCGCGCCTGACGGCACGAAGGTCGTGAAGGTCTCGCCCGGGTCGCGGTCTTCATGCCGTTCGATGTCGTTGGACATTTCGATCAATCGGTGGCCAAGGGGCTCAGAGTCGGCCCCTGGCCGGGCCGCGTACAGTCCGCCCGCAGCGTAGACCGCCGGAATCCTGTCACGCTCCACAACCCGGTACCGCGCCGTCGCGCGGATGTTCGCGAAATAGCGAGCAGCGTCGGCCGCTTCGGCGTCGGTGATGGCCTGAGCCACCTCGCGCATGTGCACAAAAGGGCCCCATGCATCCACGGGCGATCCGCGAGCGCCCGATCGGAAATCGGCGAGTTGGCGAACGATGTACTCGGCCGGCAAACCGGCGATGGTGGCATTTTCCGACCGGCCCTGGCCAGTAGGCAGGTGGCAGAATCCACACGCGTATGTCGCCGCCGGCCGGGCGTGCATCACAACGTCGGGGGCGCCGGGATGCGATTCGGGCGCCCAGTCTGGCGGATTCAACCGGTCTTTTATTGCCGCGAGCGTGAAGGCGCGCGTGCTTCCCGGCTGGCGGTGCAGCACGGTGTCATGTGGCGGCTTGGGTGCCACAACGTCGACCGCTGTGCCTGGAAACACCCATTCCGGTGCCGTGAACGCCACGGGCGCACTCGTCTTCCTGTGCTGTGCCAGCGCCGCGTGGCTCACGACGACACAGAGGAGTGCGCCGAGCGCGGCCGATGCCGAAGGGATCATGACAGCGTGATGGGAGTGGTCGTGGAAGGTCCGATCAACGGATGTTGCGGAAGCCGCAGCGCGCGCTGCAACTTCGCGTGCTGTTTCCGACGGCTGCGGCGACCCGGAATTATATCGCGGGGAGTCCTGCTGAACTACTCACGCACGGCAGAGGGCGCCGAACATGGCCGAGACGAAGACCATTGCAGTGATGGGAGCGACTGGGGCGCAGGGCGGCGGATTGTGTGGCGCCATTCTCGATGACCCGTCCAGTCCTTTTGCCTGTCGCGCAATCACGCGCGATCCGGACAAGGCAGCGGCGAAGGCTCTTGCGGCGCGCGGAGCCGACGTGGTGCGGGCCGACATGGACGACGTGGAAAGCCTGAAGCAGGCATTCGCGGGTGCGTACGGCATCTACTGCGTCACCAACTTCTGGGAGCACTTCTCGGCAGCCAAGGAAGAGGTGCAGGCGAAGAACCAGGCGGACGCGGCGCGAGGGTCTGGCGCCGAGCATATCGTGTGGTCCACCCTGGAGGATACGCGGGGGTTCATGTCGCCGGATGACGACCGCATGCCCATGCTTCAGGGGAAATACCGCGTGCCGCACTTCGACGCGAAGGCAGATGGGGACGCATACTTCGCTGGCCAGCCCACGACCTTTCTCGTCACGTCGTTCTACTGGGACAATCTCTACGCGTTCGGCCTGGAGCCGAAGAAGGGTGCAGACGGGCAGTATGCGTGGGCATATCCCATGGATGACAAGCGACTTGCCGGCATTGCCGCGGAAGACATCGGCAAGGTGGCATATGGCATCTTCAAGGCGGGCACGAGCTATGTCGGCAAGACGGTCGGCATCGCGTCGGAATTCCTGACCATCCATGAGATGGGCAAAAAGCTCTCGCGCGCGTTGGGCATCGGCCCAATCACGTATCACGCCGTGAGTGCGGACGCGTATCGTGGTTTTGGATTTCCGGGTGCAGATGAGATGGGCAACATGTTCCAGGTGTATCGTGACTTCGAGACCGAGGTCTGTGGTGCACGCGATCCGAAGCTGGCGCGTCAACTCGATCCTGACCTGTTGACCTTCGATCAGTTCCTGGAGAAGTACAAGAGCCGGATTCCGCTGTAGACCGGTCATTCCCTACAACCGCGGAGATGTCTCCATGGAACGGCGAGATCTATTGAAGGCGATGGGTGCCGCGACGGTGCTGGCGCTGCTTCCTCATGAGACGTTTGCGGCGTGGTCACGCGTTGGTACCGGGCTTCGACCCGTGCGTGGCCTGAGTGAGGCGCATCTGGCGCTCGTGGCCGGCATCGCCGACACGATTCTCCCACGCACCGATACACCTGGGGCCAGCGACGTCGGGGTTCCCGCGTTCGTGGATGTGATCGTGAGCGAGAATTACGTCGACGCGGATCGCGTGGCGTTTGTGGCGGGTCTTGACGCGATCGACGCGGAGACTCGCCTCGCCAATCCCTCCGGGTTCGCCGCCATGCGAGCGGAGGAGCGTGATGCGGTGATCGAGCGATTGGAGCGGCTGACGGACCGGCGCACGGAACCAGCGCGTACATACTGGCGACTCAAGGGACTGATCGTGCATGGCTATTTCACCAGTGAACCCGTGATGAAGACCGTGCTCAAGACGGAGATCATGCCGGGCCGGTACGATGGGTCGGCGCCGATGCCCGTGAAGGCTGGTAGCGCGGGAGGATCGGATGTCTGAGCAGACCCATTATGACGCCATCGTCGTCGGTTCCGGCATCAGCGGTGGATGGGCGGCAAAGGAGCTCACGGAGCGCGGCCTGCGGACGCTCGTGCTCGAGGCGGGCGGGCCGGTTGATCCGAAGACGGACTACGTGGAGCATGTGCAACCGTGGGAGATGCACTTCCGCGGGATGGGCGATCGGCAGGCGCTCGAACGCGATCATGCCGTGCAGCGCGGGTGCTATGCCTGCGACGAAGTAGGACACAAGTTCTTCGTGAAGGACACGGAGAATCCATACACGAGCCCCACTGATGCGCCCTTCAAGTGGTTTCGCGGGCGACAGGTAGGAGGCCGCTCCATTACGTGGGGACGTCAGGTATACCGGTGGAGCGACCTGGACTTCGAAGCGAACATGAAGGACGGGCATGGCTCCGACTGGCCCATCCGATACAAGGACCTCGCGCCGTGGTACTCGCACGTGGAAAAATTCATCGGTGTGAGTGGCGCGACGGAGGGGTTGTCGCAGCTCCCCGATGGCGAGTTCCTGCCGCCAATGCAGATGACCGTGGTAGAGCAGGACGCACGGCCGAAGATCCTGAAAGCATTCAATGGCGAGCGCGTCATGACCATCGGCCGTGCGGCTATCCTCACGAAGCCGCACAATGGCCGGCTCCCCTGCCATTACTGTGGACCGTGCGAGCGCGGGTGCGTGACGCACTCGTACTTCAGCAGCCTCGGGTCGACCTTGCCGGCAGCGCAGAAGACCGGGCGGCTTACGCTCCGGCCCAACAGCGTGGTCGCTGAAGTCCTCTACGACGCAAAAACGAAAAAGGCAAAAGGAGTCCGCGTCATTGACGCGAACACCATGCAGGAGCGGGAATTCACCGCACGCGTCGTGTTCCTGTGTGCGTCAGCCATCGAGACGGTTCGGCTGTTGCTCAATTCGAAGAGCGCGCGCTTCCCCGACGGGCTCGCGAACTCGAGTGGCACGCTGGGCCGATACGTGATGGACCATCACTACGGGTCGGGTGCGAGTGGCTCGGTACCTGGTTTTCTGGACAAGCGTACCATCGGGAGGCGGCCAAATGGCATTTACATCGCCCGGTTCCGGAACGTGAAGACACAGCATGCCGACTTTCTTCGCGGGTACGGGATGCAGGGCGGTTCCGGTCGCAATGGATGGGGCCGGGGATCGAACATGGTCGGCCACGGCGCGGCATTCAAGCAGTCGCTCATCGATGATCTCGGGCCGTGGAGCCTGTCTGCCTCTGGCTGGGGCGAGACGCTGCCGCACGAAGACAATCGCATCACTCTCGACGCCGATGTGAAGGACAAGTGGGGCGTTCCTGCCGCGCGCATCGACGTGCGCTGGCGCGACAACGAGCGTGCGATGGACAAGGACATGATGACGTCCATGGGCGAGATGCTCGATGCGGCGGGCTGTACCGATATTCGGACCCACGGATCGAATAACCCGCCGGGCCATTGCATCCACGAGATGGGCGGCGCGCGCATGAGCCGTACGCCGGACCAAGGGGTGGTGAACAGCGTCAATCAGGCGTGGGACGCGAAGAACCTGTTCCTCACGGACGGTTCGTGCATGGCCAGTTCGGCATGCCAGAACCCCAGCATCACCTACATGGCGATCACCGCCCGCGCGGTTGCGAATGCGGTAGGATTGATGAAGCGAGGCGCGCTGTGAGGGGCGACATCAACCGGCGGCAGGCATTGGGCACACTTGGCGCCCTGGCAGCGGCAACCACCTTCTCGCCGGGCGAACTGCTTGCCCGCAACGCAGTGCGGCCTACGGCGGGGCGACTCAAGCATTCCGTGTCGCGGTGGTGCTACGGCAAGATTCCGCTCGACGAGCTGTGTGAGGCGGCGAAGGGCATCGGCTACAAGTCTGTGGAACTGCTGAGCGAACCGGATTGGGCCACGCCGGCGAAGCATGGTCTGGTGTGCGCGATGGCAAATGGTTTCGGCACCATCCCGGTGGGCTTCAATCGGCCAGACCAGCATGACAAACTGGTGGCGGATGGCACGCGCATGATTCCGCTGGTGGCAGCGGCAGGCATTCCAAACATCGTGTGCTTCAGCGGGAATCGTGCGGGATTGTCGGACGGTGAAGGCATCACGAACTGCATCGCCGGCTTCAAGCGGCTCACGCCGTTGGCGGAGCAGCATGGCGTGACGTTGTGCCTGGAGTTGTTGAACAGCAAGGTGGATCACAAGGACTATCAGGCCGATCACACCGCGTGGGGCGCGCAGGTTGTGCAGGGAGTGAATTCACCACGGTTGAAGCTCCTGTACGACATCTACCACATGCAGGTGATGGAAGGCGACGTGATTCGCACCATTCGCGCGAACTTCACCCACATCGCGCATTTTCACACCGGCGGCGTTCCGGGCCGGAACGAGATCGACGAGACGCAGGAGCTGAACTGGCGCGCAGTCATGCAGGCCATCGCCGACCTCGGCTTCACCGGCTTTGTTGCGCAGGAGTTCGTGCCGAAGCGGGATCCGCTCACGTCGATGCGGCAGGCGTTCGACATCTGTGATGTGTAAGAGGGAAAGTGGCATTTCAACGTGAATAACGAATCATTCGAGAAGAGGCCGGATGTAAACGGAAACGGCCGGATTTAACCACGTGGTGAATCCGGCTTTTTCTGTTCATATCCGGCCTCTTCTCGAAAACATATCCGGCCTTCCCGAACTCATATCCCGGCCTCTTGAGCTTCCTGAAACCGGGAAGTCAAGTTTGTTCAAGCGTTTGATCGTGCTTCATCCGCATATCGATTCACTGTCGGCGCCGTGGTTCACACGCCCATATTTCACAGCTAAGGCAACCACCAGCGTGTCGGACGTGTCGGACACTCGATGATCTGGCTGCGGCAACCACACATAAACAACCCATGCGACTGACCTTCCTCCGAATTGCCCGTACGGCTGCGGCCGTGGCGGCGCTTCCGGTTTCGCTCCTCGCGCAAGCCAAGGAACTGCCTCTCAAGTACTCCGGTCCGCCAACGAAGCCGGAGATCAGTGCCGGCGACCTGATGACGCGACTATACATCTACGCCGACGACTCCCTGATGGGGCGGCAGTTCGGTTCGGAATACAACGTGAGGGCCACGGCGTACATCGAGCGCGAGGTCCGTCGCATGGGGCTGCAGCCGGCGGGCGACAGCGGCGGGTTCTTCCAGTTCATGCCGGCGGTGAAGCGCGCACTGGATCCCGTCTCGACCATCACGGCCGAAGGGCTCTCGTTCAAGGCGGGTACGGACTTCCTCGCGATGTCTGGTGGCAAGCCCAGGCAATATGCGTCTACGCCCGTGGTGTACGGCGGCGCGCTCTACGATACGGTCAACGCGCTCCCGAATGAGGCAGTGCGCGGCAAGGTCGTGTTGATGCGCAATGCCCCGCTGCCCGGGAATGTGCAGCAGTTCGTGCAGTCCGCCGGATTTCGTGCGTACCAGCAGTCGCTGAACGGGGCGGTCGTGGTGCTCATCGCGAGCGAGCCATTCACGCCGACCCAGCTCGCGGCTGCCATGAACCCGACGAGCGCGCGCTGGCGCACACCCGCATTCGACAACGAGACACCCATCGCGCTGAACGTGAGCCCAAAGATGGCGGAAGCGCTGCTCGGTGGTCCGCTCGCGACGATGGCGAAGGGTACGGCGGGCAAGAGCATCACGTCCAACGTGCAGTTCCACGACGGGCCTGGCGTCATTCGCAACGTGGTGGCCGTGCTGCCGGGTTCCGACCCGAAGCTCAAGGGACAGTACGTGGCTATTGGCGCCCACAATGACCACATCGGTTTCCGCCCGACGCCGGTGGATCATGATTCGGTGAAGGCGTACATGCAGGTGGTGATGCCGCAGGGCGCGGACAACAAGGCCGTAACGCCCACGGCCGAGCAGATGGCGCAGGTGAATGCGATCAAGGATGCGGCGCACAAGCTGCATGGCGGAGCGCGCGCCGACTCCGTCTCCAACGGCGCCGATGATGACGGCTCCGGCACGGTGTCCGTGCTCGAGATCGCCGAAGCATTTGCCATGGGCAAGGTGAAGCCGAAGCGTTCCATCGTGTTCGTCTGGCATACCGGCGAGGAATCCGGCATGCTGGGATCGGGATGGTTCACCGACAATCCCACCGTACCACGTGATTCCATCGTGGCGCAGCTGAACATGGACATGGTGGGCCGCGGTCGCGTCACGGACGCCACCGGTGAAGCGAAGGATGGCAGCCTGCTCCATGGTGGTCCTGGTTACTTGCAGCTTGTCGGATCGCGACGGCTGTCCACGGAGCTGGGCGACCTGGTAGAGTCGGTGAACAAGGAGCAGAAGCTGGGCTTCAACTTCGACTACAACATCGACGCGAACGGGCATCCGCAGAACATTTACTGCCGCAGCGATCACTGGTCGTACGCCAAGTGGGGCATTCCGGTGGTGTTCATGACGACGGGCGGCCATGCAGACTATCATCAGGTGACCGACGAGCCGCAGTACATCGACTACGACCATATGGCGGACGTGTCGCGGCTGGTCTTCCAGACGGCGCTCAAGGTGGGCAACCTCGATCACCGCGTGGTGGTGGACGGCACGAAGCCTGATCCGAAGGGTCGCTGCGTGCAGTAGGCCACGCCAACATCGCACCGCGCGAGCTGGAGTTTTCGCGTGGTGCGATGCTGCTGGTGCGAGCCGAGATGGACACTTGTACGATGGGAGGCGGCATGACGTACCTGACACTCCGCTCCGCGTTGGCAGCCGGCATGCTTGCCCTCATGGCGATGGTATCCGCCGACGGGCCCACGGGAACGCTCGTGGTGAGCAACATGAACGACAACACCGTCACGGTGCTCGATGTGGCATCGGGCCGCGTGCTCGCCACCCTGCCCACCGGTGAAGGCCCGCACGAAGTGGCGGCATCACATGACGGCAGGTGGGCGGTGGTGAGCAACTACGGCGTGCGCGGCAAGCCGGGCCACACGCTTACGGTCGTCGACATCATGCACCTGTCCGTCGCCCGCACGATCGATCTCGGAAGCTATCAGCGGCCGCACGGCATGGCGTTCTTTCCGGGAGACACGCTGCTCGCCGTCACGTGCCAGACCAGCAAGGCGGTGCTGCTCGTGGATCTCCGTACGGACGTCGTCGTCGGCACGGTCCCGACGAACGGTCTCGTCTCCCACATGCTGGCGATGTCGTCTGACGGCGCGCGACTGTTCACCGCCAACATGGCCGACGGCACGATCACGCAGCTCGACGTGGCTGGGCGCGCCGCCATGAGCGTCATCCCCACCGCCAAGAGCGATGAAGGTATCGCGATCAGTCCCGACGGGAGTACGGTGTTCGTCGGAAGCAACGCGGACTCGATCGTCGTCGTCGTGGACGTGAAGCAGGGCCAGGTGATCGAGACATTGCGCGGATTCGGCCTCCCGTATCGCATGGCGGTATCGCCCGACGGCCGGCGCGCGGTGATCACGGATCCTGTTCGCGGCGAAATCAGGATCCTTGATGCAAAGACGCGGCGACCGCTTTCCGTGATTGCCGTACCGCGCGACAGCCTCGTTGCAACTGCCGAGGTTCCGGGTTCTCCGTCACCGGAGGGAGTGGCCATGGCGACGGACAGCAAGTGGGCGTTCGTGACGCTCCAGGGACGCAACCGCGTGGTCACCGTGGATCTCGAGCGCGGAACGATTACCCGTTACGCGCCCACGGGCGTCTGGTCGGATGGCGTGGCGTACTCGTCGCGAGTGGTGGCCACCCACTAGCGCGAGTACTTGATTGAATCACGTCAACTGCGATTGGACCACGGAGGGCACGGAGTAACACAGAGTCCGAACACCCCGGACCGCGATCAGGCCATCTTTTCCTGCAACCGGCGGTCGATCGTATCGAGGAAATCCTCTGTGTTGAGATAGGGCGCCTTACCACTGATGAGCACCGCGAGATCCTTCGTCATCTCGCCGGACTCCACCGCCTCAATGCACACGGCTTCGAGCGCGTTCGCGAAGTCGATGAGTGGCTGGTTGCTGTCGAGCTTACCGCGATGCGCGAGCCCTCGTGTCCACGCGAAGATGGACGCGATGGGGTTCGTTGACGTCTTGTTGCCCTTCTGGTGCTCGCGGTAGTGACGCGTGACGGTGCCGTGCGCGGCCTCCGCCTCCATCGTCTTGCCGTCTGGAGTGAGGAGCACGCTGGTCATGAGGCCGAGTGAGCCAAAACCCTGCGCCACGATGTCGGACTGTACGTCGCCGTCGTAGTTCTTGCACGCCCACACATAGCCACCTTCCCACTTGAGCGCACTGGCGACCATGTCGTCGATGAGGCGGTGCTCGTAGGTGAGTCCATTCTTGTCGAAATCCGCCTTGAACTCCTCCTGGAACACCTTTTCGAAGATGTCCTTGAAGGTGCCGTCGTACGCCTTGAGGATGGTGTTCTTGGTGCTGAGGTACACCGGATAATTGCGTTGCAGGCCGAAGGTGAGGCTCGCGCGCGCAAAATCGCGGATGGAGTCGTTGTAGTTGTACATACCCATCGCCACCCCACCGTCCTCGCCGAACTTCGCGACTTCGAACTGCAGGGGTGCCCCGCCGTCCGCAGGGGTGTAGGTCATTGTGAGAGTACCGGGGCCCTTCACCTTGAAGTCCGTGGCCTTGTACTGGTCGCCGTGCGCGTGACGACCCACAACGATGGGCTTGGTCCATCCCGGCACGAGGCGCGGGATGTTCTTCATGATGATCGGCTCGCGAAAGATCACGCCGCCGAGGATGTTGCGGATGGTGCCGTTGGGGCTCTTCCACATCTTCTTGAGCCCGAACT
>JBDUCM010000086.1:0-21477 GCA_040003455.1 bacterium
CGCATCTCCTCCACGGAGCGCACGCGTACGTCGCCGAGCTGGTGTGAGCCGACGACGATGGCGAGTGCCTGCGCGCGCGAGATAGCGACGTTGAGGCGATTCTTCGAGAGCAGGAACTGCGGGCCCCTCGGCGCGTCGTCGAGGGTGGAGGCGCACATGGAGACGATGACGACCGGTGCCTCCTGCCCCTGGAACTTGTCCACCGAACCGACGCGTGCGGCGGGGCCAAGGCGACGCTTGAGGGCGCGCACCTGCATGTTGAACGGGGCGACGACGAGCACATCATCGATGGTCATCGGGCGTTCCGCGCGCCCCTTCACGGTGACGCGACAGCCCATGAGCGACGCGACCAGTTCCGCGATGGCGTCAACCTCTTCGTCGCTATCCTGCGCGCAACCGTTGTGAACGACAGGCACGAAACGCACGCCGGCGTCGAGGCCGATGCTGGTGCGTTCGGCGCCGATGATGCGATTGTCGGCGGTTTTCGCGGCGCTCTTCAGGCGACCGTCGTAGTACGCTTCCGAGATGAGGGCGCATACGTCGGGATGCATGCGGTGCGATTGGCCGAGGAAGATGCCGAGTTCCGGTGGAACGGTGGCGTGGCCGTGGAGAAGGTATTCGAGTGCGGAGAGGCCACTTTCGCCGGGATGTGAGCCCTGCGTTGGCTGGGCGAGCTGCATCTGGTCGCCGAGGAGAATGAGATTGGCGGCGGAGGCGCCCACGGCGATGGCATTGGCGAGGGAGAACTGACCGGCTTCTTCTATATAGAGGTAGTCCAGCGTTCCGTCGAGTTCGGGACGCGCAAAGCACCAGGCAGTCCCTCCGATGACGAGCGGGCCCTTTGCGATCTCGGCGGCTGCGTCCCTGGAGTCAATGTGCGACGCGCGACCGCTGGTGATGAGGGGGTCGGTGCTATCGCCACTGACTTTCACCAGCGCGGGATGCGCGTCGATTTCGCTGCTGCGTTGGGCAATGCGGGTCATGAGGTTGATCACGACCTGATGACTGTTGGCAACGATGCCCACGCGCTTGCCGGCGGCGACGAGTGTGATGATCATCTCCGCGGCAGTGGTGGTCTTGCCGGTGCCGGGCGGCCCTTGAATGCAGAGAGTTGATGCGTCGAGCCGGCGGGCGGCGTCGATCGCGCTGGCCATGAGCTGATCGACGTCACAGGGCTGGAGCGCACTTTCGGCGCCGGCGAGGCGCGGCGGGCGCCGTTCGATGAGATCGCGCAGCGCGGTGTGACAATTGGGATCGGCGGCCCAGCGTGTGGCGAAGCGAAGCACCGACTCGCGCAGTGGCTTGGACGGGACGGGTTGACTGGGCACCAGCGACACCGTTGTCGGGAGCGACTTCCCCTTCCCCACCTTGAGTTCGATGAGCCCTGCGTCCGCGTCGATGATGCGCTCGATGACGCAGGTGATGTCTTCGGTACCGGTGATGGCGTACTGATCGCCGTCCTTGTGCCGGAATTCCTGATCGGGATTGTACCGGTACTCGAGGCCGACGGAGCGCTTGATCACCGTTGGCGGCGTATCCGTTCGTACGAGTCCGACGAGACACTCGGCATCGTCGAAGAGATCTTCGTCGCTGGACTGCATGCGCTCGAAGTAGCGCCACCACCACGGCTTTTCTTCACGACGGTGGAATTCCAGGAGGCCCGCCATCAGTCGCGTGACGCGCTCACGTTCCCCCTCGTGCTCGGGTGCATCTGCACGCGCGAGGAGTGTTGCGGCGAGATCCTGCGCCGGGGTGATGGCGGTGGGATCTTCCGATCCGCCGTTGGGAGGCTGGGGAGCGACCCACGTGACGTTCTGTTCCGCCTGCCGGGCAAGCAGCCAGTCGCGCAATCCAACGGTGGATTCGCAGTCCACCTTGTTGTACCGGCGAATGCGGTCGAGGATGGGAGACTGCGCGTGGTCTTCCGACTCGCCGGCGTCGATCCAGCGCTGATACTCGACGACAGAACCGCCGGCGCTGGTGACCTCGCCGCTGCGCTTCGGCATGTAGAGATGTTCAACGTGCTTGAGCGAATAGCTCGGCGTACCGATCACAAGCCCTTGCAGCACGATGGGATAGAGATCCACGAGGACGTTGTTGCGGAGGAGTTCGTCGACCTGGAACTCGCGCGTGCCGTACTTGCCCATGAGGCGGCAGAGCGCGGTCTTCTCGTATGATGCGTAGTGATAGATGTGGCTCTCGCGATCAGCAACCCAGCGCGCGTAGGCCCAGTCGATGAACTGCTCGAAGGCGCGCTTCTCCTGCGCGTCGTCGTGCGCCCACCAATCACGAAACACTGGAGTGCCAGTGTCCACCGTGACGACGCCGAGGAGGTATTCCAGTCCCGTGGGGGCGTAGGGGAAGCCCTCGATATCGAAGAAGATGTCGTTCTTGGACGGTGGCGGCAGCAGGGCCAGCCCGCGGCGAGGGCGCTCGGCATCGGGGGGACGATGCGACCATTGGATGGTGTTGCTGGTGCGGGTCGCGACCTGCATCGCGGCCTGCTCGCGCAGATGCTCCAGTGTGGCAGGCGCCATCTTCAAGTTGATGGCGGCCTGGCGTCTGGCGAGTTTCGCGACCGTATCAATGCCGGCGTCGCGAAGACGAATGATCTGGCTGCGATTGATGCCGGCGACGAGTGTGAGGTCGTCGACGTCGTGGAGCAGGCGTTCGGCGGCGGTGCTCCAGCGCCCGTGCGTGCGATCGAGTGCGGGATCCGGGTGGCAGTCGGCGATCCAACTGTGTTGAAACGACTCGAAGGAGCGCTTGAGCCGACGGTAGTAGTTCCAGAAGTCGGCGGTGTCGTAGAATTTCTCGGTGCCGTCGCCAAATACGAAGCCGAACTGCGCGGGTCGCCGGCCCTGCATGGTCTCGAGCATCTCGGCATAGGCACAGAGTTGCAGGAGAAAGTAGGGTTTCGCGGTGCGCGCAAGTTTTGTATCGCGTGGCTCGTAGAAGAAGTTGCCGAATGTGGAGGGGCCGGGTGTGCGGTGGAGAAAGTCGGCGATGCCCATCCAGTGTTCGGCGTGGAGTTCCGCCTGGAAGATGATGGGTACGCCGGCGTGCATGGCGGCCTGTGTCTGTTCGCGCGCGGTGGTGCCGGCCTGGATGGAAACGAGGTCCGGGGTGGCAGCGCGGAGGCGGGCGAGGTGATCGGCTTCGTGCGCCAGCCCGCGCCGCGCGACCAGGTCCATCTCTTCGTCGCGTTCGTCCGGGGCGAGGGCGATGGCGTGCGCGGCGGCGCGGGACGCGCTGCGCGGCTGCTCGACGTAGTTGCGTTCGCACCATGCGGCGAAGTCTCCTTCAAGATAGGAGATCAGGTCGCGGGGCGAGTAGCGGAGGGAGCCGTCGGGCAGGCGATGCATGCGCGGGATTCAAGGGGAGCAGAAAGGTATTGCCGGGAGTAGCTTTCCATGCCATGTCCGACCTGCCCCTCATCGTTCAGAGCGACCTCACCGTCCTCGTCGACGTGTCGTCCCCGCGGTACGCGGAGGCGCGCGACGCGCTTGCCCGCTTTGCCGAGCTGGTGAAGTCGCCTGAGCACATCCATACGTACAAGATCAGCCCCCTGAGCATCTGGAACGCGTGCGCTGCGGGGATGAGTGCCGCGGACATCACGGGGGCGCTCGCGGAATATTCGCGATTTGCCGTTCCGGCGAACATCACGACGCAGGTCCGCGACTTTGCTCAGCGCTTCGGCCGCGTCCGCATCGAGCGGGATCCGGCGGGCGGGGACCATCTGCTCGTCAACACAAGCGACGCACTCCTTGCAGAGGAGCTTTCGCGTGGGAAGCAGCTGGCGCCACTGCTGGCCGAGCGAGTTTCGCCGACGAGCTTCCGCATTCGGCACCTGGATCGCGGCCGAATCAAGCAGTCGCTGATCAAGGCCGGATTCCCTGCGGAAGATGTGGCGGGTTACACCACGGGCGAATCGTTGCGGGTGGCGTTCCGATCGGAAACGCGCGCCGGCGCGCCGTTCGCCCTGCGTGACTACCAGACCCAGGCGGTGCATGCCTTCCACGCGCTCGGTTCTGCGCGCGGAGGATCGGGGGTGGTCGTACTGCCTTGCGGCGCAGGAAAGACTGTTGTGGGAATGGGGGTGCTCACCGCGGTGCAGGCGTCCACGCTCATTCTCACCACGAGTGTGACGGCGGTGCGGCAATGGATCACCGAGCTGCTGGACAAGACGGATATTTCCGAAGAGATGATCGGCGAGTATTCGGCGACGACCAAGGATGTTCGTCCCATCACCGTCGCCACGTACCAGATGCTGACGCACCGGTCGCGCAAGGATGCGGAGTTCACGCATCTCGCGCTGTTCGACGAACGCAATTGGGGGCTGATCATCTACGACGAGGTTCACCTGTTGCCGGCGCCGGTTTTCCAGATTACGGCAACGTTGCAGGCGCGCAGGAGACTGGGGCTCACGGCTACCCTTGTACGTGAAGACGGGCGCGAAGATGATGTATTCGCCCTCATCGGTCCGAAGAAGGCGGACGTCCCGTGGAAGGTGCTCGAGCGGCAGGGGTGGATTGCAACCGCGGTGTGCACCGAAGTGCGGGTGCCGTTGGCAGAGGAGCTGCGGATGCCCTACGCCGTGGCCGAGTCGCGCAACAAATTTCGCGTGGCCTCGGAAAATCCCGACAAGACGCAGGTGGTGCGCGACATTCTCGCGCGCCATCCAGGCGAGCCGGCGTTGATCATCGGGATGTACGTGGACCAGCTGGAGCTCCTGGCGGAAGAGATGATGGTGCCGTTGATCACGGGGACCACGGCGCAGCCCAAGCGGGATGCCCTGTATGAGAAGTTCCGAACGGGCAAGCTTCCGGCGCTCATCGTGAGCAAGGTGGCGAACTTCGCCATTGATCTCCCCGATGCTTCGCTCGCCATCCAGATTTCCGGCACGTTCGGGTCGCGCCAGGAAGAAGCGCAGCGGCTCGGCCGGATATTGCGCCCGAAGCAGGGGGACAATCAGGCCCACTTCTATAGTGTGGTCACCGCCGACACCGTGGAGCAGGAGTTTGCGCTCAAGCGCCAGCTCTTTCTCTGCGAGCAAGGCTATGAGTACCAGATCGCCGACGCGCACGACTTCGCATGAAACTGTTCGACGTAAACTGGCTCGCCGTCCTTCGCGATCTGCCACGCTGGAATGCGCTTCCCACCCACGCCCGGCTCATCCTTCTCAACGAACTGAAGCCGCACGGCTACGTACCGGCGCACAAGTTCGTGCCGTACCTCGATGCGATTGTCTCGTCGGGCATCGCCACCTATGATCACGAGAAGGACCGGCTCTGGCTGGGTGACGAACGGCGCGGCCTTGTGAAGGTATTGCGGGCCATGCACAGGCATCCGCTGTTCGACGTGCCTGCGCAACACACGCTGACGTCGTACCTGAGCGAGCACTTCACCGGCGAGGAGATTCAGCGGATTGGTGGCAACAGGGGACGCTTTGCCTCGCAGGACAAGTACGCGCTCACCAAGCGCGTGGCGTTCTCGGGATGGGCGGGCGACCTGCTCGACGCGCGGAACGACGGCGCGTTGCTGGCGTGGGCGGAGAGTCGCGGCGCGCGCATCGATCCGTCGCGTGTGGAGTTATCGGCGACGATCCTGCGCGCGCTTCAAGCGCTGGCGCGACAGCTCCTTGCGTATCCCGATGGCGTGGCCATTCGCGAATTGTTGGCTGACCCGCAAAACAAGGATCTCGTCTCGCTCGCGGATGCGATCTACGCCGGACTCGGATTGCTCGTGATCTTTGCGGCGTTGCGCGGGCGGGACTTCGAGCCGATGATCGGCCTGTGGCCTGGGGCGGCGCACGACCTGCTCAGCCCGGCCCCGCAGGCGCCCACGACGGTTGAGGTGAGCGAGCATTTTTCGCTCGCGGTGGAAATGGAGGACATGACCACCGTGATGTCGGCCGTAGCGGCATCGCCGGTGCGCGTGCGCGCGAGCGACTTTGTGGTGTTTGCGCGCACGAGTGCCGAGATCGAGAAACGTCTCGTGGCGCTGCCGAATTGGTCGTCGGAGATCTTTCCTGCGGAGCGGGTGAATCACGCGGCGCGCGAGCTCAAGGTACGCGGCTTTGTGCGCACGCGCAGGGTGCAGGACAATCCGCACCTGGAGGCGACCCCCAGCGGCATGCGCTGGCTTGCGTTGTCGCCACACGACCGCGTTGCGGCGCTCATTGATCCGCTGCGCGAATCGAAGGATCTCAATCCGTTGAATGCGTGGGACGGATCGGGGGTGCTCGGCTTCTTTCCATATACACTGCCCTATGCGACGGCACCCAAGAGCCTGAACACGCGCGATCATCTCGTGCGCCTTTTCCTTGGCCTTCCGCCCGGCTTCATTCCCGTCAACGATTTTCTCGAGTATGCCGCGCGGAATGACAACCCATTCCTTGCGATGCCGCCGGGCGATATCACGCTGTATAGCGGCAGCTACTACGGCGGTGGCGGTGATCCGCGCGAGCACTACCGCGACATGTGGCGCGGCATGCTGTTCCAGTTTCTCTGCATTCGCCTGATCGGGCTGGGTGGGGCGACCATTGGCGTGCACGAGGCCCACGTCTGCTTCTCGCTCACCGACGTGGGCCGATACCTGCTCGGTGAAGGCTCTGGCTTCGAGTATGGCACGCACACCAGCGGTGACATCGTCATCCAGCCGAACTTCGACATCGTCTTTCTGGGAGCTGCGCCGAGTGTTGAGGCGGAGATCGCACGATTCGCGGAGCGGGCGGGGGTGGCGCCCGGGCTCGCGTTTCGGCTCACGCGCGCGTCCGTGCTGGCGGCCGCAGAGGCGGGTGCGGAGGTGAGTGACGTGATCGGCGTACTCACGCGCGCTTCGAGCAAGCCCGTGCCCAGGAATGTGCAGCGCGAGATCGAGGGGTGGATGGGTGCGGTGCGTCGTGCGACCATGCGGCGCGTGGAGCTGCTCGAATGTGCGGACGCGGAGTCGGCGAACCGCATCGTGGCGCTGCTCGGGGACAAGGTGCGGCAGCTCACTCCCACGCTATTCGAGCTGGCGGTGACCGCGCCGGCAGCGCGGGCGGCACTGGTGAAGAAGCTGCGCGTGGGCGGCGTGTTTCTCGCGGATGTGACCGTGCGCCCGGAGCCGAAGCAGACGGGGCGGTTACGGGCCCGCGGCGAGGATGAATGGGACGAATAGTCCCATCTTTACGTGGTGGCTAAAGAGATACATATCCTAGATGCGTGACCAATGTCGCTGACGGCATTTGACTCATATGTTCCCGAGTCCCGCACGCATTGTATTCCCCACGCCGCCATCGGTATGTCGCTGACTTCAATCAAACGCAGGCCCACGTTCTGGCTCGCTGCACTCCTCATTGCCGGCGCGTGTACCGCAGGTGTGGACAGGCTCGGTCTTCCATTGCGCGCTCCAGCATCCGCGCATGATCTCACCGCGACGTCGGCGTCCGGCCTGGTAATCAGCCAGGTGTATGGTGGCGGCGGCAATGCCGGCGCGACACTCAAGAACGATTTCATCGAGATCTACAACGGCAGCGCGAACACGATTTCGCTCGCCGGGTTTTCCGTGCAGTACGCGAGCAGCGCGGGCACCAGTTGGCAGGTGACGCCTCTCACCGGCAGCATCGCATCGGGGCAATACTACCTCGTGCAGGAAGCGGTCGGCGCGAATGGCACCACGTCGCTTCCCACGCCTGACGCGACCGGCACCATCGCGATGAGCGCCACGGCAGGCAAGGTGGCGCTGCTGAATACAACCGCTGCGCAGTCGGCCACCACTGGCTGTCCGTTTGCCGCCACGGTCGTGGACTTTGTGGGTTACGGCACGGGCGCCAACTGTTCCGAAGGGAGCGGTCCAACTGCTGCCGTGGCCAACGCAACGGCGGCGAGCCGCAAGGATTTCGGGCGTCAGGACACCAACGACAATGCTGCGGATTTCGCCGTTGGCGCGCCGAATCCGCGTAACACCGCATCGCCGGTCACGCCGCCGCTGACCACACTCTCCGCGGCGATCACGCCGGTGAATCCGAACACCACGGCGGGTGGCACGGTGAGTTTCACCGCGACCGCATCGCAGGGTGGTTCGTCGGTACCCGTCACGTCGTCCGCATGGACGAGCAGCAACACCGCAGCCGCGACGATTGACCCGGTAAGTGGTGTGGCGACCGGTGTCGCCATCGGTACCACGACCATCGGCGTGACCGTCACCACCGCGAGCGGCACGGCGACGTCGAGCACCACGCTCACGGTGTCGGGCACCGCGGCCAGTGTAGTCGTGTCGCCGACCACGTGGACGCTCAAGAGCGGCCAGGGCAAGACGTTCACGGCACAGGGCTTCGATGCGGGCAACAATCCCGTAGCAACGACGGTTGCGTGGAGCAGTTCCAACACGGCGATTGCCACGATCGATCCCACCTCTGGCGCCGCGGTTGGCCATGCGGTTGGAAGCGCGACGATCACGGCCACCGCGCCGAACAATGTGACCGGCACGGCCACGATCATCGTGACCGCGGGCAACATCACCGTGCAGGCGCGCACCACGCCGCTGCCCGTTGGTTTCCAGACGCAGTTCTTCCTGAACAACGGCGGCACGGACAGCAACGGCAACCCGGTCGGCAACTCGCAGGTGACGTGGTCGTCCGCGAATCCCGCGGTGTTGACCATCGATGCCATCACCGGCATCGTGACGGCGAAAGCGGCGGGGTCCACAGTCATCACGGCGACCGCGACGACGGACGGCATCTCGAGCGGTTCCACCACGGTTGATACGGACGTGGAACCGACGTCGCCCAGTGCGCGCGTGGGCCACAACACGGAACTCGGAACGCCGACGGATGCAGACCCAAGTGACGACGTGATCATCTCGCGCCGCAACTACACGCTGTCGTACAACGTGAACCACGGCGGCCCGAACTGGGTGAGCTGGAACCTCGATGCAACGCACACGGGTAGCGCGTCACGCTGCAACTGCTTCACTGCCGATACCGCGCTTACGCGGATGGGCATCCATGCGTGGGACACGAATGACTGGGTGAACGGTGGTGTCTGGTCACGCGGCCACATGTCGCCGTCGGCTGACTGGGCGGACGTCCCGGGCGACAACGCGCCGACGTTCTTCCTTTCGAACATGATCCCGCAGAACCAGACGGCGAACGCGGGTTCGTGGGGCGCGCTGGAGAATTTTCTGCGCACGCAGGTGGGCGGCACGAACGAGATCTACATCATTGCCGGCCCGATCTTCACCAAGAACCGGTCCGGCCCGGGCGTTGACGGCTTCGGCTTCATGAACAGCACCGGCCACATCGCGGTGCCAGATTCCATGTGGAAGATTGCCATCATCGTCCCTGACGCGCGCTCGGCCAGCCAGATCACGTCGCCGACGGGTCTTCAGGTGATTGCGGTGAACATGCCGAACGATGCGAGTGTGACGGGCGCGTTCACGAACTACAACACCACGATCGCGAAGATCCAGCAGTCCACCGGCTATGACCTGTTGAATGGCCTGCCGGAACAGGTGCAGTGCCGCCTCGAGACGCGCAACTGCGCGCCGGTTGCAAGCGTGGCCGCGGTGACGGGAGCAACGGAAGGCGCAGCGGTTGCCTTTGATGCATCGGCGTCCACTGATGCGGATGGCGATGTGTTGACCTACAGCTGGACGTTCGGGGACGGCGGCACGGGCAACGGCGTTTCACCGTCGCATACGTACGCCGACAACGGCACCTACTCCGCGATCGTCACGGTCACGGATGGCAAGGGCGGTACGGCGAGCTTCACGCGCTCGGTGAGCGTGGCGAATGCGCTGCCGGTTCCGACCATGACGCCGACGTCCACCACTGTGCAGGCGGGCACCGTCTTCAACCCCAACGCCAGGTTCACCGACGCGGGTAGCAAGGACGCCACCTGGAAGGCCGTGATCACGTGGGGCGATGGCACCACACTCAACGCGTCGCTGCTCACACAGACCGCGACGCCCATCCGGGCCAGCAAGGTTTACACAACGCCGGGTACGTACACCGTTCGCTTCACCGTCACGGACAAGGATGGCGGCGCTGCCACCGTCCAGACCACCGTCACGGTCACTCCATGATCCGTTCCATTCACAACACCAAGCAGATGACCATGCGCAAACTCTTCCTCGCCGCCGCCGTGTCCTCCCTCTTCGCCATGCCTGCCATGGCGCAGGTGGGATCGCCGTCGGACGGGTCCAGTTATGTCGGACCGTTCGGCCCCGCAGCGAGCGGCGGCGTGGAGCGGTTCGCGCAGACGTTCCAGCGCGCCGCCGGCATGAACTGGCTTCAGGCATTCGCCTTCAACCTCGGCGATGCCAATCCGGATGGCAGCGGCGCGGGCCTGGTGTTCCAGGCTGCGGTGTACGCGGTGAATGGCTCGCAACTCGGTTCGCAGCTCTTCCTGAGCGGGTTGACGAACGGCAGCGGAAACGGCTCGTCCTTCGACATCTACTCGTTCGCGACGCCCAATATCTTTCTCGACCCGAGCATCGATACCTTCGCGCTCGTACTTCAGAGCGTGTCCACGCAGAACAATGGATTGAATGTCATCGCGTCCGGGGTGACGGACTACACCGGCGGCGCGCTGTACACCGTCGATGATCTTGGCGCGCTCACGGCAGTGAGTGGCAGCGACGATGCAGCGTTCGATGCGACGCTGACGTCGTCGTCGGTGCCGGAGCCAGCCACCTTCGTGTTGTTCGCGAGCGGGCTGGCGTTCGTCGGCGTGATTGGCATGCGTCGTCGTCAGGGGTGATGTAGTTGCGTGTTGCCGTTGATGTGACGAGGGGCCCGGGCGAACTGCCCGGGCCCCTCGTTGTCTGTGGCTGCACATGGTTCATGTGGCGGTGCACATCACGCTAGTACGTTTCGTACCGGACACCGCCGCCTGGGTTGTCGAGAATGACGATCGTCTTCTTCTCGCCACTGGCCAAGGGGATGATGATCTTGAGTGGTGCGTTGGCCCAACCCGAAGCGTCGGTGGGCGTTTGCCAGACATGCACTTCCCACGTGCCGACCGTGCTCTGGAAAAAGGGCGCGTTGAGGCTGGTGGGAGTTGCCTGATACGTGAAGGGGAATTGCCAGGAAATGGGTGTCTGGTAGTCTGGCTGCGTGCGATACACCTGAATGACCCCGGCGTTGGGCGCGAGGTGCAGCACGCGCACTTTTGTCGCGCCGGCAGGAACCACACTGTTGGTATCGTCGAGCACCGCGCTGGACACCGCGCCACTTGCCGAGCGCACGGCGGCGATGGTGCCGACCCCGGATGCCGTAGTGGTGATGTTGAGGTTTGTCGGCGACCCCGTTCCGATGGGGCGCATGACCACGGCGTGGGCTCCCGCGGCCAGTGCCGCCATGCCGATGTTGCCGGCCGAGATTGACGTGAGGACCACGGTGCCGTCGACGGATACTTCCACGGGACTCGTGAAGGCGTTGATCACTCGCAACGACGGCACGGCGGCACAACAACCGGTGGCTACGTCGCTTCCGCAGCCGGCGATGAGCAATGGTATAAGGAACGGAACTGCTTTCGAGATGAGTCGCATGGCCTGCGTCCTGGGTGGGCAATCCTTCTCTACCCGTCCAACCAGGGGAGGTTGCCGCGGCAGCGGTGTCATCCGAAGGTCATCTGGTCCAGATCAGCACCACCGCGCACCCTTTCGCGCTGTATTTCGTCGGCACCTCACCTCGACCGAATACCTCGACGCCGTGGATGCTTTCCGGGACAACGAGATCGACGTCGCCATTGGCGTCGCGTTCACCATTGTAGAAGACCGACACGCAGTTCTGGCCGTCGGTGCCCGCGAGCACGATGTCGCTGAGGGTGAACGGATGGCGGCGCGCGATGTCCTCCTCGGTGAGGTAGCGTCCGACGACGTTTGCGCGGCGTCCCTCGAATTCGCGATAGTTGTCGGCCTGTCGCGCTGAATCGGCCGGCCCGGGAATGCGTTCAACACGGATGGCAATGGCATCCAGGACGCCCGCGAGTTCTGCACGAAAGCGCTTGGTGAAGTAGCCCGCCACCTCCACTTCGAAGCCCTGGATGCCGCCGGGCAGGCCGTTCAGCCTGAATTCGCCGGCCGTATTGGTGACGGCGGCGAGGCTGCCGCGAAACAGCCGCACGTGGGCGGAGGCGATGGCGTTGCCGTCCCGGTCGCCTACGTGGCCCGTTATCGCGAAGCGTCCGGCGTCCACATGCACCGTTACGGCGGCGGTATCCACATGGAAGTCGCGCACGAGTACGCCCGCGGTGCCGATGTGTTCCTCGATCACGCCGGAGTGTGCGTTGCGTCCGACTTGTGCCTGGGCGAGCACGGTGCGCTCCGCAGGCAGCCCGCAGGCGCGATATACACCGGTGGAATCAGCCCGTACGCTCGCATTGAGCTGCTTCTTCGTGATAGTGGCGGATTCACGTTCGACCTTTTCGTCGGTCCACGTAAACACTACGTTGGCGCCAGGAATCGGATTGCCGTCGACGCGGCGGACGACGCCGAGCATTACGCCGAGTGTCGTGTCGGCCGCAGCGGCGGCGCAAAGGGAGTGGCGGAGCGTTCGGGCCGAGGGAACCGTGAGGTCCGCCGTTGCCGTTCCCGATGGCGGCACGTGGACGCGCACCCAGGGCACCACCAACCCAGTGGAGTCGAGCCAGGGATGTTCAGCCGTTACGCGATAGCCGCCGGCCGGCAGGTCGGCGAATGCAAAGCGGCCGCGCGCGTCGGCTTCCGCGCTGTGAAAGATGGTGTCGCGAAAACCAGCGTCGGGAAAGGCGATGAGCATCGCGCCGGCGAAGGGACGGCGCCGAATGCTATCCGTGATGGTGCCTTCGATGCGGCCCGACGCGGACTGCGCGTGCGCAGTGCGGGCGCTGGAGACAACGGCCAGGCAAGCGAGGAATGTGAGAGCGCGCATGACGGGAGTCCCCGAAGAGGCCGACCTGCTTCGGATACGATAGGCGTCCACTAGGGATGGCGCCACTGTCGGCGGGAGGGTCGATGCGCCGGGTGTTGTACAAACGCCGTGGCGGAGGCCAAGACGACATCGTGGCCAGCGGGCTCGGGCGTTGCTGGTTGGAGGAGGACAGAAGCGCTATGACTTCAGTCGCGAGACGTGGCCAGCCGCGAGCATCCACCGGCCGTTCTGGAATACCAGGGTGTCGGTGAACTGGACCTCAATGTCGATTTTTGCCGAGCCGGCGGTGCCTTTCACCACGGTCTGGCCTGTGACGATTGCGACACCCGGATAGAGGCGGACCTTCATGTTCTTGTTCCTGAACGTGGTATAGGTCACGCGGTGCTTCACGAAGTCGTCGATATCGTCCTGTTTGGTGGTGATCACACCTTTGGAATCGGTGAGGGTGTAGTCGTCGGCAAGGCCTCGTTTCACTGCGGCCGCATCGTTGGATTCGTAGCCTTTGCAGAGGTCGTTCTCTGCGTCCAGGACGGATTGCTGTGTCTGCGGCTGGGCCTTCTGCGCCGGCTGACGCGCGGTACCGGATGGCGCCGCGACGGTGATGGCGACGGCGAGGAGAAGGGAGAAATACATGGCGGGGGTGTGGGGATGAGAGGGGGTACAGAGGCTCACCCCGCGATGGCCGACGCAGTCAAGTTCATTCAGGGAATGACCGGGAGGGACACCGCACCCGGCGGAGGCAAGGATGCTTGCTACGCTCGCAAAGCGGCGAGCAACTGGGCCTCGTCCCGAGTGTCCCAGTAGCGCGTCTCGTCGCGCACGGTGACGTCCATTCCCAGCGCCTTCGCCCGATCGAGGAGTGCGACAAGGGCGACGTGACACGCCACCAGGTTTGCATCGCTCACCGCCCGGGTGTGTTGGCTCTTGCACGAGTATCGCCAATACCACTCGAGGTGCTGTCCTTCGTCACTGGCGCGAAGGAGGAGGGCGAACGCGGCGCTCTCGTACTGGCCGCCCGGGTTGACCATGAACCCGCGCGCCGTATAGGGATCACCTGTAAGGCTCGGCTCATCATCCTCGAATGGCGTGGCCACCATGGGCGCCCAGAAGTACAGCCATTGGGTTGCCGGATTGTTCGATGGCGAGCCATCGTACGGGAGGGCGTGCACGGCCGACACGTTCGTGAACTGAAGGTTGCGCGCATACGCCTGAAGGTCGGCAAGGACGCGATCGGCCTTGGCAATTGGCGAATTTCCCCTCAGGTGCAGTTCGTAGTGGATGGAGCTCATGCGGTGATTGGAGGGGTTGGCGAGCGAACGCGAGCACGACGGTACCAATTTGCAACGCGTTCATGTTCGTCTCCGTACCAAATTCCCGCAGCCTGCATCGATTCGACGCTACTGCGGAGACGGTCCGCTAGTCCTCTTTCGCGTACAGCTCGAGGAAGCCGCACTTCCCGCAGCGATATGCGGTGATCGACACCAGTTCGTTTTCCTTCCATTTGATGCCGCCGATGAAGCGGCGCGGTTCCGGGTCGCCGGGTGCCCAGCTCGATTGCAGCACCTGTCCATGCGACATATCGGGTACGTGGCCACGCGACATCGCGCTGCCGCACTTGCCGCAGGTCGGCAGGAAATCCCCCACTTCCCCTCCTGAACAGAGACGGGTCAACTAATACGCCGAGAAAAGTGGAGGAGAGGTTCGTCGATGGCTAGCCGGTTCTCGCTGTCACGTTCACCCCCCCCCCCCAAGCGCGTCCATAAACAAACCGTGTCTAAATGGTTACGATTGCATCTAAGACAGGTCGTTCTTTAGGGGAGCCCCTCGAAGTGATGCCGCCCAGGCCGCATTGCGATTGGTTCAATTGGCGGGTTCAGCTATTGATGTACGTCGATTAGGTTGTGCTGCGACGGTGTCACCGTCTCCTCAGGTGACACCCTGACCGTCAATGTGACGAAGCCGTTGCGACGGGCGTTAGGCGTTGGACCGCCTACCTGACATCCTACGAAATCCGTACGCCCGAATGAAATACAACGTCTTTTTCCTGGCGCTGGCCACGGCGCTGGCCACGGCGCTGGCCACGGCGCTCGTCGCGTCGCCGGTGCGAGCACAGACCCTGGTTGCCTGCGCATCACCAACGTCAAAGCTTGCCGTCACGACCTTGGGCAGCGTGAAAGCCCTCGTGACAGGGGCGAAGGCCGAGGATGCAGTGATGCGTGTGGATGCCAACCTGCCGCAGGTGAGCGCTGATTCCGTGGCCTTTGTGAGTGACGCGAACAAGTGCGACAGCGCGGCCCGTGCACTCGCGGATCGCCTCGATTCGCGGGAGCCCATCGTCCCACTGTGGGTCATCGCCGTCGGCGAGTCGCGCTATGTCGTGTTCGATGGCAAGCACGGATTTGGCGGAACGGTGACGCTTTCCATCATGGACGATCGCTTCCGGTGGCTTCGCGACGTGCGGTGACGGCCGTGCAGCGTCGAGAGGCGATGACCGTTGCGTTGGCGGGCATTGAGATTCCGAACACTGAAGGATGAGCGAGCCGCAGACGTACTATTCCGACGAGTTGATCTCGGGGCTGTCCACGCTCACGCGTTGGGACGCGAACCCGGCGCATCTGTTCGTCGTGCGCCTCGAATGGGAAAGCGGCTTCCGTACGGGCACTGAACCATCGCTCCAGCCCGGTGATCGCATCATCGCCGTGGACGGCGAGGACATCACGGCGTGGGATGACGAGACGCGCCGCAAGCGCCAGAACACGCTTCCCGGCCAATACGAAGAGTCAGGTGTCTACGCGGCACGCGGGATGAAGGAAGGCGACGTCCTTGCCCTCACTGTTCTCAGGCGCTCGCGGCCGATGGGTTGGACCCGACTGGAAATCAAGGGAACGGTGCAACGCCGACGCAGCTACCGCGACCCCCAGAACAGCCCCACCCTTTTCCTCGGCGGCCCGAGCACCTACGAGCGCGACGGCTTCAACGACGGCTGGCCGGAGTGGACCGAGAAGCTCGCGAAATTGATTGATGAGGTGTGTGCCGACGGTTGGTATCGCGGGAGCTTCGTCAGCCGGTTCGCGTCATCGCAGCTCGAGGAGCAACGCGCGCGGGTTGACGTGCTTGCACAGAAGTACCCGGGCACCTTTGCCAACGCCGTGCGAGCCGATTTCGATGCTGCGGTCGCCAGCGCACTCGGCACGGTGTATGACTTGCCGCCGGACGCACTCGACTTTCGCAGAGTTGCCGAGGAACGCGCACGCCACGTGGGCGCGATGGGCCGCGAGGCATGGCAGCGGTGGATTGCGGCGAACAGCAAGGACATCATCCCGGCGTTTCCTGTCGCGCATCCCATTCTCGAACCCGCAGAAGGGGTGGTGACGAAGCTGGTACAGCTCGACCCAATTCCAACGAGCCACTGGTTGTCCGACCTCGGTCGTCAGGTAATGGTCAGCGGAGGTGCCGAGCGTGGGTGGTATGCGGTGGACGCCGATGCGCAACAAGCGCGGGCGATGCTTCGCGCGATGCGCCGCTTTACGCGGGGCATCACGCCCCGTCTGACCGAAGCCTTTGCCTTCCTTGCGCGCGTTGACGAAGGTGCGCGACTCGTCGTGGTGGGCACCACGGCGTACTGGATGCGAAGTGTCACACCGCTCGCGGCGATCGTTGGCGAGCCGGGTTCGGAAGCGTTCGCCGTGGATCTGCGCAACGTGCCCGATACGCCGAATCCCGATGTGGCCTTCGAAGGCGAGGCAGACGCCATGCGTCCCACAACGGAACCGCCGGCTGCGGATGCGTCACCGGCCAGCGTGGTGGCCGCGATGGTTGCGGCATTGAAATCGGGCGATGTGTCCACGTGGCGCTCCCTCTTCGCGGACTGGAGCGTCCGTCGCTGGCCTGATGGGCGACCGCGCGTTGACTACGCGATGGACACACCGCGAGACAGCGACTTCGAGGATTCCCGTCGCGAATTGCTTGGCAAGGTGGCCGACGCGCGTGTGGTGTGGACTGATGACATCGTCCACGTGACTGACGCCGCCGAGTATCCGGGTGCACCGCTCATAGAAGAGGCGATGGTGGAACTCGAGCACATCGGTGAAGCGCCGACAGGCGGATATCGCGCATTCAAGGACGTGACGGTGGTTCGCGCGTGGGCGCTGCAGCGCGTGAACGCCGGCCCGTGGCGCATCACCTCCGTACAGGGGCTGTGAGGTACGACCATGGCCACCTTTGATGCCCGACAGAAGGAACTCTACGAGCGGTTTACCGGCATTCAGGGTGACCTGCGCTTCGATCACGTCACGGCGTTCATCTTCGCGCTTCAGGAGCACGCGCGGCAGCGCGACGAAGCCTTGCGGACACTTGCGGACCTCGCGGCCAGCCACGACGAATCACCGAAACATCCGGACTTTGCCTCGAAGCTCGATGCGTTGAGCCGCAGTGTGGTATCCGTGTTGAACAACATGCTCGATCACGTTGACCAGCCGTCGCTCAAGGCGATGAAATATCGCGACCAGGCCGTAGTGGAGGAGGCACGTTTCTGGGCCACACTGAAGGCACTCGCGCCCGCGGCCGATCGTGACGAACAGATGGTGCGTTCACACAACCTTGAATTCTCCGCGCTGGTGTTGCGCAGCAAGTGGGACAATCTCTCGGGCACGGAGAAGGTGCTGCTCGAAAAGGAGCGTTACTACGCCGAGCAGATGCGGCAGGCGTTGAAAGCGGCGATGGAGGAGTCCGTTGCGGCGTACATGCAGGCAGCACGCGCCGTTGTGGACTTCTCCAGCGGCGTCGACCAGCTCAAGAGCCAGATCAACAATCACTTCTCCGAGTTCGTACGGACGCTGGCGGAGAAGCAGAAGGTGGATGCCACCATTCCGGAGTACATCGCGAGCCAACTCAAGCCAGGCAGCCAACTGGCAACGGGCCTGTTCCTGATCATCGGGAAGCTGAGCATTCCGGTGGCCGCCGCCGCCAAGGGAGTGAATGCGCTCGCGTCGCTCATGCGCCCATACGTGGAGCGCGCGTACGCGACGGCCGCGGCGGAAATGCAGCGCACACAGATTGGATCGCTCCAGGTGGGTTTCGAATTTTCCGAGACGCGCAAGCAAGCGGACGAATACTTGCGGACCAGCGGATGGGACGGCGCGAAGGAACAGTACGCCGCGTCGCATGCGGCCATCGACCGCTGGTCAGGCGACCAGATGACGTCGGCCCTCAGTGCAGAGGCGGAGGCGTTCGGGAAAATGGCCGATATCGGACCCGCGTTCTGGCTGGAGATGACGCGCATCCACCACGAAAGCCTGCTGCGTGACTTCGGCGGAATCTTCTTCGGTGATCTCTCCAGTGCCGCGCGCGATCAGCTCAGCAACGAGCGTTTCCTCATCGACTGGAAGAGTAGCCTGGACAGCCAGGACTTTGACGGCAAGCTTCGCGATCTTCGTGACCAGGTGCAGCGCCTCTCCGGCGACGTGGAGGTGGCGTTCGGCCGCATCGATACGTTCAGCGACCTGCCCTTCGAGGCGCGCGCACTGATTCAAGGGCAAGTGAACGACGCGAAGGATGGCATCACCCGGCCGCTCACCGTCGAGATGCAGGAAGCGTTGCGCGCGATGGATTCCGTCCGCGAGCGACCGGTGAAGGACAAGACTATGGAGATCATCGAGTCGATGAACAAGCAGCGCGAGTCACTCGCGCGGCATTGACGGCACGCGATCGCCGGCGAGTACGCGTCCGCCGCCCGGATCCATCTGCATGCGATCCGCCTTGCCGTCGCGAAGTTCGAAGGTGACGCGACTCCTGGGCGCGGTCCGCATCGCGAAGCTGCCGTCGGTCTGTTTGAACAACCGCTCGGCACCCTGCCCCGCTGCCTCGATCATCAGGCGACCGTTCTCGTCAAACACGCGATAGGTGCGGCGGTACTGGGTGAAGGAGCCGTGCAATTCCGGCGGCAGCTTGTCGTACTTCACGGTGAATGAACCGGCCAGCTGTGCGCGTTCAGCAGGCGACGTTGGATTGTCGGCCAACGTGCGGGGCGGTGAACCCGCTGACGGCGTTGGGAGGTCGGGGAGCGCGAGCACAGCGCGGGCCAGGGCCCTGCCCACAGCGTACGCGTTCTGACTTTCCGTGTTGGTGAGCACAATCACCGTGAGGTCGTCCGCGGGAAACTCGTACATGCTGCCCGCGAAGCCGAGCAATGAGCCGTGCTGCCCGCGACTGCGGTGCGTGTCTTCGTGATTGAGGGACAGTGCCAGTCCATAGCGCGCATCGGGATCGGTCGCGCTCATGTGCATGGCCGGGCCTTCCGCCGTGCTCATCATGGCCAGCGTGGCGGGCTTGATGATCTTGCCGCTCACCACCGCGCGCCACATCCGGTGCAGGTCGCCGACCGTGCTACAGTAGCGGAGATCGTAGTTGAAGGCCATGTCGTTCTCGCGCGCGGGAACGTATCCGTTCTCGAAGCGCCGGTAGCCGTGCGCCAATCCGCGAACGAGTGTGTAGTCGTCGCAGTATGTCGTTGCGGTCGCCCCTGCGGGGTCGAGGATATTGTGCTTCATGTACTCCTCGAAGCTCTGCCCGCTCGCGCGTTCAACAATCATCACCAGCAAGTGGAATCCGGTAATCGACCAATCCCATTTGGTGCCCGGCTCATTCACCCACGGCTTGCCTGCGTACAGCGCCATGAGTTCATCGAGGGCCTTGGGCTGCCGGCTCGTGCCGTCGATGGCGTCGCCGAGGTAGTGGTAGTCGACGATGCCGGTGGTGTGGTTGAGGAGCTGCCGCACGCTCACGTGGTGACCTTGCAGCGGGAACTCGGGCACGTATTTCGAGAGATCGTCGTCAAGCGAGACCTTGCCGCGCTCCACCAGTTGCAGGACGGCGACACCGGTGAACGGCATCATCGGCCCGACGATGTGGTATGAGGTCTCGTCCTTTGCCGGTGCTTCGAGCCCGAGCTCCGCGAAGCCATATCCCTTGTGCAGCAGGATTTGGTCGCCGCGTGCGACGAGCACTGACGCGCCCACCACATGTTCTTGTGCGATGATGCGTTTGGCGAGCGCGTCGAGATCCGGCGTGGGGCGTTGCGCGACCGCGGCGGTGTGCGCCGAGAGGGACAGGGCGGCCAGGCCGAGGAGCGATGGAGTGCGCATGGAACGAGGAGTGATGGGTCAGACCATTAGTTGACCCGTCAATTGTCGCCCTATTTGCCGCGCTCGGATAGACGCGAATGGATTGCGGCCGTTGTCAGAAGCGCCGGGAGCCCGGCGATGCGGGCTGTGCGTGCTGCGATGGCACAAAGACGAGGGCTGCCGTGAAGCGGCCGCCGGATACGTTCCACGGGTCGCCGTGCGTCCAGCGGTAGTCGAAGCTGGGGCGGAACCACCAGCCGGCGCCTGCGAGCTTGAAGTCGGCGCCCGCGCCGGGCTGGAGGGCGAATCGAGTGGGAGCGTACGTGGATATTTCCGGTCCCGCGAGCACCTGGGTGAAGAACCGATTCACGATGCCGTCGCTGGTGACGAAGCTGCCCGACATCCATCGTGCTCCGGCCAGGAGGGCTGCCACGTGATTGCTGCGGTGCTCCCCGAAGTTGTTGACGCCGACCGTGTCCCATGTGTCGACGTAGATGCTGCCTTCCGTGACGAAAGCCAGGTGAGCATCGTGGCGGATGGCGCCCTGGATGACGAGGCCGAAGTCGGGGAATGTCCTGGCCGAGCAGGGCAGTGCCATCTCCTTGCAGAGTGGCGGTTGGTTGACGCCTGGCGGGTCATCGAGCGCCAGGCCTGCGGCCATTTCGAGGTGTGTGCCCTCGATGTCGCGGCGCGGCGTGGCAATTGGCCGGATGGAGACACAGCCGGCCGCGGCGAGTGCGCACGCGTAGGACAGCATGCTTCGTGATGGACCCATCATCGCCTCTCGCGTTCTACCGGTGAACGACTCGGCACACCATCCGCAGGGGTAATCGCAAGCGACGCCTGGATCCCGACACGCTACTCACCGCTGAAGTCTGTGCGAGAGGTCGCGGGAATGCGACCCTCGCTGCCGCGGTAGCGTTAAACGTTTGGTGTGCCGATTGAGAGGCTGGCTATGTTGGGTCGCCCTGTGGTACTCAGAAGGTGGTTCCCAGGGACAGGAACACCAGCCGGCGCGCACCGGCCTGGAGTGTCTGAAGATCGCCGGACACCGAGAACCCTCCTGTGCCCATGGGGCCGATGTAGGACGTATCGAACACGTTGGTGACGTTGAACTGGAGGCTCAGTTCCTTGGCGCGGCCCAACTGCGGCAACCGATAGCCGATGCCCGCGTCGGCGACGGTATACGCCGGGACGGCCATGTCATTGAGGATGGTGAAGTAGCGCTTGTCCACGTGCCGCAGGCCGAAGTTGCCGGACCACTGCGAATCGGCGTACCGAAGACCCGTGTTGCCCATGATGCGCGGCGCGTCCACGGCGTCCTTTCCCTTGGACGGCACTACGTTGGTGCCCGACTGGTAGTCGTCGTTGATCGTGGAACTGTTGTACGAGGCCGTGCTCGTCCAGCTCAGGTGCGGCGCGACTTCCCATACGAGCAGTCCTTCCAGCCCCTTC
>JBDUCM010000001.1:0-134541 GCA_040003455.1 bacterium
TGTCGTTGAGATCCACCAGATCCAACTGCGGGCCTGGGTCCTGCGTGTTGCGCGCAACAGCGCGAAGGTCGGCCACGATCTTGGCCATGCGCTCCGCTTCACGGATGATCGTCTGGAGGTCGTCCCGGTCGCTGTCCGACCGTGGCTCCAGCAGGAGCAACTGCGCAAGTCCGAGCACGGCACTCAGTGGATTGTTGAGTTCATGGGCCACACCAGCTACGAGCGTGCCGATACCAGCGAGGCGCTCCACGCGCCGCAAGTGCTGCGCGTCGGCCAGTCGCGCGTGCGCATCGCGTGACACCACGAAGAGGAGCGTGCGCCCGTCTTCGAGCACGCCACCCGCTGCCACGTCAACCATCACCTCGCTCGCATCGTCGATGCGCGTGCGACGCCACATGCCGCTCCAACTTTCGCCGTCCTTCACCTTCGCAACGATCTGCCGCATTTCCTCCGCGGCTCCCGCGTCCGGCAAGAACGCATCATTGCGCAGCGTGTCGAGCATGCCGGGGTCGTAGCCGTAGAGACGCGCGTGCGCCCCATTCGCATACACAAACTTCCCATTTTCGTGCTGAATGCTCACGGCGTCGTCGCGGAGATTCTCCAGCGCGGTGCTAAGCTGCACGAGCTTGTGTTTGCGCCGTCGTTCGTCGGTGATGTCCCGTGCGACGCCGAGCTGTCCCGTAATGGTGCCCATCTCACGCGCAGACGTTGCGGCGATGCTCAACAGTCGCACCTCACCATCCCCCCGAACCACACGCAGCTCGAACTCGAACGCCCCCACGAGTCCGTCGAGCGTTCGTTGCACCGCGTCAATCGCGATATGCAGATCCTCGACAAGGATGGCCACGGAATAGTGCTGGCCGAGCATCTCACTTGCCGGGCGCCCGAGCACTGCCTCACCGGCAGCGTTGAGCTCCACGAACCGACCCTCCGCGTCGAGCGCATAAATCGCCTGCGGCGACGTCATGACCAGGCTGCGGTAGTGCTCCTTGGCCGCGAGCAGCTTGAGGTTGGCGGCTTTTGATTCGGTTACATCACGCTGCACGCCAACGAAATGGGTCAGGGCGCCGTGCGCGTCGTGTACTGGCCGGAGCGTGAGGCAATTCCAGAACGGTGTGCCGTCCTTCTTGTAGTTGAGGAGTTCAGCCGTCGCTGCGACTCCCGTTGCCACTGCCGAGCGGATGGGCGCGATTGCCTCTTGATCTCGTGTTGGGCCTTGCAGGAATCGGCAATTCCGTCCGAGCATTTCACTTGCCGTATAGCCGGTGAGCAGCTCGACCGCCGGGTTGACATAGACGATGGGGCAATCGGGCTGCCGGCAGTCCGCTATGACAATGCCCTCGGCAATGGCTGCCATTGCCCGTTCCTGAAGGCGCAGCCACTCCTCCACCTTCTTCTCGGCGGTCACGTCCAGCATGACACCGGTAAGCGCGGGCCGGCCGGCCAATTCGGAAACACAAACGGTGTTCCGCAGCCAGACAAGACCGTCACTCGCCGACAGCATCCTGTAGTCAAACGTGCGGGGCTCGCGCGTTCGTACCGCTTCCGCACACGCCTCCAACACCCACTGGCGATCATCGGGATGCATGTGGCGGGGCCAGAACGATGCCACCGTGGTCCATTCCGTTAGCGGATACCCGAGCAACGACTCCGCTTCCCGGCTTACAAAGGAAAAGCGCAGCGTGCGTGGATTCGCCTGCCACACAATCGCGCCCACGGACTCCACAAGCAGCTGATAGCGCGCTTCCATATCGTGCTTGGCGAGCGCGGCACGATGTCGCTCAACCGAGTAGTGAATGGACCGCTGGAGCATGGTGGTATTCAGCCCAAGCTTGGCCACGTAATCTGCCACGCCGGATTTTACCGCCAGAAAGTCAGGGCGCTGCTCCTCCTGGCCTGTGAGGAGAATGACCGGTGGGGTGCTCTTGCCGGGTGGGAGTTGGCCGAGGAAATCCAATGCGGTCACGGCGCCATACGAATTGTCGAGCAGGACGACGTCGTACGGTGACGCAGAAACCGCCGCGATGCCCGTCTCGGACGTTTGCCGCCAGTCCACGGTAAAGTGATCGGGCTCGTCCGCAGCCAGCAGGTGTCGAATCGTCGCGTTGTCGCGCGCGTCTTCATCCACCAGGAGCACCCGAATGGTGGATTGCGGTCGGCCGGCGGGTACGCGCGGAGGTGGCTCCGCGCGATACTCGGGGGTTGCGCTCACGCAGCCCTACGTTGAAATGCCGCGAGCGAAGGTGAAGGTCTTGCGCGTGCCGTACGCGGAAGAAAGGCTCGCAATGTCAGGGGTCTCCGGGAGGGATACTCCTGTCCAGTGCAATATGATCTCCACAACCTCGGTCTGGTTCGGTCAAAGCTTTGCCGTAAGGGTTTGACCCCACGAAAGCCAAGGTGCCTAATCCTTAACGCGTCACGTATCCGGGAGGTGTTACGTCCGTGTTGCGCACTGGCTTTCAATCACCCGAGATCAAAACGATCCAGCATCATCACCTTGTCCCACGCTGCAACGAAGGCTCGCACAAATGCCTCCTGCGCGTCGTCACTCGCGTACACCTCGGCAAGCGCACGAAGCTGCGAGTTGGACCCGAAGATGAGATCCACCCGCGTGGCGGTCCACTTCACGTCGCCCGTATCGCGATTGCGTCCTTCATAGACATCGCCGGCGGCGGACGCCGGCTTCCACGTGGTGCCCATGTCGAGCAGGTTCACGAAGAAGTCGTTGGTGAGTGTCTCGGGCCGTTTCGTGAACACGCCGTGCTGCACCTGTCCCACGTTCGCGTTCAACACGCGCAAGCCACCAACGAGCACCGTCATTTCTGGCGCCGACAGCGTTAGCAACTGCGCCTTGTCCACCAGCAGCTCCTCGGCCGAAACCGTGTAAGCCGCCTTCATATAGTTGCGAAAGCCGTCGGCAATCGGTTCGAGCGCGCCAACAGACTCCACGTCGGTCTGCTCCGCTGATGCATCCATGCGACCCGGCGTGAACGGCACCACGATGTCGACACCCGCGTTCTTCGCGGCTTGTTCCACCGCGGCGCAGCCACCGAGCACAATCAGGTCGGCGAGCGAGATCTTCTTGTCGCCCGACTGCGGGGCATTGAACTCCGCCTGGATGGTCTCGAGCATGTCGAGCACTCGGGTGAGCCGAGCGGGTTGGTTTGCCTCCCAGGTCTTCTGTGGTGCGAGGCGGATGCGTGCGCCGTTGGCGCCACCGCGCTTGTCGGAGCCGCGGAAGGTGGACGCTGACGCCCATGCGGTGGAGACCAGGTGCGAGACCGACAGCCCCGATGCCAGGATCCTTGCCTTGAGGGCCGAGATGTCGTGCGCGTTGACCAGCGCGTGATCCACCGCCGGGATGGGATCCTGCCACACCAATACTTCCGACGGGACCAGTGGACCCAGGTAGCGGGCGCGGGGGCCCATGTCGCGGTGGGTGAGTTTGAACCAGGCGCGGGCGAATGCGTCGGCAAGTTGGTCCGGATTCTCGTGGAATCGCTTGGAGATCGCGAGGTACGCCGGGTCCATTCGCATGGCCATGTCGGCCGTGGACATCATCGGGGCGTGCCGAATGGTTGCGTCGTGCGCGTCGGGCACCGTGGTGGCGGCCGAGGGGTCTGTGGGCGTCCACTGTTGTGCGCCGGCCGGGCTCTTCGTCAGCTCCCATTCGTATCCGAACAGCGTGTCGAAATAGCCGTTGTCCCACTGGATCGGGTTGGGTGTCCAGGCGCCTTCCAGGCCGCTGGTTGTGGTGTGCGCGCCCTTGCCGGTGTTGAAACTGTTTGCCCAGCCGAGTCCTTGCTCCTCGATCGTGGCGCCCTCTGGCTCCGGGCCCATGAGTGCCGGGTCGCCGGCGCCGTGCGTCTTGCCGAAGGTGTGGCCGCCGGCAATGAGCGCGACCGTCTCTTCGTCGTTCATTGCCATGCGCTTGAACGTCTCGCGGATGTCGCGCGCAGACGCCAGCGGATCCGGCTTGCCGTTCGGGCCTTCCGGGTTCACGTAGATGAGGCCCATCTGCACCGCGGCCAGCGGGTTCTCGAGCTCCCGATCGCCCGCATACCGCTTGTCGCCCAGCCACTCCGACTCGGCACCCCAGTAGATGTCCTGCTCCGGCTCCCAGACGTCGGCGCGTCCGCCCGCGAAGCCGAATGGTACGAGGCCCATGGATTCGATGGCGCAGTTGCCGGCGAACACCATCAGGTCGGCCCACGAGAGCGTCTTGCCGTACTTCTGCTTGATGGGCCAGAGGAGGCGGCGGGCCTTGTCGAGGTTTCCGTTGTCGGGCCAGCTGTTGAGGGGCGCGAACCGTTGCGTGCCCGATGAGGCGCCACCGCGGCCATCGGCTGTGCGATAGGTGCCCGCGCTGTGCCAGGCCATGCGGATGAAGAATGGGCCGTAGTGCCCGTAGTCGGCCGGCCACCATGACTGCGAGGTCGTCATCAGGGCGACCAGGTCCTGCTTGAGGGCGTCGAGGTCCAGCTTCTTGAAGGCTTCGGAGTAGTCGAATCCCGCGCCCATGGGATCGGCGTTTGGCGAATGCTGGTGGAGGATCGCGAGGTTCAACTGGTTGGGCCACCAGTCGCGGTTGGACCGGTGATGCGGTGTGGGGGTGGCCGAGTGCGCGCCGTGGGCTACCGGGCACTTTCCTCCGTTTTCGCCTGCGTTTCCTTCCATCGTCTGCTCCGATCTGTGGCTTGGTGTTGGACCCGGGGGCGTGACCTCGGGCGCGTGCACGCTGTACTGGCACCAACACCATATAGTGCCCGCCATAGCCAGCAATGAGGCATATGCTATAGAATCCATAGCCATCCCCTATCGCTGACCATGGACACCACACTCCTCCGCGCCTTTATCGAGACCGCCGACGCCGGCACCTTGAGCCGAGCGGCGCAACTTCTCGAACTGTCGCAGCCGTCGCTCTCGGCGCAGATCCAGCGGCTCGAGAAGCATCTGGGCGCGCCCGTGTTTGACCGGCATGGACGCGGGGTGACCCTGACCGATGCCGGCAAGGCGCTCTATCCGCGTGCGCGCCGCATCCTCGACGAGGTTCGCGCCACCGAGGATGCCATAAGGAAGGAGGGTGCCGAGGTGGCCGGGACGTTGAGTGTGGGTGCGATTCCCACCGTGGCGCCGTACGTGTTGCCCGCCGCGGTGCAGCGCATGCGCGCTCGGCACGCGGCCATGCGTGTGGAGTTGCGTGAGGATTACAGTGCGGTGCTCGCGAAGCTGCTGCTCGATGGCGCGCTCGATGTGGTGATTGCGGCGCTGCCGTATCCGTTCGACTATCTCGAAACCGAGACCCTTGGGGTGGATGCGCTGGTGGTGGCCGTGCCGGCGACGCATGCCGCGGTGCGCGTCGGGCGTATTACCCTCGCGCAGCTACGCGGCGCGCCCACGGTGACACTTGATCCGGCGCACTGTCTCGGCGAACAGGTGGCCGGGTTCTGTTCGAGCCAGCAGGTGTCGCCGTCGGTGGTGTGTCGGAGTGCGCAGCTCGCGACAGTGTTTGAGCTGGTGGGTGCGGGGGTGGGGTTGTCGATCGTGCCCGCGATGGCGGCGGCGCGGCATAACACGCCGCAGTGTGCGTATGTGCCGTTAGCTGAGCATGAGCTGGAGCGCGAGATCGTGGCGGTGTGGCGATTAGGGGCGGCGAAGTCACCGCAAGCGCGGGCGTTTGTGGATTGTGTAAGAGAGGTAGTGAGGGGGAGGTAGGGAGGTGTGGTTGTTGTCATCCTGAGGGGAGCGCAGCGATCGAAGGGGCGGTGCTCGCCGTGCCTGTCGGCGTACAAGCCTGGTGTACGTCACGCCATGTACCCCGCCGGCGTGGGCCCGCTGCCGGCGACGAAGGTCCGCGCCTTATTCCGGAAGTTTTCATCGATAATGTTAAGGAGTGCGAGTGTTGTTGGGGCTTGCGCGCTGCGTATCTTACTGTCGCCGCACAATTGGCAAGCCGCTAAGTCGCCTCGCTCAATAGTTTCTGTAGTAGAATGGGCTTTATACCGCACCCGCACTGCGATCGCGTCCAAGGCTGTCAACGATTGGACTCCAGCTGCGAACCTTGTCAGCCGACCGCGCCGCCGCTGGAGTTCGTCCGGAAACCTCAGGCGGCACGAAACCCACTTGCCCAACGGACCAGTGGATAGACAGACGGTACTCGACTCAGCAGATACTGACTTCACGTCCCTGGTCGGCATCCGAGAGGTACAGGCCTTCGAAGCCAAGCAGCAATGGCCCGACCTCGTGCTCGCGACATCTCGCTGGGAGTTTGCGAAGGACGTTGCTGCGATGGCGAACGGCGGAGGTGGCCGGATCATCTTTGGGCTCGCTACGCAGAGGCTCGTGGCCGAACAGGCCGACGAGACATCGGCAGTGCACCTGATTGATCGGGCGACGGTCGACGTCGCCAAGGCAATGGGAATCCTCGATCAGCACGTCGTCCCCAAGCTACGAGACGTTCGCATCGAGTTCGTCGAGGCACAGGGCCAAGCCCCCAAGGGAATCGTACTCGTTGACGTTCCGCGGCCGAGCAGTAAGGTGATCCTCTGCAAGGCTATGGAGGGTAACGAGGCGCTGAAGGAGTACCTGTTCGGCTTTGCTGAACGAGACCGGGACGTTACCCGCAACTGGACGCGCGATGATGTCGCGCGAATGATCCGGTCCGGTACAGATGCTGTGAGTGCTCGCCTTGAGGCTATCGAACAGATCGTAGGCACCCTGATGACTGAACATCTCGCGGCGAGCGCGCCCGGCACCGAGGACGACCAGCTGTTGAACGCGCGTCTCGATGAGGTTCTTCAGGATGAGTGACCAGCCAGCATACCTGCTATCCTTTGTGCCAAAAGGACGGGCGGTCATCCGCGATTTTTTCGATACATACGGCAATGTCTTTTCGCTGCTAACGAACCCGCCAGAGACGCGTGCCGGGAGTTTTGGCATGCGTGTGCCTGCGATTCCCCAGCTTCGTCATGGTGAATACTGGGAGCTGGCTGCTAACGAACCTTTTCAGGGGCGCATTCGTAAGCTGCGAGTCTACGTTGACGGCGCAGTCATCTTCCGCGCGTCTGCTGACTCATCGTTTCTGTGTTGGCCGAAGGATGCGACGGAGCGAGTCGTCAACCCTGTCGTGGTGGCGGACAGCATTGTCTCGTTCACTCGGTTCGTGCGAGAACTACTGAGCATGATGAACGTCTCCCCTCCCGAGATACAACTTGGCATCGAGTTACGCAACGCTGGCCAGTCTGAGCCGCCGCTGAAGATGTACGCTGGCAAACTTCGGAAGGGCACGGACTATTATCCTCTGCAGCCAGGCTCTTTGCACGGTGTCAGTGAGATGCATCCAAAAAAAAAGATCATGCTTCCGACCGACGGTCTTCGCGAAACAACCAGTGGCGATCCTTTCATCGGTGCGGATCGCGCAGCATACCGCCTAGTTCTGGGCTTCTATGACATGTTCAACTATTCAGATGCTGACATTCCATACATTGACCGCGAGGGAACACATCCGCGTATTGAGGTAGCAGCGTTTGCCGGGTAGGCAGGCGCGGATCGGCAAAGCTGGCGAAACGTCAAGAGTTCACCGACCGCGCAATGGGTACTCCGCATATCCATCGATGCGACTTACAAAGCGCTGGGGGAGCATTGCAAGCTCCGCTATCAGACCGGCACATCGATGTGTTGCTGTTGAGGTACCTGAACACGAATGTTGAGGCCGTAGAATGGGTTCTGATGCGATTTCGAGGCGGTCGCCGTCAAAAGAACCTCACAGAACCGTCTCGTAGGGACGATTGTCAAATGTGCAATGACATTAGAATGCTCTCTTTGGGCCATTTATCGACTGGTGGATTTTATTCTATATCCACGACGTGCGTATCTCTTAACAAGCAGCTTCCGTGGTTTCCCACACCCGCTCTATTTGATTCCTTGCAGGGGACATTAGGCGTTGATATCCGAAGGCTCTTTGGTGATAGATTCCGAGACTCTCGCGCGTGAGTTACACGACGTGCTCGACGCTAGCTGCCGCGTGCGCTTAAATCGGCTTGTCTGGGAACCAGCGACCGTCGTACGCGCTGATCATACCGCTGCGATACAAGGTTTGCGCGACAGTATTGTCTACAGATTCGACGCCATGCTGTATCATTGCAATATGATTGACGAGGTCCGCGAGCGTTATCAGTCTCACTTTGAGGTTGTTGATCCGCCGCGCGACGAGTATCGCTCCCTTATTCGCAGAGCGTCGACACAACAGCTATTCCTTTTCGATGACATAGTCTTCGCTTCTTCCTCCCTCTTTGACTACCTCGGTAGTTACGTGGCGACTGTGTTGCACGGACCTAAGCAACGCTATTCCAAATGGAAAGGAGCGAATCGTCTCGCTCGCGACGGCGAGTATGCCCTACGCGAGACGGGGAGTCGTGCCATTGCCGACTCGGGCGCTGGTCTTCGAATCGTTCGCGCAAACCGTGAGTGGATCGACAGCTTGAACGACTACCGCGCTGACCTAATCCACAGACGGGCTGAGAAGCCAGACGGTCAACTCTCGCACAACCTTCTCGCCGAGCGGGATGCGTTCACGCTTACTGCTTTCGCGCCTGAGAGTTTCGCTACGCGGATGCGTGTACCAGTCGGTGACGCACTCAAGTTGCCGCTTGATGCGGCCATGCATTGGCTGGTGATGCGTACCTTTGGCACTGTTGTCGATATATCACTCTCGCTTCTTTCCGATGTACGGCATCTACCGCATCCGCTAACAACCCGACCGTTCGGCAATTTGTGGTTGCCGCGATACACTTGATAGCGCGAGGCCTGCTATCGTGTATTGCAGCTGGCAGCGAACTGCCGAATCTCGTTTCGCCCGGATTTTTGTTTGATTCCGCGCAGCAGGGGTTGGGCGCCGCGAAGTACCGAGGCCAGCCCAGTCATAGCCCTTATCCGACGACGAGCGTCCCTTGCGTGGCTGTATATACACTTGTATCCTTCTGTGGTGCGCTTCACCTGGGATCCCGAGAAGAGTGACCGGAACCTTGCCGATCGCGAATTCGACTTCGCCTTTGCTGCCGTCATCTTCTCTGGCCCAACTCTCGAGCGCATCGACACGCGCCAGGACTATGGTGAGGTGCGCCGGGTCGCCATCGGGCGAGCCGACGGGATTCTCCTCACGGTGGTCTACACCGATCGGGCCGAGGCTGGCGATGTCGTGCGGCGAATCATTTCGGCCCGAGTGAGCAGTCGTCGTGAGCGCCAAGCGTACCGCAAAGTCTTCCCTGCCTAGTCACCTCCCTACTCAGGGCCGTGCGAATCTCGCCAAGCTCCGCCGGGTCACCGAGGCTGAGTTGCAGCGGTCCTCGCCCCCCGAGTTGCGCAACCTGCCGCCGGATTTCTGGGATGAGGCCGTCCCGACATTGCCGGCCGCGAAGGTTCCCATCTCGCTGCGCGTCGATTCGGACGTGCTCGAGTTCTTTCGGGAGGCCGGACCCAGATATCAGTCGCGAATGAATGCCGTGCTTCGCTCCTATATGGAGCGCACGGTGGCAACGCCCAAGCGAGGGAAGCGTCGCGGGATCGCGTAGCGTGCGTTGGAGCATGGGGCGACTCAAGGAATCGCCTGGTTCTATTCATTCCCCGTAGCTCAACTTGGCCCATCAAAGCGAGGTCCCGATGCCGACTCCGCCCAACGTCGTTCATTCCGATCCCGAGATTCTCGGCGGCACGCCGGTCTTCGTCGGCACGCGGGTGCCCGTCCAGGCCTTCATCGACTATCTCGAAGGCGGGCATCGCCTCGATGATTTCCCATCCGTCACGCGGCTTCAGGCCGTTGCGGCACGGGAGTTTGCCAAGGACGCACTGCTGCGGACCGCCTCCGCTTGAGCATTAGCCCACCACAACCTTCGAGGTCAGCATGTCCAACCAATGGATTGCCGTCTGCATGGTCCTCGCCGCTGTGGCGGGAGCTCCGTTCCTTGCCCGCGCACTCCGGACTCGCGGGCTTCCTCGGACATTCGGTTACCTCGCCGGTTTCGCGCTCATTGCCGGGGCCGCACTCTGGCTCCGTCATTCCGGTGGCATTCCGCGGTAGCATGCACCTCTCGCCTCGAGCTCCCTGCATGGAGCGGGCAACTATCAATTTAATCTGAATTGATAGTTGGTTGATAGTTGCTTCTTAGGCGATCCAATCGCGAGACTCATCGAACCGACTGCCGCAATACGATTGGCGCGAGAGCCGCATCAGGCCCGTTCCGGCCCAGGAAACGCCTGCGACCCAGCCACAGCAGAACGGGACAATAGCCCAGCAACATCACGCCGCAGAGGATATAGAACAGGTAGCGATACTCCGGCCTGAAGAAATCTTCAAAGTTGCCTCCTTCGGCTAACGGTTCTCCCTTGGCTGTTGCCGAATGCTTCATGATCACGAACAGCGCCGAGGCGCCGCATGTCCATAGCGCCTGAAAAGCTCCCACGCTCAATACGGCGCCTCCAACTGCGGTTCGCGCCACCGCTGTGAAATAGGGCACCGTGCAGAGCGAAATGAACAGCGCGCAATCAAGGAGCCATACAGCAGGATCGTTGCCCACGCCGTGGCGTTCCAGCAAGGGAACGAGCGTGAAAGGCAAGAGCCAATAGCCAGCGATGCGCATCTTGTATCGCCATAGGCCCAGGCGGGCCCCGTCGGAATCCGGGACATCCGCATAGGGCGGCTTGACGCCGTTCATCGCGAAAATCAGCGCGACCATTGCGGCCGAGCCAAACCAGAGGGCGACGAACACCATCGGAACACGTCCCCCGATCGTGACCAACTGGTGCGCCCAGAGGATCAGTCCAACGGTCACCGTGGCCGCGGCAACGATCCGTTTCATGGCGCGCTCACTCGTCGGCGATCGGCATTTCTACAAGCGCGGCCTCTTCCGGTGTCAGCTTCAGAAAGCCGGCCGCCGTTCCCACCGTCCAACCGGCACGTTCCAGGCGCTTCCGCTTCTTCGCATCCATGTCAGTCCTCTCCCGTGAGCCGCTTGTCACTCGGAGCCATCTGCGCCGAACATCATGTCGTTCCTGGCATATCTCAAGTCGGATTGTGCTCGAGTTCTTTAGGGCCCGGCCTTCTTGACCGGGCCCACCGGGAAATCATTATGCGGCAGGCAGGAATTCGTAAGAGTAATAGGCCAAGCCTTTGCCGAGTGGCTCGGCGTTGACCAGGCGCATCGGCTTCGCGTTGCCGACCTCGCCGAACAGCCGCTTGCCTGTGCCGAGGACGACGGGGAACACAACCACCCGGAGTTCGTCGGCCAAGCCGTGCGCCATCAGCGTGCGGCAGAGCTGGTAACTGCCGTAGACGAGGATGTCGCCGTCCAGCCTCCGCTTCAGCTCGGACACCTCTTTCACGACGTCGCCACGGAGCACGGTCGCGTTGCTCAATTCGGCATGGTCGAGGGTCGAGGACACCACGTATTTGGGCAAGTTGGTGACCCTGGCCGCCCATTCGGCGGACCAAGCCGTCGCCATCCGGGTGGCGAACCACGCGTCGCTGTGTCTCCCCAGAAGCAGAGCGTCGACATGCATCGCTTCGTCGACCTCCCGCTCGCTCCATGCGTCGAAGTCCTGACCCACATACTGGCCGAACCAGCCGCCGGATGCGGTGCCCTCCTTGCCGTCGGGGTCCTGGACCACGCCATCGAGGGTCATGTTCGTACTGATGATGATCTTTCCCATGTTCGAGCTCCCTGGAAGATGATGTTGCTATCTCCCTGTAGATGCCGCAGCCTTGGGAAAGGGGGCGCTCGACGAGCGCCCCCTTTCCTGTGCGGTCGGCGTCCATATGAGAAAGTGCGTTTTGTGCGGAGAAGTGTGTCATGAACGGAGAGAGGTGAGTTGGTGGCAACCGACCTGATAGCGAGGGCGCGGGCCGGGGACGGTGAGGCGTTCCGGGCGATGACCGACCCATTTCGCCGCGAGCTACAGGTGCACTGCTACCGGATGCTCGGATCGTTGCAGGACGCCGAGGATGCGCTTCAGGACACCATGGTGTCGGCGTGGCGCGGTCTCGACGGGTTCGACGGACGCGCGTCGCTGCGCACCTGGCTTTACCGGATCGCCACCAACCGGTGTCTGAGCCTGCTGCGCGCGGCGAGCCGACGTCCGGCAAGGGAGTGGGACATGCCGGGGGTCCAACCGCCAGAGCCGACCCGCCTCGGCGAAGTCGCCTGGCTCGAGCCGTATCCCGATGCGCTGCTCGATGATGCCGTGTCACTCGGCCCGGAGGCTCGATACGAGCAAACCGAATCCATCTCGCTGGCCTTTGTGACGGCGTTGCAGGTGCTGCCCCCGCGCCAGCTCGCGGTGCTGATTCTGCGTGACGTTCTCGGGTTTCATGCGCAGGAAGTAGCCGACATGCTGGACACGACGGTCGACTCGATCAAGAGTGCCCTCAAGCGGGCGCGCGCGGGCATGCAGCGCCGCCGGATGCCGATTGCCGCGGACCGCGAACCCGCGGCCGAGGATGCGATCGTGGCGAAGTTCGTCAGCGCTTATGAGTCCGCCGACATTGATGCGCTGGTGGCCCTGCTGACGGACGACGTGTTCATGTCGATGCCACCAATTCCTCTCGAATACCAGGGTCGAGACATCGTCGCCCAGTTTTGCAGCCTGGTCTTCGGCACAGGCCGGCGGTTCCACCTCGTGCAAACGCGCGCCAACGGGCACCCGGCGTTCGGGATATATCTGCGAGGTCTCGGCGGCATCAGCCACGGAATCGGCCTCGTGGTCTTGACGCTCACCGGTGACCGCATCAGCGCCATTGTCTGTTTCGAGGACGGCCTGCTCCGTTGGTTCGGCCTTCCGCTCTCGCTGAAGAACCCCACGGATGACTAGTCGAATCCTGTGCTTCGCTCCCGTCATCATGGCCGGAGCCTTGTGCTTGCCGCGCTGGCGAAGCTCAGCTCTCTCCTTCAGCCGGCGGGTATTCTGAAGTAGCAGCGACGGTCGGCTGCTGACCCTGCTCCGGCGCGGCGAGTAGCGCGAGGAATTCCGCCTGTCGCGCGGCCAGGTAATCCGCTGCGCGCTTTGCCCGGATGTCGAGCGCCCTGTTTCCCGTGAGTAGCGCGACAACCGGCAGCGAGCTGGAAACGAGCAGCACCAACGCGCCGATGAACACGTTGAAGTGATGCCCAATGAGGTTGCCGGCGCCATATACCACCAGAATGCCGGCCCACCCGGCCAGGGACTTCAGGATGGTCCGTCGCCGTTTGGCGCGCCACCAACTCAACTCCGCGTCCGTGACCGGGGAATCCAGTGGCGCAAGCATGGGGTGATCGGCAGGGATGCCTCTCATGGCGCCCCCCGCCTACGTGCGGACAGCACCTCGAACCGTGCGCGAACCGCCTCGGGGAGGAACATGTCGTCGGCAATCCCCGCAATCTCCTCGGCAATCTCCCACTCGCCGGCTAGTGCCTGAAGCTCGCCGGCCATCGCCTGGCGCTCGGTGTCATCATGGAGCGCCATTTCGAGTGCCAGCAGTGCCTCGCGTGGGTACGTGGCGAGGTCCTCGAGACCACTCGTCCGCGCCGCGTTGGCGATGCGGTTGATGAATGTTCGCGCGTCGGGGCTGCTGGCGAGATGATCGACGGCGCTCGCGACCGCGGCATCATCGCCTCCAGCAGCGTTTCGGTAGGCGAGCACGCTGCGGAGTGTTCGTGCCGACGACGGTCCCCCCGTCCGGTAGTTCTGCCGGCTGCTCCGTAGCGCCCAGCCGCCGTCGTCGGTGCTTTCGACCACCATGCGCACACCGCTGGCGGTAAGGGATCGCATGTTGGTGACCTGGCCGTCCGGCATCACCACCCGCGCCCGGATGTCACGTGTGGTGTTACGCATGGAAGACATCGACCCGGCCATCCCCAGCCCGGTGCACAGGATGCCGACAATGGGTGAACCCATCCCGACGGAAAACATCGTCGCCGTCACCGTCACCACGGTGAGTGTGGCAGCATTCTCTGCGGCGAAGACGCGCCAATGCTCCTTCCATCGGCGCTGTAGGGCGGCACCATAGCGCCATGCGGCAATTTCGTGGCGGAGCGGCGCCCCGATGCGAATGAGATCCAGCCCCCCGCGCGAACGCGCGAGACCGATGTTGTCGGTAGAGGTTCGGAGCCGAGTATCGCGGAAGAGGCGCTCGCACTCCTCGATGGCCTCCCACCGTTCCTCGAGTGGCGTGAGGTTCCATCGCTGGCATGACGGGCAAATCACCCACAACCGGCCTTTTGCCGAGTCGAAGGCCAGGCGTCGTCCCACCTGAAAATGCTCGACCACGTCATTCCGCCCGAGCTGCGCGTTGCAGTGCAGGCAGGTGGAGTACATGACACTCCCGGGGATCATGTCATCTCCGTGGTCGCTTCATATCACCGCGCGCTCACTCGCCCGAGCTCGGCAGCGGCGTCACACGCTGAAGGAGCGCATCCACCTCACTCGCGCCGGCGATCAGGCGGTCTGCCTCCTCGCCCACTCGGCGCGCGGCGGCGATGTCGCGCGTGATGCCTTCGACTGTCCCGCCGCCGGAGCGCAGGCGAAGCAGGTCGAGCCGAACGTTCTCGAGCGCCGAGACGAGTTCGCCGAGCCGGGCGTCGGCTGCGTTGCGCTGTGTGCCCATGTCGGCGAGAAGCGCCTCATGTCGCGCCGCGCTCCCCGCCACGTTCGCGCCGCGTCCATGCTGCACCTCAGCAATGGATGCGTCGATTTCCGCGATGCGGGCGCGCGCGAGCCGCGCATGTGCCTCGAGTTCGTGAAGCACGGCGGGTACGTCGCCCATCTCGTCGCGGAGGGCGCGCGGCAGCGAGGTGAAGATGGCCTCCGCCGACATCGCGATCGCGAGTTCGGTGGGCCGATCGGCCGGCACCACGGCCCGCCGTTCGAGGCGGAATCCGGCCATGGCCGTAAGCCTGGCACCAAGGGCGCCCGACCAGAAGCGCGTCAGCACGGAGGCGGTTCCGTTGCGCAGCCGGTTCCACTTGCGGCTGAACACCGTGGCGAGCGTCCCCACGTACAGCCCCGCGAACGCACCACTTCCGAGTACCGGTGCGCCCGCGCCCTTGGTAGCGATGAGCCCCACGAGTGAGAGCGCGCCGACGGCGAGCCCGGCCTTGCTGACGGCGCGGAACACCTTCTCCCGTCGCGTGGGCAGCGCACCGAACTCGTACAGGAACTCCTCCCTGCGGCGATCGAACGAGCGCCGGAGGCCGAGGAGGATGTCCTCGCGCCCGTAGCCGCGTGCGAGGAGCCGGCGCAGGCGATAGAGGACGATGGCGAGCGGGCCGCCGACGCCCACGAGCACACTGCCCGCCACCGCGAACGGAACCGCCCATGTCCGTCCATGCAGGATCAGACTGGTGATCAGTCCCGTTCCATTTGCCGCGGCGAGGGCGAAGGGAATCAACACTGCCATCATGCGGCGGCGATCAAGGAAAACGCGCACGGGCACAGGCACCTCGGCCACCTTGTCGCGGCCGGGCTCGAGGGCGTCGGCAAGCGCCTCGCCGGTGGCGAAGCGTGCGTCGGGCGCCTTCTCGAGGCAGCGGTCGATGGCATCCGTCAACGAGCGCGGTGCGCCGCGCGCCAGCGAGCTGGATGGAGCGGCCAGTTGCGTGAGTTGCTTTGCCAGCACGGCGTGGGCGGCCCCCGTGAAGGGCAAGGTTCCGGTGAGGGCGTGGTACGCAACGATACCGAGCGCATACAGGTCGCTGCGTCCGTCGAGCTCCTCGGCAGACGCCTGCTCGGGGCTCATGAACTCCGGGGTGCCGAGCACCATGCCGGCGGCCGTCTCGCCGCCCGAGGCGCCGAGTCGTGCGATGCCGAAGTCGGCGACCATTGCGCGGCCTGTGCTGTCGAGCAGGATGTTGGCCGGTTTGATGTCGCGGTGCACCACGCCCTGCGCGTGCGCGTAGGCGAGTGCCCAGGCCACCTCGCGCATGATGCGAGTGACGTCGGCGGGGGGCAGGGGGCCGCGCGTGGTGACCCGCTGGGCGAGGGTGCCGCCGTCCACGTAGGCCATCACGATGAAGACGAAGCCGCCGATGTCTTCGACGGCGTGGATGGGCACGATGTAGGGGTGCGACAATCGCGCGGCCGTGCGCGCCTCGCGCATGAACCGTTCGCGAAGCTCGGCGTTGTCGGCAAACTCCGGGGGCAGGAGCTTGATCGCGACCTGGCGGTCGAGCCGCACCTCGCGCGCGAGGTAGACGACACCCATGCCACCGCGGCCGAGTTCGGACTCGAGCGAATACCGGCCGATGATGGCTTGCTGGAAAGCGAGGAAGAGTGCGTCTGGGGTGGGCGCGGTCACGGCGGTCCTGGAGAGGTGGTCACCTGTATTGAATGTGGCGACAATCTCGCGTCCGCGCCGGGCAAGCTGGTGCAGAACCGCACCGCTCGCGCCGGGTTTTGTCGGGAGGAAGTGTCGCCGTGCAAGAATCCGGAACGCCCGCACGTCTCAAGGTTGAAGGTTCGCTGCCGACGCAGGCAGATCGCAACGTCCCCCTTGCTGACGCTCCAATGCAACCCACTCTTGTACGCCACTCGACGCAGCCCCGCCGGCGCCTCGCGATCGCGTTGACCGCCGCCCTGCTCCTCGCCCCGTGGTCAACCACGAATGCCCAATCGCGTCGCGATTGGAGCGGATTCATCGACGGCGGCCAGACGCCGACCGGCGCGGGCTGGAAGAAGATCGAGACGGCGCACTTCGAGGTGGTGTTTCCCGCGCTGCTCGAGCAGGAGGGACAGCGCGTTGCCAATGTATTGGAGCACGTGTACGCGCCGGTCTCGAAGACGCTGGGCGTCACGCCGGCAAGGATCACGGTGGTGCTTCCCAACCAGACCACCGTCGCCAATGCCGGTGTGGGGTTCGGACCGCTCCACGCCGAATGGTTCAGCACTCCCCTCCTGACGGCAGGCGCACTCGGCACGGGCGAGTGGTACAACCTGCTGGCCGCGCACGAGACCCGTCACGTGGCGCAGATCGAGGCAACGAACACGGGATTCAGCCGCGCCCTCGCGACCGTGATGGGCGACGCCGGACGCGCCTTTCCCCATCTCGTGATTCCTGGATGGTGGTTCGAGGGCGACGCAGTGGGAACGGAGAGCGCGCTAACGAGCAGCGGACGCGCCCGGATGCCCGAATTCGACATGGAGATCCGGACCTTGCTGCTCACGGGGCAGACGGTGTCATACAGCACGGCAAGTCATGGCTCGCTGGGACGCTGGTACCCCAACGAGTACAACCTCGGATACCTGCTCACGACGCACGTAAAGCGCGTGTATGGCGCTGACGCGTGGAGCAAGGTGATCGGACAGGCTGCCGCGCACGCGTACAATCCGGCGAGCTTTTCCAACGCGCTCCAGAGTGTGACTGGCAAGAGTTCCGCCGAGATGTACGACGACACGATGCGCGAGCTCCGCGCGCAGTGGACGTCGCAGCTTGAAGGGCTGACGTTTACCGACGCCCATGTCCTCAGCCCCACGAATCGGGACACGTGGACCAGCTACACGTCGCCCCAGCGTGCGGCCGACGGATCGCTGATCGCCGTGAAGTGGGGATTGGATGACCGCTTTCACCTCGTCCGCATCGATGCATCGGGTGGTGAGACGTCGTTGCACGCCTTCGCGCCTGACGACGCGTTCGAGAGCGTGTCCGGCCCTGCGGTGAGTGTCGCCGGTTCAAGGGCTGTGTGGGCCGAGCGTGTGCCGGACCCGCGGTGGGGGCGGCGCGACTATTCGGTGGTGACGATGTACGATCTCTCCACCGGCAAGGCGCGAACGCTCACGAGCAAGTCGAAGCTCTTTTCCCCTGCCCTGTCGCCCGATGCGCGGCGCATCGTTGCGGTGGAGTTCACGCCGGCGCGCGCGTGCTCACTGGTGATCATCGATGCCGAGTCCGGCGCGGAGCTGCGACGGATTGCCAGCCCAGCCAACGATCTTCTTACGGCGCCCTCGTGGTCGGACAACGGACGCGACATCGTCCTCGCGCGGCAAGGCGCGCATGGCAAGGGCATTGCTCTCGTGAACGTGGAGACTGGAGTCTTTCGTGACGTGCTCGCCGCTAGCGACGAGAACGTTGGTCGCCCTGTCATGCACGGCAAGTACGTGTTTCACAATTCGCCGTTTTCCGGCATAGACAACATCTACGCCCTGGACCTCGAGAGCGGACAGCGGTATCAGGTCACGTCGCGCAAGTTCGGCGCGTTCAATCCCTCCGTTTCATTTGACGGCACGCGCCTGCTCTTCAACGACTACACGGCGCGCGGCTTCGATGCCGTCGACATGCCGATCCAGCCAGATCGCTGGGTGAAGCTGGAGCGCGTGTCCGATCGCGGAATTCATTACAACGACCCGGTGGTGGCCCAGGAGTCTGGCGCCGACATCTTCCCGAGCGCACCGAGCCAGGTCTATCCGGTCTCGAGCTACGGGGGCGCGCCGAGTCTCGTCAGCATCCACTCGTGGTCGCCGTTCGCGATCCCGGGTGAGTTCGGGGCGCTCGGTCTCGTGTCGACCAACAAGCTGAACACCCTCGGCGTTGAACTGTCGTACGACTACGATCCGCAGGAGAAGACGAGCAACATGTCGCTGACCACCTCGTACGCCGGGTGGTATCCGATCATCGACCTGGGTGTGGACCGCAACGGACGCAGCGCGAATTTCCTCGATGCGACAGGCAACAGCCTGCGGCAGACATGGAATGAGACGTCGGTCGAAACCGGTGTTCGCGTGCCGCTCAACTTCCGTCGGGGCATCTACAACCAGACGCTGAGTGTCGGTGTTCACGCCGCAGTGACCAGCGTGGCAGGCCAGGCGACAACGATACCGGGCGACAACGGGAGCGGCCTGTTCACGCCGGTAACCTGGGACCTGAGTGCCGGCCGCTCAACGAGTTGGTTGCGGAGCATCCGGCCAGACGATGGTCAGTACCTGCGAGCGTCGTACATGCACACGCCGTTCGGTGGTGCCTACCACGGATCGCAACTGGTGGCGTCGGGCGGCGTGTATCTCCCTGGACTCGGGAACCATCACAGCGCCTTGCTCAGCGTTTCCGCGCAGCACGAAGGTGCGGGCAACTACCGGTTCTCCAATGAAGTGACATTGCCTCGCGGATATGACGCGGTCTACCACAGCACCCTGTATGCGGCCACCGCCGATTACGCATTGCCGCTCGCGTATCCGGACTTCAGTCTCGGCGCCGTGCTCGGCACGAAGCGCCTCGTAGGCCACGCGTTCTACGACTACGCCGAAGGCTGGAACGGCGAGCGCGCCGGCCATCACCGCTACGCCTCGATCGGCGCCTCACTGATCGCTGAATCGTACCTCTGGGAGATTCCCTTCCCGATCGATCTCGGGTTGGAGTTCGCCCATCGGATGACCGATGGCCGCAACGTCGTCCGGCCAATCATTCAGTTCAAGCTCTAAGAGTGGCGTGCCTTCGTTCCGGCATTAAGGTTCCGCCGATGATTTCCTTTCATGCTGGGCGTGGGTCGCGCGCCGCGGTGGTTGCCACCGTCGTCGGTGCGTTGCTCCTGCTCGACAGCGGTGCCCTGCGAGCGCAGTCGGACTCCGTCCAAACGCGGACGGGCGCAGGAGGAGTGTCCGGGCTCGTCGTGGACGCACGATCCGGCGCAGCGCTCCCCGGGGCGCGCATCATCTTGCAGCCTGAGCTTCCGGCCGTCCTCCCGCCTGGTTCATCGCGGACTGGTCCGTTCCTGGAAGCAATGCGGACGACGCGCTCCGACTCGGCGGGGCAATACCGTTTCACCGGCGTCACCAGTGGCCGGTACCATCTGCGCATCGAGCGACTCGGCTATCGTCCCGCGACAGTGGAGGTGGAGTTGCGGGGCAACAGCGCCGCGCGCGTTGCGGTGGAGCTCGGGCAGATCCTCGTGCGACTGGAGCAAGTGGAAGTACGAGCCGACGCGGCTGCGCCATATGGCCGGTTGCAGGGTGAGTCGATCGGGAGCCAGTCTGCCAGCCTGGTGGCAACGCGCCAACTTCGCGCGCGCGACCTGGCCACCGATGCGCAGGCCATGACGCACCAGAATGTGCTCGAGTCGGTGACGCTGGCCGAATCCGACGTGTTGCGCGCGCTCCAGCGACTACCCGGCGTGAGTGCGCGCGACGACCTCACCGCCGCCCCGTGGGTTCGTGGGGCTCGCTGGGATCTCACGCGCATCTACTTCGATGGCATTCCGCTCCACAATCCGCTGCACGCACTCGGTGCGCTGTCCGGGGTGAACAGCGACGCGATCGGGGGCGCGTTCCTGCACCCTGGGGTGAGGCCGGCGTCCATCGGCGACGGTGCTGCGGCCACCATCGACATCCGCACACGCTCGGGCGGCAGTGAGCACACCGACACGAGCACCAGCCCGAACGCGGTGAACGGCGTGGGCGAACTGTCGTTCGTGTCCGCGCGCGCGGCCCTGGACCAACGACTTCCCGGCGACCGCGTTGCGTGGATGCTCTCGGCGCGACGTAGCGCCCTGGATGCGTTCTCCGATTCCGCCCTCAGCCTGCCGTACGCATTCTCTGATTTCACCGGCCGCGTGGATGTGTATCTCGACCCCACTCGCGTCCTCGAGGTGAGCGGCGTCGTGGCGGACAACCGTGTAGACGGCCGCGTCCTCGACCTGCCAGGCGCACAGTCGCGCCGCTGGGGGACGCATGCCGCACGGATGACACTCGACGTTCCGCAGTGGGGCGGGCGAGCGCGATACACGATTGGCGGAAGCCAATACTCGCAGCGGAGTCGAGCGGCGGCCGCGGACACAGCGGGCGGGGACGACTGGTCGGGCTTTCGGGACTCACGGGGCTCGGTGGCCCAGCCACTGCTCTCCGCGGATTGGACGAGCGGCGGGGGAATCGGCGGCGCCCGGTCGTCGGTTGGCGGCGAGGTCACGCGCTACACGTCGTCCTATGATGGCCCCCGGTACCGGAGCACCGTTCCGCGAACGGTGGACTCGCTCACAGTCACCGGCGATCTCGCGTACGCGACGCTCTGGGGAGAACGGCGCTGGCGTCCGATGCTTCCCCTCGAAGTGTCGACCGGTGCGCGACTGGACATCGGCAGCGCGGTGGCTGGCAACGGCTCGGCGCGCCTTGCCCCGCGAATGGTTGCCCGATACGACGCGGGGAACGGGCTCTTTCTGTCCGCCGGAGCAGGCCGTGCATTTCAGTATGAACAGGCCGTGTCACCCCAAGGCCCCACCGCGCGTTCACTGACCTCTGACAGCTACCTCTGGTTGCTCGCAAGCGGCAACGTGGCGCCCGTCGTCGCAGATATCGCTACACTCGGCGGTGAATACTGGTTCGGCGATAGCTGGCTCGCCTCGGCGCACGTCTTCGCGCGCCGAATGACCGGCACCGCCGTTGACGACCCTGCGCCAGGCCCGATTGCCGATCACGCTCTCTATGTAGTGGGACGGGAACGCGCGCATGGCCTCGAGACGATGGTGCGGCGGCTCGCTGGCCGGTGGACCAGCCAGGTTGCCTATACCTATGGCGTCTCGACACTGTCGGCGGGCGGGTATGAGACGCCGTCGCCGGAAGACCGGCGACACGCCATCGACGCGACGACGCGTATCAGCCTCGGGCGATGGCACATCGGCGCGGCATACACCGCTGCGACCGGCGCGCCGTTCACGCGCTACTTCCAGGGCACGTCCAATTGCGCGGATGCCGTTGGTTGCCGGTGGCTCCAACCGCCGCGCACCAGCGATCCGTTCGCGCAACGACTCGGCTCCTACCAGGGCCTCGATGTCGTCCTGGATTGGAGTCGTCCCGTTCGACGATGGCGTCTCGGCTGGTACCTGGAGATGCACAATTTGCTGGGGCACGCGAACGCCCAGACGTACGGCTCCAGCGCGTGCCGATCATCGTGCGCGGGGAGCGGCGCTGTCGTGGACGATGTCCGCGACGGCATCCCACAGGCACAGGTCTTCGGCCTGCGAGCATCGTTCTGACATGGACGTCGTACAACTCTTTGCGGACCATCATCGCCCACTCAGCCGCTACCTCATGCGATTCACCGGTGATTCCGACATCGCTGCCGACGCGGCGCAGGAGGCCTTCGTGCGGGCGATGGACCAGAAGGCGACGCCCGCGAATCCGCGCGCGTGGCTGTACACGGTGGCCACGAACATCGCCCGCGACGAGGCGCGCACGCGTTCGCGGCGCGGGCTCATTCTCGCGCAGGCCGGTCAGGACATCGAGATGACCTCCGCTGTTCCCGATCCGGGAATGGAGTTCGATGCGACGGAGCGCCGAGCGACCGTGCAACGTGCCTTGCTCGATTTGTCGGAGAAGGAGCGCACCGCGCTGTTGATGCGGGAAGAGGGGTTTGCCCAGCGGGAAATCGCCGACGCGCTGGGCACCACCATCGGAAATATTGGAAGTCTCACGGCTCGCGCGCTCGTGAAGTTGGCGCAGCGACTGAACATTGCAGAAGGTGACGGATGATGACAGACACGAGCGCGAGTGCACACCTGGACGATGGAGAGCTCATGGTGCTCGACGATGTCGCGTCGGGCCCGAGCACTACGGAGCGCGAGCATCTGGCGAGCTGCGCGCAGTGTGCTGACCGGCTGGGCGTGCTGCGACAGTACTCCCGCGGGGTCTCCAGCCTCATCGCCGAGCTCGATGTGCCGGATGACTTCCGTTATCCGTCACTTCCTGTGGCCGCTCCTGTACGCGCCGTCCGCCCGTGGTGGACGCAGCAGCAGTGGCGGCGTGCGGCGGCGGTGCTGTTCGTCATCGGCTCGCTCGCGGCCGTACCACCTCTCCGTGCGTGGACCGTTGGTTGGGTGACCCGTCAGATCGCCTCGCTCACGGGTCGTCGCGCCACGCCATCCGTGACTCGTCCGATCGCGCCGAGTGCGCCGGAAGCAGCGCCAATGGACAGTGGCGCGACGCTCTGGTTCGATGCCGACGGCCCCGAGCTCGCGGTGGAGGTTGCGAATCCGCAGGCGAGCGGCACGCTGACGTTCGTGCCGAGCACGCGTCCCGCCACGGGAGTGGAAGTGTTGAACGGTGCGGGGGAGACACCATTCGTACGTGAGCATGGTGTCCGGCTGGTGAACAGCAAGACATCCAGTGCGAGCTACCGCCTCGCGATTCCGGCCAGTGTGGAGCGAATTCGAGTGCGGATCGGCGATCGGCCCTGGCAGGTGTTTGGTGCCGCGGACGTTGGCGCGCGGCGCGCGTTGGAGCTTCGCTGACGATTGCTCGCCGGATCAGGTGAGATGCCGTAAATCGAAGACCGGCGGTGGAGGTGTCAGCGTCCGCCCCCTCCTTCGCAGAGGGAGGGGGAAGGGACGAGAATTCTGCCGACGTGGAACTAGAAGCGGTAGCCAAGCCCCAGGGCAATCACCGGATAGGCTGGCACCTTGTTCTGGATCGTGGCAACCTGCGCAGCCAGATCTGACTTGAGCGTCGAGTTGGACGCCGCGCCCGTCGACGTCAAGCCAACTTTCGGCTTGCCGATCGCCGCACCGATGTCGAAGGCGAAGAACATGGCTGAATGCGAAGCCGCCGGCGTCCCGAAGCCGAGACCCAGGTACGGCGATGCACTGGGCCATTCGCCGGTGACCGTCATCGTTCCGACCTGTGCGGGAGTGTAGTCTCGGTCGTTGATCGTGGTGTTGCCGCTTGGTGTGCCGCTCCCTGTGACGGTCACTGGATTGGTGATGACGCCAGCCGTGAAGTGGAAGGAACCACGGTCACCCGGATACAGGTCAACAAGCCCGGTGAAGGCCTTCAACTTCAGCGTCGCGTCGACGTTGGCGTTGGATTGATTGAAGGTATGGCTTATCGAGAAGAAGTTGACGCCGGCTCTGAGGCCGACATGCGGCGTCACCAGCTTCGATACTTCCGGGCCGAAGCCGAGGGTTCCGAAGCGGACGCTGATCGCAGCGTCGGAGCCTTGACTCGGTGCTCCCTGTGCTGTCAACGCCGCAACGGGGGCGAGCAAGGCCAGGATTGCCATTGAACGAACCTTCATGGAGCCTCTTGGGAAATGGATTGAATGACTCTGAGGACTACTTGTGTAGTGCGTAGTTTCAGGCGTACAGGGATCAGACGCATCCATGCGCGTAGGGTAAAAAAACCAAGGGGCTTCGCGACCATCCCGCCGGACGACTTTCAATCGGACGATGTGGTCCTGGCCAATCCACGCCATGGCAATTCACCCCTTTCAGGCAGGTGGCGTTCAGTGACGGAAATCGGAGCAGGTGGGCCCACGGAGTTGGGCGTCGTGGAGGCGATCTTCCGCTACCCTGTAAAGTCCATGGCCGGCGAACGGCTCGACGTCGCCAGGATGGGTTGGCATGGCCTGGATGGCGATCGGCGGCTCGCGATCCGGAAGAAGAACGACCACGGCGGATTTCCCTGGCTGACGGCCAGCAGGCTTCAGGAGCTGCTGCTGTTCACGCCCTGTCGTCGAGGCGAAGACGGGGAGGAGGGTCTGCCGACGCACGTCCGCACCCCGGACGGCGAGGACATGGAGATATTCGGCGATGCGCTGGCCGCGGACATCGCGCGGCGATTGAGTGCTCCCGTCGAGATGATGCGATTGAAACACGGCATCTTCGACGAGGCGCCCATCTCCGTGATTACCGTGGACACCGTTCACGAGATCTGCCGACTCGCCGGACGGAGCGCGGACGTCCGGCGCTTTCGGCCGAACATCCTGTTGCGCACCCTGCGCCAGGCGCCGTTCGAGGAGGATGCGTGGGTTGGGAGTGTGCTGTCATTCGGCGATGCGCATGATGCGGCGGCCGTGACCGTCACCATGCGCGACACGCGCTGTTCGATGATCAACCTCGATCCCGATTCGGCGGCCGTGGCGCCTGAGATGATGAAGGCCGCCGTTCGCGCCAACGAGAATACGGCGGGGATCTACGGCGCCGTCACGCGCATCGGCAGTGTGACGGTCGGGCAGACGGTACGTCTCCACTCGGGAGCGAAACGGTGAGTTCGCGTGTCTGGACTTCTGCCGCTACTTGTAACGCAACGGGCCCCTCCAACCTGTTCTGTGGAGGGGCCCGAGCACTGTAACTAGGTGCGCACCAGCTTCTTGTACGTCACGCGGTGCGGGGTATCCGCGTCGGCTCCCTTACGCCGCCGCAAGTCCGCATCGTACTCCTTGAAGTTCCCCTCGAACCACACTGTTTCCGAATTCCCTTCGAAGGCCAGAATGTGCGTGGCAATACGATCGAGAAACCACCGATCATGCGAGATCACCACCGCACATCCCGCGAAGTCGAGCAGCGCTTCTTCCAACCCGCGCAGCGTATCCACGTCCAGATCATTCGTCGGCTCATCGAGCAGCAGCACGTTGCCGCCTGACTTGAGCAGCTTTGCGAGATGCAACCTGTTGCGCTCTCCACCCGACAAGTCGCCAACCTTCTTCTGCTGATCGGTGCCCTTGAAGTTGAACTGGCTCAGGTACGCGCGCGCATTGATCTCGCGGTTGCCCACCGTGATCTCATCTCGGCCCTCACTCACTTCCTGATACGCGGTCTTGCTGCCGTCAAGCACGCGCCCCTGATCCACATACGCGAGCTGCACGGTTTCGCCGATCTTGAGATCGCCGCCGTCCTGCTTTTCCTCGCCGATGATCATGCGGAACAGCGTGGTCTTGCCCGCGCCGTTTGCCCCGATCACACCCACGATGCCACCACGCGGCAACGAGAAGGTGAGATCGTCGAAGAGCACCTTGTCGCCGTAGGCCTTCTTCAATCCCTTGGCGATGACGACGTCGTTGCCGAGGCGCGGTGGAGGCGGGATGGTGATTTCGTGCGCGAGTACGGCGTCGCCGGTGTCCTGCGCCTGGAGCTCCTCGAACTTCTGGATACGCGCCTTGCTCTTCGCCTGCCGAGCGCGTGGGGCCATCTTCACCCACTCGAGCTCACGGGCGAGGGTGCGTTGGCGCGCGCTCTCGGTCTTCTCTTCCAGCTTGAGACGCTCGCGCTTCTGGTCCAGCCAACTGGTGTAGTTGCCCTCGTACGGCATGCCCTTGCCGCGATCGAGCTCGAGGATCCACTTGGCCACGTTGTCCAGGAAGTAGCGATCGTGGGTGATGGCAACGACGGTACCAGGAAACTCACCGAGGAACCGCTCGAGCCACTCGACACTCTCGGCGTCGAGGTGATTGGTGGGCTCGTCCAGCAGCAGCATGTCGGGCTGTTCGAGGAGCAGGCGACACAGCGCGACGCGGCGCTTCTCGCCGCCGGACAGCACGGTGACGTCGGCATCATCGGGCGGCAGTCGCAGCGCGTCCATGGCAATCTCGATCTTGTTGTCGAGATTCCAGAGGTCGAGTGTGTCAATGCGTTCCTGCACGCGCGCCTGCTCGTCCATCAGCTTGTCAAAGTCGGCGTCCGGCTCGGCAAACGCGGCGCTGATCGCGTTGAAGCGATCGAGCAGTTTCCGTTGGTCGGCAACCGCGAGCATGACGTTGCCGCGTACGTCGAGTGTGGGATCGAGCTGCGGTTCCTGCGGCAGGTAGCCGATCTTGGTGCCCTTGGCCGCCCACGCCTCGCCCTGGAAGCTGTCGTCTACGCCGGCCATGATGCGCAAAAGGCTCGACTTGCCGGCGCCATTGGCGCCGAGGACGCCGATTTTGGCGCCGGGATAGAAGGAGAGCCAGATGTCGTCGAGAATGACCCGGGATGGCGGAACGACTTTCCGCAGGGCCTTCATGACGTAGATGAACTGTGGGGCCACGGTCGATAGCGGGATGAGAAGGATGCGCCGAACTGCTGTGCGGCTGCCGGTGGTGCCGGACAGCCGCGAAATCTAATGATTCCGGCGCGGGCGTGGCGTTGCCAAGAAGGTTCTCAGACTTCGGCTTGTGCGCGTCCGTGCTGCCGAGCAGGATTGACGGAAGCGAGCACCCGCGACGATGCGGCCGCCGCATGCGGCCTCAAATCATGGTTCGGACACACCGATGGCCAATCGTATTCGCGCGGGCGCCGTGGCTCTCGTCGCGCTGCTCTTCGTCGTCCCTGGTGCTGTGGTTGCCGCGCAGTCCGATCCGGTCAGCATTCCCGCCGGGCTCGCCAACGCGCTCATGGCGGGCAACCGGAACGGACCGTTGGACAATGCGCATTTCGTGGTGGGTGGACTGCCTACCGGGTGGCCGGAGGCGCTCAGGCCTGCCGCGCCCGCACGGGTGGAAGGCGGATTGAACGGCGGGACGGCGATGGTGGCCGTTTTCTCGGACACCGCGCGCCGGTTCCTGGAGACCTACCTGCGCCGAATCGAAGGCGCGGGTTGGGCGCCGCCGCCGTTGCCGCCCCAGAGCGGATTCCAGTCGTTCGGCTTTCAGTCCAACAACAACTTCTTTGGCAGCTACGGCCTGTTCTGCCACGACTCCGCGGGGGTCACGGCGGTGGCAGTCCCGGGTGCCGCGGTGGGAGCGTTCGTGCATGTGACCTACCGGTTCCGCGAACCTGGCTGCAACCGGCAAATGATCATGCAGTCCGCAATGCCGAAGCAGCTGGTCGTTCCGATCCTGATCGCGCCCTCCACCTCGCGCTCGCAGGGCGGGGGCAGCTCGGGGGGCGGAGATGAAATTTCCGTCCGGACGCGTTTGGTGGATTCGACGCTGAGCGCCGAGGCGGTGGCGGCACACTACGGGAAGCAGCTGGTGTCCGCGGGTTGGAAGAGAATCGACGCTGTCTCCAAGGGCCAGGTGGCGACGGAGGTGTTCGATGCGACGGATGGCGCGGACAAGCCGTGGTCCGGCATGTTGACGGTGATGGCCAGTGGGAGCGATCGCCACGTTGCCATCATCATGTGGCGGAGGGCGCGCCAATGACGGTATTCGTCAGCGTTGCCGCGCGCGGGGCACGCGTAGTTGGCGCGGTGGTCATGCTCGGCACCGCGGCACGGGCCGCAGATGCCCAGTCGCCGCCGGCGACAATTCCGACCGTGCTCGCGACCTCGGTCATTGGGCCGTTTTTTGGCGGGTTGGGTTTTAACGTGGCGTTCGTGGCGGGCCGCGCGCCGGAGAAGTGGCCGGCCTCACTGCTCCCCCTTGCCCCGGCGACGATCATCGGCGGCGCTATGGTTGGTCCCATTGCGACAGCCGTATTTGGCTACCCGGCGGGAACCAGTGCGACGCAGAGCTATGGTGCGCTGCTGAAGGGTGCAGGGTTCCGAGAAGTAGCTGGCTCCCCGGTATCCTGGGACGGCGACCACGGCTTTGCTCCCAACAGGCCGAACTCGTTTCGCTCAACGTCGTATTGCGGCAAGAATGGCGCGGTCGGTATCACGACGACCGACTCATCACAGAGCGGTACCGTGATTGCCGTGTCCTTTGCGGGAGGAAGCGAACTGGAAGGACCCTGTGGCGGTACACCGCAGCCAGACCGTACGCCGCCGGTGAACATCCCCCTCCTCACACCGCCGCATGGCGTGCGGACCGAGACCGCCGGCAACAGCTGGGGCAATGACAACGTGGAAGTCAGCGCGCGGGTCGACAGCACGCTGGCTTCCGACGCCATCCTGTCGCACTACGCCGCGCAGCTCGCGGCCGCAGGTTGGCAGGTGACCGCCAAACCCGCGGTCGGTGACGGCATCGTCGTGCGTCAGGTGTCAACACATGGGCGCGGCGGCGAGCCTTGGCGAGGGCTACTGATGGTGATAACGGGCAACAGCGATCGCGAGGTGGTGCTGCGAGTGATGCGCGATCGGGAGAGAACGCAGTGAAGGCTAGTTCGCCACGGTGAACGACTTCGTCATGCCGTGCATCGAGTGGGCCTTGCCGTCCTTGGCGTCCGGAACGAAGCAGATCAGCCCGTAGTTGCCGGGCGCCAGATCGATCGAGAACGAGCCCGCCTGCCCCTTGGCGATGCCCGACATGCCGCCAACCGGCTTGCCCGGCGGCGGGCCTTTCATCAGGTCCGTATCCACCCACTTGTTCACGTCGGCGATGGTCTTGCCGGGCGCCAGTTGCACGACCACGACTTCGTGGGCCTGGGCCGCGTCATTCTGGACGGCGATGTCGTGGTGTCCCTTGGTGAGCGGCGTGGACATCGCGAAGGCGTAGTCGCTCGTCTTGATGGTCACGTCGCTGGCCGGCATGGCCATACCCTTGTCGCTGGTGACGGTCAGCTCACTGACCATTCCCTTCATCATGTGCGGGGCCGACTCGCCCGGCGAGGGGATGAAGCAGACCATCACGTAGTTGCCTGGTTCGAGCGCCAGCGTGGCTTCGACCGTTCCGCCGGGCAACGCCGGGTTTGGGCCGCCCACTTCGGTAAACCATCCGAACGGCGGAGCCGGTTTCTTCATGAAATTGACGAAGTCCGCGACGGTCTTGCCCTTCTGGAGGCGAATGATTGAGAGGTGGTGCATGGTCTTGCCGTCGTTCACGAGCCGGAAGGTCGTGGCGCCGGACTTCACCGTTTTGGGCGCGACGTAGGCGAAGTCCTTGGCGTGCACGGTGACCACCGGCGGCATTTCCGGCGAGCGATGATGCGTGCCGATGGCTGATGACGCGGCAACAAGCGCCGTCATCATGAGCTGCGTTACTGCGAGCATGGCGAGTATCCTGCGAAAGGAGGGAGTGGGATGACCCAAAAATGGGTGGGTTTCCCCCAATCACGCCAGCCCTTTCACGCATGCAGCGGGTCATCCTGAAGACCCACCAGCGCTACATACCGGGGTCCATTTTCATGCCATCGTGCATGTCGTGGCCCGCGTGCTCGTCGCCCCAGATGGCCGAGGGGTCGTTGCTGGTCATCACGTTGGCGTGCAGCATCCAGCCAAAGACGTTTTCGTGAAAGATGCCGTCCACCGCATCGCACGCGGCCTTGGTGGCCACGGGACTCTCGGGTCCGAATTGCGGCAGGCCGTCCTTGCGCTCGAGCCACCGGTCTGGGTGGTCCTTCCGTGGCACGCACCAGTTCACATGCTTGTGCCACCGGGCAATGGACAGGGGGACGCGCGCGTCGAGCTTGTCGAAACCGAACCGCTTGGGCGCGGTGAACATGGCGCCCACCAGGGTGAAGTGCCCGTCGGGATCCCTGGTGTAGAGAATGGACGTTGGCTTGGCGGGGTCGAAGCGAAAGGCTTCCTGCGTGGCGCGCCAGCTGTTCGTGAAATGATAGACTTTCTGCCGTTTCACTTCGGGCAGGAACATCTTGTATCCGTCGGCCGTGGCAGCGCTGGTATCGCGATACTTCGCGAGCATGGTTCGCACCTGCGCAGCCACCGCGAACGCGCGGGCCGAGTCCGCGGCGCTGGCTGAACGGCGCGGCGACATCTCCATGTGAAGGTCGTCATTGACCTTTGCGGCACGCTCGGCGGGGACAACGGGGAGGGCCGCGGCGCGGGTGGCGAGGACGGTCCCCGTCGCGCGGGCGCGCGCATGGGCCCTGCTCCGGGCGCCCGCCAGGATGAGGACGCCGAGGAGGATCAGGAGGACGATCAGCGCTCGACGGCTGGTCGGCTGGATTGTGATTGTGGGCTGCACGCTTCACCTCTCGAAAATCTGGACACCGGTCTCTATATAGACGACGGGCCAACAGGCGAGATGTTACCCACGGCACAGACATGGCGCTGGTACAGCCGAGCATGAGCCCGAGAGTGAGCTACCGGCGGGAGCACGAGCGTGAGCGTGAAGCTTCCAGCACTGAGCATACTAGAGCTCGAGCTTCAGCTCGGAGCTAGAGCTCGGGCTCTGAAGTGCTCAGTGCTGGAGGCTCACGCCCACGCTCGTGCTCCCGCTGATGGCTCACGACTCGCGCTCATGCTCCGGTTTTTCGGCTAGTCGTCGACAAACGACTCGACGACTGACAGGAGTCGCAGTGCATCCGCCCGATTGCTGGCCATCCCGAACGATGCGCGCACTGCGCCCACCGGATAGCCCCGCATGCACTCCGCGAAGCTCGATAGCGCCCAGCCGTTCATCCTGGTGGACACGAGACACTGTGCGGTTGCCTCGGCAGGGAATCCGAACGCCGTCTCCGAAGCGCCGGGATTGCAAAAGCAGCCGCCGCGCACTGACACCCGCGCCACGTGCGCGCGCCGCTCCACCGCCTGAAATGGCACCACACTGCCTGCGTCGTTCAGCACGTTGAACGCAACAGTTGCCCCGCGCGCCCGCGCGTCCTGCGGCCCGTAGACGTGCACCAGCGGCTGGCCATTGCGGTGCCGAAGCGAGGTCAATGCTGCAATTAGCTGCACCGTCAGATTCATGGAGTGCCGCTCGATGCGCGGCAGACCGATGTCTTCCAGGAATTGCAGGCCAGCCGGTATTGCCGAGATGCCGAGGAAGTCCGGCGTTCCGTCTTCGAAGCCTTCCTCGCCCGCGCGGAGCGCGTGCATCACGTTCTGGACGGACACAAAGTCCACGGTGCCGCCGGAAAACCATGGCCGGCGCAGCTGTGACAGGGCGTCTCGTCGCGCCACCAGGGCGCCGACTCCCGTTGGATAGCCGAACATCTTGTAGAACGACAACGCCACGAAATCGGCGGGGACGTCGCGGAGGCTCAAGCGCGTCATGGGAAGCAGCGCGGCAGCATCGAGCAGCACGCGAAAACCAAGCGACTGTGCGGTGGTGACCAGGGCGAGCGGGTGCTTCACGCCGGAGAAATTGGACTGGGCCGGAAATGCCATGAGTCCGCCGGCATCATTTGCCTGCCGTAGCGACTGGAGCCGAGCGTCGGGGGCGTGAAGCCGCAGCTCGGCATCGAGCGGCAGATAATGCACCGTCGCCCCCGCCCGCATGGCGTATTCGCGAATGCCGTTCACGGAATTGTGATTGTCCACGGACAACACCAGTGGAACGGCCGGACCGAATGGATAGCTCGTCGCCACGTGCGCGAGCGCAGCGGTCGCATTGGCGGTGAACACCACCGTGTACTCGGCAGGATCGGCGTCCATGAACCGCAGTACGCGCGAGCGTGCGAGTGCGAGGTGGCTGGTGCTCGCGAGCGAAGTTGGATTCTCGGCATGTGGGTTGCCGAATACCCCAGAGCGCAACGTGTCGCCATGCGAGCGCACGAGGCTCTCGGGGTAGAGTGCACTGCCGGTGAAGTCGAGGTACGCGTGACCGCCGGCGTCGAGACGCGCGAACTCGCGTGCGCGGAGCTCGAGGAAATCGCGTGGTGTCTCGTGCTCAACCAGTGGCATGGCTTCGGCGGTCAGCATCCCCGCCTCTTCGCCCGAGCCACTGCCGAGGTGGCCGCGGGCGCAGTTTCGGCGCCGACGGACGCCGATGGGAGACCTGGGACGGCACCGACACGAGGAACGCCGCCGAAGTACCGGCTCAGTTCCGCTTGGTGGGCCCATGCGGAGTCCGCCGTGCGATTTGCCGCGCGGACCGGGTTCTCGATGTCGTCCATCCAGTCGAGCAACCCTCCGCGCAGGAAGTACACCTCGCGGAAGCCGAGCGCGCGGAGCAGCACCCATCCCTGAGCGGCATGCGCACCGCCTTCGGAGTAGAGCACGATAGTCTCGCCCCCGGCCGGCTTCAGCGACGCCAGTCGCGAGAGCGCCACGTGCTCTGCGCCAGGAATGTGGAAGTCGGCGAACTCGGAATCGGAGCGGACGTCGAGCACGCGCAGGCCGGATTTGTGGTCCCTGAGCCACTGGGCGAGTTCCAGGGCCGTGACATGATCGGCCTCATGCTCGATGTCGCGCGCAAGCGCGGTGACATCCACGGTGCCCGATGTGGAGGCTCGCGGGTTGCCGACAATCAGAGCCCCAACGGCGAGCACGATGGTCATGGCCACGAGAACGTTTCTCGCTGTGTTGGTCACGTGCTCGTCCTCGACGCCCAGCGCTCGATGCGCGACGTGACCGCAAAGCCCACGAGCGCCAACGCCACAATGGCGAACACCACGGCGCCGTCCGTCACCCCGAATGCCTGCGAGAGGGTGAAGCCTCCCTTTGCAGTGCTGACGAAGAACTCTTGAAACGTGGGCAGCGCCAAGCCTGTGGCAAGCACACCGGCGAGCATGCCGAGTACCACCGCCAATCCGTCACCGCGACCTGTTGCGGCAGCCACGCACGATGTGCCCGGGCACAAACCCGCCAGCGCGAAGCCGACGCCGAAGATCACACCGCCTGCGAGTTGGGGGAGCACGAAGGTTTCGGGCAGGTAGACCTTGTCGAGATCGAGCACACCCACGCGCGACAACCAGAACACGCCAAGCATGGCGGTGACGATCGCCGTGAACATCACCTTGAACACCGCCATGTCCTTCAGGGTGAACTGGCCTATCAGTTTTTTCGCGCTCCCCAATCCTGCTCGTTCCAGGCACGCACCGAATGCGATGCCAACGAAGAGTCCAGCCACGAGAACGCCGGGCGGACTGAGCGCGCCCGTCTCCCACCATGGCGCGATCATGACCATGCCCTGCGACGCATCCGGGCCACCGCGTACGCAGACGCAAACGCGCCGGCGATGAAGATCCAGCTCCCCACACTGAGCAGCGCGCCGCCGGTGAGCGCCTGCCCGCTCGTGCAGCCGCGGGCGAGCACGGCGCCCACGCCCATCACCGCGCCGCCGGCCGCGGCGGCACCCAATCGGCCGCGGACAGTAGTGTGGGCACCGCGCTCCACCTCCAAACGCACGCGGTTCGCGAACCGCGCGGAGAGGAATGCGCCAATGCAGAGGCCGGCCAGCTCGATGACCAACCAGTCCGACCACACACCGCCGGCGTCGCGGTGATCGGCGAAGAACGGATTGCCCTGAGCGGTGGTGCTCGACGCCGCATTCACGACCGTGGACGCTACGGTCGCGAACGCTCCGCTGGCCCCCAAGCCTCGGCCTGTGAGTACGAAGGCTGCGAGCAGTACGAGGCCGAGCGCGACACCGGCGAGGTACGGATCCGCGTACGGGCGTGGCTGGTCCGAGCCGTGGGGATTTGTCATGGCTTCCTGGTGCTCTCCGCGGGATTCTCGACGGGCAATTCCGAGCGGCGGCTCCATTCCTGGAAAGCGCCGTCGTACAGGAGCACGGGATGACCCAACGTGCGCGCGGCAAAGAGCACGGCCGTGGCCTGCTGTCCGATGTGGCAGTAGGCGACCACCGTATCCCTGGGCCCGACCCCCGCCTTCGTGAACAGGGCGGCCAACTGCTCCGCACTCTTGAGACGAAGCTTGTCGTCCGTGACCTCGGTAAAGGGCAGGCTTCGCGCGCCGGCGATGTGTCCCTTGCGTGGATTCCCCGCGTCGGCACCGTCAAAGAACGTGGCGGCCCGGCCGTCCAGCACGCGCACGGTATTCGACTTGAGGTTGGCCTTCACGAATTCCGCGCTGACCACGATGGGATGCGTTTTGAGTGCCGCGAGTTGTCCGGTTCGTGGCGTAGGCACGTCGGCGGACAGGGGATGTCCGGCCTCCTTCCAGGCCGGCATGCCGCCATCCAGCAATGTGGAGCGATCACCGAGGCCGGCGTAGTCCAGCGTGAAGAGGATCCGCGTGCTGGGCGAGATCCAGTCGTTGCCGTAGTAGACGACCACGCGAGACTTGTCGGAAATGCCGAGTGCGGCAAGGTGCGCGCGGAGGGTTTCGGTGGGAGGCAGTTCGAGCATGAGCCCGTGTTCGTGATCCATGCTCGACACGGAGAGATCCTCCATGGTCACGAAGCGCGCGCCGGGGATGTGCCCCTTGTCGTATTCGGCCTTCTCCCCCACATGCAGCAACACCAGGTCGGGGTCTTTCAGGTGCTCGGCCAGCCAAGCGGGGGTGACGCTGAGATCGGCGCGAGGAGAACGTGCGCCCTGTGCGCTGGCCAGGGTCGCGGTAAGCGCGACCAGTGCGAGCACGCGGATGGGGTTGTGATGATGGACTGGCATTGGTCCCTCGAACGGTTGACGGTTGACGCTTCTCCGGCACGGCTCAAGATGGGGTGCCACGTGATCGGGGTGGTGACTGTCCGGTGCGAGGGATGTGAAGGATTCATGAAGTCCGGCTCGGTTGATTCGCGCCTGGCAGACGTACCAAGTTTGTGCTCGGTGTTGCGAGATGCTGTCATCGCATCGCAGTATTGATGCAGCCCCGCGCCGCCCTGCTGCTCGGGCACTGGGGGCGGAGTCGTTCATTGCCAGTTGCGCCTCGGGCGCGGTGGGTGGATCGCTCGCGGTACATACGATGAGGGATTGTCACCGATGACGGACCAGTTGCCTCGCTCCAGCGGTGAACATCGACACTCACCGCTCTTCGTCCCGATCGTGCCGGTGCCGGTGCATCGACGCGGATGGTTCCGTCGGCGTTCGCCGAGTACCGTGATCGCTGCCGTGCTGTTGATCTTCGCCATTGGCGCATCGCTCGTATATGCGTACCGCAACGAGGCCTCGCACGAGGCAGCCGCGGCGAGCAGTCCGCACTGAACGGGCGGTGGCGCGGCTGTACGCCCGCTGCCCTACCGTGTCTCGAAGCGGTATCCGCTCTTCCACACCGTCAGGATGTGCCGCGGGTGCGCCGCGTCCACTTCGAGTTTGCGCCTGAGTTCCGCAACGTGTGAATCGACGGTCCGCGACAGGACAAAGGCGCCGTACCCCCACACTTCCTTTAGCAGTTCCTCGCGCGTTGCGACGGATCCGTTGCGCTTGATCAGCGCCAGCAGCAACTCGAACGCCTTTGGCGTGAGCGTGCATGGCTGATCGGCGCGTCTGACCGTGCGAGCTGCGGTGTCTACCACGACATCGGCGAAGCGAATACAGTCGGTGTGGGTGGAGGAGGCCGCGCGTGCCGCGCTGCGGCGCAAGAGTGCGGCGACGCGTTCCAACAGCTCGAGAACACCGAACGGCTTGGTCACGTACTGGTCGGCATCGAGCCGGAAGCCGCGCACCTTGTCGGCCTCTTCACCGCGCGCCGTGAGAATGATGACCGGTACGGCGTTGCGATCCTTCCGGATTGCCGAGAGCACCTCGTATCCATCCATCACCGGCAACATGAGATCGAGGATCACGATGTCCGGCCTCCACGTGCGCACGGCGTCGAGTCCGGCGCGCCCGTCTTCTGCAATGCGGGTGTCGTGGTGCTCATGGCGAAGGTTGTAGGCGATCCCCTCCGCGAGCGCCGCGTTGTCTTCCACCACGAGCACGCGGGCCATCAGCCGGTCACGGGCTGCGATGCGACGAGTGCAGATGGCGCCAGGGTGATGACTTCCGGTGGGTCGAACGGCAGGGCAACGATGAATACCGCCCCCGTTCCGGCCGAACGGTCCTCGATCCAGGCGCGGCCGCCATGCTGTGCCGCGACGTCGCGAACGATGGAGAGCCCCAACCCGCTGCCGGCCTGAGATCCGGCACTCCTGCCGCGCGCATAGGGCCGCCACAGCGCCTCGCGTTCAGCAGCCGGGACCCCCGGTCCCTCGTCGGCGATCTCGATCCGTATTTCAGGACCAACGGCATGGACGCGAACCCGAACTGTCTGTCCCGTGGGCCCGTACTTGACCGCGTTGTCGAGGAGGTTGAGAACCAGATGGCGTAGCGCGGCGGGCCGCAGGAGCAGCTTCGGCACACTGCCCGCGTCGAGTGTAACACGCGTGCCGCGCGCAGATGCGAGCGGATGGAACTCCTCGACGATGCGCGTGACCTCCGATGAGGCGTCCACCGGATCGCGAGCGTCATCGTCAGGCCGGCCCGTGCGCGAGAAGCGCAGTACACGCTCCACCAGGTGTGACAGCCTCGTCGTCTCGCGCTCCACGTTGTCCAGCGACCAGGCACGTTGGTCATCGGTGGTGAAGCGGCCGAGCCGGAGTGTTTCCAGGTACAATCGCATCTGCGAGAGCGGCGTCCTGAGTTCGTGAGAAATATTCGCGACGAAACCAGAGCGCAGGCGCGCGAGTTCTCCTTCGCGGCGGAGCTGCGCCATGGCCACAAGCGACAATGCGGCGGCAACGGCCAGCAATCCGAGCAGGAATGGCAGCCTCGAGGTGGGCAACCCTCCGATCACGAGGGAACCGGCGCGGGCGGGATTGATCTGGACGCGAACGAGCAGCGACCCGAACGCGGCGGGCAGGCGCGTGGTGTCGGCGAAGGCGAGCACGATTGCCGGTGCGGACTCGAAGAGCACGTCGCCGCGCGTGTCCGTGACGCGTACCTGAACGATGTCATTGATGGGGTGACCCCGCGCAAAGGTCGCCGGCAGTAACCCGCGTTCATACATCACGTCCGCCAGCACCCGCTTCAGCGCGGAACGCGAATACTCGGCACCGTAGACCAGCGTATCGCCCCAGGTGGTGGGCATGAGGGTGTAGACCAGCACGCGCGGCAACGAGTCGCGCATCGCAATGACGATGGGAAAGCGGCCATTCTCGCCTCGCGCGCGGATGTGCTTCGAGATGGTGTCGTTGATCCAGCGCCGTTCGAGCGCGGTGTAGTTCCCGCGTCCCTCGGGCGAGAGCTGCCGGGCCAGCGGGCGATCCACTTCCCATCCGTCCGTGGGATTGTCGTGCGTATTGAGCACGGTTCCCAGGGTGTCGCTGCCGAGCACGTAGGCGAAGTAGTTGGACGGCACCGGCCCGTGGCCAGAGCGATGGCACTGACAGCGCGCATCTTCGGGCAAGTAGCGTGGCAGGGATGCCGCCGACGGAACAACCGGGTACGAGTGCATGGCCACCCCGTGATTGACGGGGCCCAGAATTTCCTGCGTGCCGGCGTTGATCTGCTCGCGGAGGTGTTGTTCGTAGCTCCACGCCACGAAGCCCGCGTAGTCATGCAGCGCATTGGCGGCGACGTCGTGCTGCGACCGGATGGCGCGGTTGGCCTCGAATACGCCGACCGCGGTGAATCCGATGCTGGTGAGCAGCAACAACATCGGCCAGCGAATGGATGGGAGCCTCCAGCGCCCCATGTGCAGCTCCCGCATGAGTGGAGGGCAGCGTCGGGCCACCCCTGTAGGCCTGTACCATGCACTGGCCGGACCGGGAACAACAGTCCCACAGGTGTGAGAGATCTGTGAGACGGATGCCGGCGGGGGCTACTTTGGCGCGATGATCGCTTGCACGGCCCCTCGGCCGATCTGCTCGCCAATGTCTGCTCGCATGCCGTCCGCTGGCAACGTGTCCTTGAGCCGCGCCGTCCAGATGTGCCGACGGTCGCTCACCCGCACGAGTTGGGCGTAGACGTGTACGCCGTCCGTGGCGCGACGCACGGTTCCCGTGAGCACATGCGTGACCCTGAGGGCCCGTGCGATGGTATCGATTGGCGTCTTGTTGCCGTCGAACGCCGCTGTGGTACCGGGCCCCTGCACCTCGACGTGCTTTCCTCCGGCGCTGGCGGTGCTGGCGACGATGGCTTCCGCCAAGCCGGTGTTGTATCCAGTGCTCGCTGAGTCGGCTTCGTCGAAGATCAGGACGGCGACCGACGCGTGCGTGGCGGCGACTGGCGCGCTCGGCTCGCGACGTACACGCGCAATCGCGAACACGGCCAGGGCCACGAGGGTGACGGCCGTTGCGCGGGCCAGCCAGGTCGGGTTCAACACGCTAGTGGTTGGGATGGAATGAGTGACGGTTCAGGGTTGTCATCACAGAGGCCAACCTGGTTACGGCCCGGGATGTCACGCCGTTCAACAAGTTGCGAACGCATCAATTGCACTTGCGAGGAGAGAACGAGTTGTGCGGCTCGTGAGTATATCATTCACTGGTTGAAGTCGCTGCCGCGACGCCATGCGTCGTCGTAGTTGTTCGATCACACTCCTTCCTGCATCAATTCCGTGGCTGACGCGTCGATCTCGCAGCAGTTGTTGAATGGCAATCCGCTGCTGGCGTTGCCTGCGCTCTTTCTTGGCGGGGTTCTGACGAGCCTCACGCCGTGTGTCTACCCCATGATTCCCATTACGGCGGCCATTGTGGGCGGGCAGTCGGCTGGGGAGCCGGCCTCGAAGCTGCGGCCGGTGCTGCTCACGCTCACGTATGTAGTGGGGCTGGCAATGGTCTACTCCGCACTCGGCGTGTTTGCGGGGCTGACCGGAACCATTTTTGGTAGCGTGAGCACCAATCCGTGGCTGTACTTCGTCATGGCCAACGTACTCATCCTGGCGGGATTGAGCATGGTGGATGTGGTACCCATTCGCGTTCCTCAGGGTATCATGGCGCGCGCGGCGAACATGGGTACGGCGGGTCGCTTTTCCGGTGCCTTCGGAATGGGGGCGATGTCCGGGTTGGTTGCGGCACCGTGTTCGGCACCGGTCATGGCTGCGGTGCTGACGTGGGTAACGGTGACACACAGTGCCATGCTCGGGTTTTTCTACCTGCTGACGTTCTCGCTCGGCATGTGTGCGTTGTTGGTCGTGGTGGGGTTGTCCACTGGCGGCCTGGCTCGTCTTCCGCGCGCTGGCGCGTGGATGCTGGTGGTGAAGAAAGTGTTCGCACTCATCATGCTCGGCGCTGCCGAGTATTACCTCGTCAAGATGGGACAGTTGATCATATGAAGGCATTCGTTCGCATTGGTCTGGCAGCAATGGTTGCCGTTGCCGCCCTGGCACCGCGCGTTGCACAGGCGCAGGACTCCGGACTGCCGCTAGGCAGCATTGTCCCAGGCGCCACGCTCCAGACGCTCGATGGAAAAACGGTAGACCTCGCGCAGGTGGCGAAGGGACCGGCGGTGGTGGAGTTCTGGGCAACATGGTGCGAGCAGTGCGAAGCGCTCCTGCCGGCCATGAAGAAGGCTGCGGCCACCTATGGCACGAAGGTGAAATTCGTGGCCGTGGCCGTAAGCGTGAACCAGAATGTGGCGCGCGTGAAGGCGCACGTGGCGAAGTACGGCGTACCGGGCGAGCAGCTGTTCGATACGCGTGGCGACGCCACCGGCAAGTGGGATGTACCGGCCACGTCCTACGTGGTGGTGCTCGACAAGGCCGGCAAGATCGTCTACACGGGCGTGGGCGGAACGCAGAATATCGAGGCGGCGATCAAGAAGGCGTTGTAAGGGAGATCAAGGCTGCTTCACGCGCCAGGCCGTAAACGATCGCGTTGACGTCTTCGGCGGTGGTGCGCGGATTCATGATCGTCACGCGCAGCACGCGGCGACCGCGAAGGTCCGTTGCGGTAATCCAGCCGGCGCCGGAGCGGTTATAGCGTTCGCGGAGCTCGCGATTCAACGTGTCGAGCTCCGCGTCGTTCATCGAGCCATCGCCTACATAGCGGAAGCAGAGGATGTTGGCTTCCGGTTCGTGGAGCGTGACGAAGAGCGGATGCGCTTCGAGTACCGCGTGCATGACCCGGGTGGTGTGGCACAGGCCGTCGTACAGCGCGCCGATGCCGCGTGCGCCGTACCGTTGCAGCGCGACCCAGAGCTTGATCACGTCCGCGCGACGCGAGCACTGAAAGCTCCGGATGCCCTGATCGACCACGCGCTCGCTTTCGCCGCCATGAAACAGATAGGGCGCGCGTTGGCTGAACGCCCGCTCCAGATCGCGCTCGTCGCGCACCAGGAGCAGGCCCGCAGCGAGGGGCAGCAACATCATCTTGTGCGGATCCCACGCAATGGACCGTGCGCGTTCGATTCCGCGCAGCCGGTGGCGATCGCGCTCGCTGAGCAGCGCGGACGCCCCGTGCGCACCGTCCACGTGCATCCAGATGCCTCGCGCTTCACACTGTTGTCCGATCGTGTCCAGATCGTCGATAGCGCCCGTGGCCGTGGAGCCGGCCGTCGCGACCACCGCCATGACGCTGCGGCCCGCCGCCGCCAGTTCGTCGAGCCGCTCAATGAGCGCGTCCGTATTCATTCGCCATTCGCGCGATGGGACCACAACCGTGTTTCTCGAGCCGATGCCGAGTTCCCCGATGGCGCGCGCGATGGCGTAGTGCGTGTGTTCCCCGCAGACCACCACCGGCGGCTCCGCTCCCACACCGTTGATCCATGCGTCGGGCAACAGGGCGGCGCGCGCGGCGAGCAGCGCGGTGAACGTTGCCTCCGTTCCGCCACTCGTGAGCGTGCCGCCGGAACTCGATCCAAATCCCACCAGGTCACACATCCACCGAACGACACGATGTTCGATCGCCGTTCCGGTGGGGGACATTTCTGCGACGGCCACGGATTGGTTCAGTGCACCGATGACGGATTCAGTCCAGATGGCAGCAGGCAGCGGCGGCGAGCATTGGTGGCCGGCCGCGCGGGGATGGTAGAGCCGGTTGCTGTCGGCAATCACGTCGCGTTCGAGTCGGGCGAGCACCTCGGTCAATGGCGTGCCCCATTGCGGCAGGGGTTCGTCGAACCGCGCGGCGAGTTGGGTGGCGGTGAGTGAGGTACTGACGGGCGCCGTGACATCGCGCGTGGCATCGAAATAGTTGGTGACCAGGGCCGCAAACTGCGCTGCCGCGTGGCTGGTCATGTCCGATTCGATATTGGTGATGACCTGTTCGTGATATTCGTCGTGCATGGTTCGGCGAGGAGGGGATCGGTCTCCCTACCAAGTTAGCCGGGGCGGATGACGGGAAGCAGGTCAGCCGGCAAGGGGGAAGGTGAGCAGGCGCCTGGATTCGCCAGTGTCCTTCGTGAGGTGCACCTCGATGCGCGACAGCACCGCCGTCTCGTCGAATCGTTCCACGAGCAGCTGCGTGAGCGCCTCTTTCGGGAGTTCACGATACAAGCTGAGCGTCACATGCGGCGTAAAGAAGAATCGCGGTGGCGCGGCCTTCAGGCCACTCATCTTGATGCGTTCGTGCAGCGTGCGGAGGGGCCCGTGCGGATCCAGCAACAGCACCACGATTTCCGTCTGCATGAATCGCGTGGGCCGAGTGAACGTCAGCGTGATGGGAGGGGTGGTGGCCGCGATGGGTGCCAGCGTGTGCTCCAGATCCGGAACAGCCGTGCGCGAGTCGATGGGGCCCATGCCGGACGATCCGACGATGGTCACATGTGGGGGGCCGAGTTTGAGGATGCGCGGATCATGAAGCCCCTGGAGTTGCGAGATCCGGGTGCCAACCGGCCCCTCAATGGGCGCGATGATGAAGATGCCGCTTTTCGGGCCGTTCTTCATCGCACCGGTCCCGGGAGGGACAGGCCGGGCAGGAGCGACCAGTGAAGGGCCCGCCCTCCGGCGCTGGTTGGCGAAATGGAGCCGGAGAGCAGCCAGCGATCCACGCGCGTATCGGGATGCGCGCGGTGATATCGCACCACCTTCAGGCCAGCGAAGGTTCCGAGACCGGCGCCCACGATCACGTCGCTCGCCCAGTGCCGGTTGTCGTACATGCGCGACATCCCGGTAACGGCCGCGCCGCCGAACAGCAGGGGGCCAACGATGAACTGCGAGCTCGGCCACCATCGAGCGGTCTCGCTCGTGACCGCTGCAGCGGCGCCGAATGCGGCAAGGGTGTGGCCCGACGGAAACGAGTGATAGGGGTCGCCGCCGCTCAAGCCCCGCATGAAGCTGAAGCCATTGGCGTTGCGTGGTTCCACGTCCGGGCGTTGCCGCCCGAATACCACCTTCATCACGCCGCCCACGGCTTCACCAACCAGGAGAGCCTCGGTGCCGCGCAGCCCCAGCTCAGTGAGGTGCTGTTCCTTGGTCACTCGTCCGGCCAGGTACATGGTCGATCCGATGATGTAGGAACCGGGTGCGGTGGTGGTGCGGACCAGCCTGGACAATACATGCAGCTTGCGATTGGCCTGCGTTGAGGAGTCCTGTAGTCGCCTGGCGTAGCGTTCGTCCAATGGGCGGATGAGCAGGGCGCCGACGACGAACGCGCCGGCAAGCAGGCCGTCGCGGTAGGTGAAGAAGGGCCGACTGGACGCCGATGAATCGACCTGTGCGGCGACCTGTTGTGACACGAGCGCCGTGAGAAGTGCGGGCACGATGACCAGCGTCCGCCGAATGCCGAGCGACATGAGCCTTGCGAGAGGGACTGTCAGCCGCGCACGCGCCGGCTGCGCATCGTGATCTCGCGGGAACGATCGAGATCCTCGAGGAACATCCTTTCAGCTTGCGTGCCAAGCGCGGCGTCCTCGATGACCGCGTCCAGCTCGTAGTTGATGGCGACGCCCAGTGGATTGAAGTCGGTGGAGCCCACACGAACCCAGCGCCCGTCCACCACGCTCGACTTGGCGTGCATCATGGTGCCCTTCCACTCCCAGATGCGGACGCCGTTGGTGAGCAGCTTGCGATAGTACCGGCGGGTAAGGAAGGAGACCCAGCGGTGGTCGTTGCGCGCGGGAACGAGGATGCGGACGTCCACGCCGTCGCGCGCCGCGCCGATGAGGGACTCCACCTCGGACCATGCGGGAACGAAATAGGCGTTGGCGATCCAGATGGACCGCTGAGCGGAAATAGCCTGCACCTGGAGCGACCGCGCAATTCGCATGCGGAAGGGCTCGCCTTCCACGATTCCGACCAACGCCGGCTCGGCCGTGGACGGGTCGAGGTTGGCACCCCGGGCCACTCGGCGCGTCTTGCGGGTGACCATGCGTCGCTCCCGGTGGAGTGCGCGTTCCCACATGGCTTCGAATGCCTGCTGCATGTCGTTGGCCGCCAACCCTTCGATGCGAACGGCGGTGTCGCGCCAATGGCCGCGATGGCGCTTGGTCTTGCCCATCCATTCGTTGCCGATGCCGACGCCGCCGGTGATCCCGACGGACGAATCGACGACCACGAGCTTGCGGTGGTCGCGTGGGACCAGCCCGAACCATGAGCGAAGGCCCGGCGTTCCGAACACCCGGCGCGTGACGCCGGCGCGCTGGAGCCGGTGCAGGTAGCCAGTGCTGATCCCGCGCATGCCGATCCAGTCGCTGAGAACGCGGACGTCGATGCCCCGTGCGGCGGCCTCGATGAGCGAGGCGCCGATCCGTTCCCCGACCTCGTCGGATCGCAGGATGTACGCTTCGAGGACGACGGTTTGGGTGGCGCCATCGATGGCGGCACAGATGGCGTCGAAGGTTGCGGGGCCGTCGTGGAGCAAGCTGACCTTGTTTCCACTCGACACATCGGCTGCAGCGATGCGCCACAACCCGCGCGCGAAGGACGGCCCGCTCGACATGACGTCCGGACGCGCCTCCATGACATGCGGTGTCTCGGCCGTCGCGAAGGCGGGCGAGGTGGTGCGAGTGGACCTTTTCACGTTGTTGCGCACGGGTGTACGCTATGCGCTGGCGCCCTTCCCCGCACCGGCAACGACCTCGATGAGCTTGGAGAAGTCGAAGGGCTTGCGAATGACCGGCCGGCCCAGCCGCTGCCACACCTCGTTGGGCTCCTCGTCCGGGGGGAGGTCGCCACTCACGAAGCTGACGCGATCCGACAGATGCGGATAGTGGTCCTCGATCCAGTTCAGCAGTTCAAAGCCGCTTTCTCCACCGAGCCAGACGTCGATGAAAATGATGTCGGGTTCGTGCACGGTGAGGATGAGCTGGGCCTCCGACACAGAATGGGCGACGAACGCGGTGTCGCCGCGTATCGAGAACAGGCGCGACACGGCGCGCCCGATGATCTCCTCGTCGTCTACGAACAGAATCGTCGTCATGGTGCTGTGTCAGGGTACGGCGACCTGAAGAAATTCGCGGTCATGCGTATGACGAACGAAGCCAGCACTCGATTCAGCGCTGGCCCCTTGCCTCGTCATGACCGCGTGTCATTATAGTCTGATGCTCAACATCGATCTCTCAGGACGCCGGGCGCTGGTTGCGGGGGTGGCAGACGACGGCGGATTCGGGTTCGCCATTGCCAAGGCGTTGGCCGAGGCGGGCGCGAGTGTGTGCGTTGGTACGTGGCCGCCGGCGCTCACCATCTTCATGAACCTGCTGGAGCGCGGCAAGATGGACGAATCGCGCGTGCTGTCCGACGGGTCCCGGCTGGATTTCGAGCGTATTTACCCGCTGGATGCGGTGTTCGACACATACGACGCAATCCCTGAGGATCTCAGGTCGAGCAAGCGCTACAAGGATGTGGGGGATTGTTCCATCAGCGGGTTGGCGGCTCGACTCGTTGCCGACTTTGGCGAGCAGCCGCTGGACATTGTGGTGCATGCCCTGGCCAACGGGCCGGAGGTGAAGAAGCCGCTGCTCGAGACCAGTCGCAACGGTTATCTGGCTGCGGTGAGCGCCAGTGCATACTCACTGGTAAGCATGGTGCAGCGCTTCGGCCCGCTCATGCGGCCGGGTGGGTCCTTCGCGTCCCTCACGTACATGGCAAGCGAGCGCGTCATTCCCGGGTACGGTGGCGGCATGTCCAGCGCCAAGGCGGCACTCGAGAGCGACACGCGGCTCCTTGCGTTCGAGGCTGGCCGGAAGTTTGGCGTCCGGGTCAATACGGTGTCAGCGGGGCCGTTCGCGTCCCGGGCGGCGTCCGCCATCGGCATCATCGAGCGAATGGTGGCCTACGTGGCGCAGAACGCGCCGCTTCCGGAGGAACTGACCGCGACGGAGGTTGGGCGGGCCACAGCCTTCCTCTGCTCCCCCCTTGCCAGTGGAATCACCGGGACCACGATGTACGTGGACAAGGGCTTTCACGCCATGGGGATGCAAGTCGACATGATGTGACCGGTCACGGTTCGCGGAGGACCATCCTCTTGGTCTCGTACATTGCGGCGTCAGCGGCGCGAAGTGCGGCGTCGGCGTCGCCTCCCGGCTCCAGATAGACGACGCCTGCGGAGAATTCGAGCGGGATCACGTGGTCGCCCGGGTCCGCGAGGCGGGAGCGGACCCGTTCGACCCGGTCCATGGCCATCCCCAATTCCATCGTCTTGCAGACGACCAGGAACTCGTCTCCGGCAAAGCGAATGACGTCGTCATCCGGGCGGAATGACGCCCTGAGCGCCGTGGCAAACCTGACGAGTGAGGCGTCGCCGGCCGCGTGGCCGTACGTGTCGTTGATCCGCTTGAACTGGTTCAGGTCACAGAACACCAGCGACGCGCCGGTGTCGTAGGCCGACCGGAACGCTTCGGGTAGGGCGCGGCGATTGGCGAGTCCCGTGAGGGGGTCGCGATCGGCCAGGCGACGCAATTCCTCCTGAACTACGAGCAGATGGTCATTTGCGGACTCGAGATGCGTCTGGGCGCGGCGCGTGAGCGCCAGCACTCCACCCAGGGCAAGCAGCCATTCCGCCGCCACATCGATGGAGGAGTGCATGCCGAGGAAGAGCGTGAAGTTTGCGGACTGGGCATCGGTGAGCATGCTCTTGGGCAGCATGTGGGCGCCGTAGGCCAGCGCTTCCACCAGCGCGAACCATCCACGCGCGATGAAGCCCGCCGCAAGCCATGTGGTCGCTTCGCTCCGATCACGCAGGAGCCTGATACCGCACCACAGGAACAGCGCGCCCATGATGCCTTGCACGCCGACGCCCACGCGATCGATGGAGCCGAGAAACACCGTCCCGAACAGCGCCATCCCGGCGAGGATGAGCGTGAGCGTTCGTTTCGAAATCCACAGCGCGCCCGGTACGCGGAAGGACATGGCGCCCTGCACCAGCATCAGGACAAACGCGATCTTTCCGGTGACGTACAGCGCGAGAATGACGCGCGCGACCACGTCCGATGGCGTGAAGAACCAGTAGCTGACGGTCACCGCGAGCGCGGCGAGATCATACCACCAACTACGCGACCACCATGTCACCTCCGCACGCGGCACTGCGCGCGCGAGGGTGGCATAGAAGAGCGCAATGATGAGTACCGACACCAGCTGCGCCAGCGTACTCAGTTGATACAGCAGCACGTCCATTAGCGAACGTACTCCGCGCCTGTGCTACCGACCATTCGGCGAGTCGTCATCGTTGTTGCTGATCGTCCCCGGTGGAGGCGGGACGTCCGCCGGACGGGCCACGATTTCCGGCAGTCCTTCCTTGCGCAATGTCGTGTTGATGGTCGGCAGGCGATTATCGATGGCCTTTTTCATTTTCGTGAGTTCGCCGTCCAGCTGTTTGTTGAGTTGTCCATACACTGTGGTGGTCTGCGCCGTGGGTCGTGCTTCCGCGCTGCCGGCCACGCCTGCGAGCGCGGCGATCTTGTTGTTGAGGCGAATGGGGAAGTTGAGCGGATCCTGTCCGCTGCGATTCTTCGTCTGGTAGACGGAATCTTCCACGATGGACAATTCCGCGCGCAGGGCGGTGGCCTGTGCCTGGAAATCCGACTTCGCCTGGCCGGTGAGCTTTTTCTCGCGGTCGTCGAGCTGGGCCTTGATCCAGCGAATGGTCTTCACGGCATCGTTGGCGGCGGTGGTGCGATCGCGCACCTGCAGGAGGAAGGCGAACTGCGCGTCGAGGTCGGCCTGCGTTGCGCTGGAGCGGGGATCCTTCTTCAGCGAAAAGCGCTGGGTTGCGACGGCCTTGCCATCCACGACCATCCGGACCTGATATGTGCCCGGAGGGGCCATTGGCCCTTGAGTGCCGCCGGCCCACATGATCAACCCGTCGAACGTGGATGCGTCGGGATATCGCATGTTCCATGAGAAGGCATTGATTCCGGCCTTGTTGGGTACCCGCGGCGCCGGCGCGGCGCGAATGGGGCCATCCTCTTCGCCGCCGGCTGGAGCATCGGCGCCCGCGGCCGGCCGTGCGTTGGCACCTCGGGCGGCCCGCGCGATGGAGTCGGCCGCCGTGGCTGAATCCTGCTTGCTGGTGAATCGCTTGATCAAGGCGCCCTTGGCGTCCATGAACTCCAACACCACCTCTCGGCTGGGCCGTTTGAGCCAGTAGCTCACGACCGGGCCGCCGGCGGGGCTTGCCGCTACCGGATGCACGGCGGGACCCGCTGCGGCCCCTGGCGCGGCACCCCCGCCTCCGCCGCCACGGCCACCGGCGAAGCTCACACGATAGGCATCACGCGGCTTGAACAGGTGCGCATCGTCTTGTGTGAGGGTGGGGGTCAACTGGCGCAGCGCGGAGATGTCGTCGATGATCCAGAAGCTGCGACCATGGGTGGCCGCGATCAGGTCGCCTTCCTTGATCGCGAGATCATGGACCGGCACCGGCGGCAGGTTGAGCTGGAGGCGCTGCCATTGTTTTCCGTCGTCGTTCGAGAACCACACGCCACGCTCCGTGCCCGCGTAGAGCATGCCCGGCTTCTCCGGATCTTCGCGAATGGCGCGAGTGAATTCAGTGGGGTCGATACCGGCATCGATGCGCGTCCACGAGGCGCCGAAGTCGGTGGTCTTCCACAGGTACGGCTTCATGTCGTCGAGTTGGAACCGGTTTGCCGCGATGTACGCGGTGCCGGCGGCGAAGCGGGACGGTTCGATGAGGGACACACGGGTGTACATCGCCATGTCCTTCGGCGTGACGTTCTGCCACGACTTGCCGTTGTCGCGGGACACATGGACCAGGCCATCATCCGATCCCGCCCACAGTACGCCCTTCTGCCGTGGCGACTCTGCGAAGGCAAAGATCACTGCGTAGTACTCGACGGACGTCTGGTCCTTGGTCAGGGGACCGCCGGATGGTCCGAGCGTTTTTGGATCGTGGCGGGTGAGATCGGGCGAGATGATTTCCCAGCTCTGTCCGTCGTTGGTTGTCCTGTGGACGTAGTTGGACGTTGCGTACAGCACGTTGGAACTGAACGGCGACAGCATGATGGGATACGTCCACTGGAACCGATATTTCAGGTCGATGGCCGAGTGGCCCATCGGGTTGTCGGGCCAGGGGTTGATGTTGCGGGTGAGGCCCGTGCGCATGTCCTTCCGCGTGAGCAACGCTCCGTAGCTGCCGGCGTAGACGATGTCGGGATTGTCGGTACGTGCCGCGATGTAGCCGGATTCTCCGCCGCCGGCTTCCTCCCAGTCGCGTCCATCGATGCCACCGGCCTTGCGACTGGGACCGCACAGCGTGCTGTTGTCCTGCTGCGCGCCGCAGATCTTGTAGGGAAAGTGATCGGTGGTAATGACGTGGTAGAACTGCGCCGTGGCGAAGTCCTGTTCGGTCCAGTTGCGCCCCCCGTCCGTGCTCACGCTGGCGCCGCCGTCGTCTGCCTCTATGAAGCGCTGATTGTTGTCCGGGGCGATCCAGAAGTCGTGGGAGTCGCCATGCGGGATGCCGCGTACGGGACGAAACGTTTTTCCGCCGTCGGTGCTCTTGCTGAAGTTGACGTTGTTGACGTAGACGACGTTGGTGTCCTTCGGGTCCGCGTGAATCTTGGAGTAGTACCATGCGCGCTGGCGCAGTGCGCGGTCGGCGTTGGTGCGTTGCCAGGTGGCGCCTGCATCATCGGACCGGTACACCCCTCCTGAATCCGCCTCGACAATGGCGAAGACGCGACGAGGGTTGGCGGCGGACACCGTGAGGCCCGTGTTGCCGAAGATGCCGGCGGGCATGCCTGGGTTGTGGCTGATGTCCTTCCATGTGTCTCCGCCGTCGATGCTCTTGAACACGCCGCTGCCGTTGCCGCCGGAGTTGAGCATCCACGGCGTACGGCCCGCTTGCCAGAACGCGGCGTAGAGTACGTTGGGATTCCCGGGCTCCATCACGAGGTCACTGGCGCCGGTGGAGTCGTTGCGGAAGAGCACTTTGCTCCAGTTCTTTCCGCCGTCTCTCGAGCGATAGACGCCGCGCTCCGGCGTGGGTGCCCAGACGTTGCCCTGGGCTGCCACGAACACCACGTCGGGGTTGTCCGGATGGACGACGACACGCGAAACCTGCCTGGTGAGCTGGAGACCGAGAGATGTCCATGTCTTGCCGGCGTCGGTGGATTTCCAGAGGCCTTCGCCGTGGGAGACGTTGCCGCGTAGTGCGTATTCGCCGCCGCCCACGTAGACCACGTCGGGATTCGAGGCGGACACGGCAACAGCACCGACGGTTCCTCCGAAGTACTTGTCTGTGACAGGTGCCCATGACTGGCCTCCGTCGAGCGACTTGAAGACGCCGCCGCCCGTGGTGCCCATGTAGTACTCGTTGGGCCGTGCTGCGGAGCCGGCTGCCGCGACCGATCGCCCTCCGCGAAATGGTCCCAGTTCACGCCACCGCAGTGAGTTCAGGGCACTCGTGTCGATCGGGCCGGCATTGGCCGCGGAACTATTGAGGGGGATGCTGGGGCGGGTGTCGTTGGCCGGTGGCGGGGCGATTGGTCGCTGCGCCGTTGCGGTTGCGAGCGGAAGAACGAGGGCGCCAATGAAGGCGGCGGACATGTGAGGGCGCATCACTTACGGTTGCTCCGGCGGGGGGTCATCAGTGCGACCAAATAGTTGCCGTTACAACAATGGCGCAAGGGTGAGCCAGCGCATGACAAAGCGGAACGTTGATCGCCGTTTTCCGCCAGTTGGGCGGGAGAAGTAACTCGGCATTCAACGTTCCGCTTGACCCGCCAGCGAGGCGGGTGTGGTGCTGTGCTGCTATTGCCCTGCTATTGACTATCGGGCGGCGCCACGGGACGGCGCGCGGAAGTGCCCATCAAATTGCCACTAAGCACCGTGTTGCCACCGTCCTCTTCACAGTATTGGGAACCGTCGTCACGCGTGGCGATGTGGTAGCCCGAGCGACAGGTGATGTCGTCATCGGACGCGCGAGTGCCGGTTCGCATCTGCTGCGGACCTGTGGACGAATCGCCGCAGGCGGCGAGGGCAAGGGTGGCGGCTGCTGCAAAGAGGAAGCGAAGACGCATGAGTACACCGTCGAGTTCTTGATCGAACGCGCAGTAGCAGTGCAGCTCTCGTGGCCGACGTGCCCCGCGTTCGCGTACTTCAACAGCTAGACCTGTGCCACTAAAACATCAATCATATGATTCATACAAATGCGCTGCACGAGTTCGGCTCAACCGTTCAGATAATTGACGGAAGCGCATTCAACTGATCTTCGATCAGTCGAATCTCCCTCGGCAGACCGGATAGGGTCGCTACTTCGCGCGCGTGACTCAAGCAAACACGAGCGGCTGTCGGTTCGTTGCGAGTTGCGGCAAGCGTGGCAAGTTGCATCAAACATCGCACACGTTGTAGCGGAATGTCCGCAATTGTGAACTGTCCGTAGGCTGTTGTAATGCGCTCCTCGGCCTCGCTGACTTCGCCAAGATCATTCAGGGCGATGCCAAGATTGAGCAATGCGGCGGCGTGCATTTCCAGGTCGCCGGAAATGCGGGCGCCAGCAGCAGCAGCCTCGAGTATTGATCGCGCTTCGCGTGCGAAGCCCCGTTCAGTTTTTAGACGGCCGATATTGAGAAGTGAGCATGCTTCGCCGCGCGCGTCGCCCGCTTGCGTGTACGCGTCGCGCGATTCCGTGAACAATTGTTCAGCTTCGTCAAAGCTGCGGTCTTCCGCGGCGAGGGCGCCAAGATTCTGGAGTGCCTTCCCTCGAATGGCGGGATCGCGCGCACACTCCAGGGAGCGGCGGAACAACACGCGTGCCTGTTCAAAATCTCCGCAGTTCATCCACACGGCGCCCTGAATGTTCAGTGCGTCAGCTTCCGTATCGGGCAGATGGAATTCCTGGGACAGCTCGATGCTGCGACGCGCGGCGTCGATCGCGTTGTCCCACGCGGAGTGCAATCGGTGGAGGTTGGCGAGTCGCCACCAGGCTTCGGCCGCGGCGGCAGGATCCTGCTCTGCGCGATGCGTGATCTCCTGAAAGGACTCTTGCGCGCGCGATACGACGCCTGCGCGTTCATATCGCACGCCCTCCTCGAGGAGAACGCCGAGCGCGTGTGACCGTGGGAGCTGTGCGTCGGGCATCGTGATTTTCTTTCGCAGGACAAATCTCATCGGACTCGACGGATTTACGCCGACGTACGCAGGAATGCTGCCGTGGTATCCACCCACGGGGCATTGCACGGGACGGTTGGCGCGAGACAGATGCAACAGGCTCCGATGACGGAGCGGATGGACGTTCCCTTACCGAGAGCCGCGTAGTTGCAGTTCGAGATCCAATGGGTTGACGGCAAGTTTCACCGCCATCTCGAACGCCACTTCTCCTGCCAGGACGAGATCAGCGAGTGACTGATCGAAAGTCTGCGTCCCGTACTGCTCTCGTCCCTTCATGAGTGCATCGCTCAGGTTCTCCGTCGAACCCTGGTCGAGGATGGACTCCCGAACGTACGGCGTAACAAACAACAACTGTGTGGCGAGAATGCGCCGCCCTCCATGCTGGCGCGGCACGAGCTTTTGTCCGATGATCGCATGCAGTGCTTCCACCAGACGAAGACGGGCCGACTGTGCATCATCAGCCTCCATGCGCTGGAGGAGGATTCGAATGACCGCTGCCGCATCCGCCGACTGCATCCGTCCGATCACCAACCGCCCTGCCTCAACGGCACGCAAGGCTTCCTCGATGACGTGCGGATCATCGAGCCGACCGATCACGATCGCATCGGCATCCTGGAGAATGGCCGAGCGGACACCGTCCTCGAACGACTCCGTGTCGCTTCCCACTTCACGCTGGGTCATGCTCCACTGCTGACTCTTGTGGAGATACTCGATGGGCTGCTCGACGAGGACGCAGTGCCGGCGTGTGGTGGACGTGGTGTTCAGGTGGTTCACGAGCGATGCGATCGTCGTCGCGCGGCCGGATTCAGGCGCGCCACACACAACGACGAGCCCCGACTCCGCCTGCGTGGCATGGACAACCGCACGCGGGAGATTGAGCTGCTCGAACGACGGCAGTACGTCGGAGATGACGCGCAATACGATCATGAAACTGGAGCGCTGTCGCAGGATGTTGACGCGAAAACGCCCGACCCCGCGCAGGCTGAATGATCCCTCGAATTCCTTCACGTCCTCGATACGCTCGACTGAGCCATTCGCTTCGAGGACGCGCACAGCCAGCGAACGTGTGTCGGCAGGGGCAAGCGTGGGTGTATCGAGCGACATCAACGACCCGTCCACGCGAATCTGGACGACGTCGCCGGCGCGAATGTGAATGTCGGTGGCGCCACGCCGGACTGCATCCTCGAGCAATGACTCGAACAGCGTATCGAATGCGCCGGTGGCATACGGCGCGCGACCGCGCGCGCTGGGATCAGTGCTTCGGGCGATGCTCGAGGCCGGCGGTTGCGCGGAGAGATCCGAAACGGTCAGGGGACGCGCCTGCGTAAGGGTGATGCGGCGATCCGGACAGGAATACTACCAGTTGATACACAACAACCGACATGCGATGCGACTTCACCGCAATGCCCTTGTCGCCCATCTGCGAACTGAACAGCTCGAAAACTGCGGACACGCAGCTTCGCGCGCGCGCGTCGTTCTGTATGTGACCGGCGTCACGGACGCACCAACTAGGACCTCGGTTGCGCGTATCTGGTCAACTCGTGAGAGTGCCGGTATATTCGCGGCGCCAATGGTAGTCAAGATGCAGACATAGCCGCATGGGCTCGACGCTGGGCTCGCCGACCCTTTCGCAGCTGCCATCGGACCAGTCCGACGGGCGGCTTTCGCTGCTTACGCCACCCTCGCTGGCGATGTTCTCGCGCCTGAAGGGTCGGCAGCGGGTGCTCTCGCTGCAACAACGCCGATTCTGGCGCGAACTCGCTTTCGCCGCCACGATCCTGTCGGCCGATGCGCTGACCATCGCGGTGGTGTTCGTGGTGCTGGCGCAGTTTCCGCTGAACGCGAACCCTATGCATGCGGAGTTCGTTCGCGGGCTCATACCACCCAACCCACCGGCACTCTTTCGGCGCATCACCCTGCTCCTGTTCTGCCTGATGGCAACGCGCTCGTATTCCTCCGCGGATGCCAACGAGCAGTCGGGTCGAGTCGGGCTCGCGGTCGTACTGAGCCTCGTCTTGCCCCGATGGACGGAGCTGTGGACGGTCTTCTTCCTCAGCCGCACACTGCTGGTGACTGGAACAGTCCTGCTGCTGTGGCTGGCATTGGTGTGGCAGCGCCACGGCATGTCCGTGGCACTACAGGCATTCGATCCTCGCCGCCTGGATCAGGAGCGTACGCTCCTCGTCGGTCTTGGGCAGCAGTTGCGCACCTTCCGTGAAGAGCAGGTGGATCCCGGCGCCGCGCAGCCATCGGCCTATGAGATCGACGCCGAGTGGCCGGGGGAAGAGCAGGAAGGCTGGCACGTGCTCTACGAAGAGGTCCACCGGTCGAGAGCGGACGCCATCATCCTGGTGGGACCGCTCTCGGATGCAGCCCTTCAGAACGTCCTGATTGCCGGATCAAGTGCCGGATGCCGGGTGTTCGGCCTGCGTCGACGCCCGCTCCGCGAGATGAACAACCCCACGCTCATCCGCCGTGGCGAAGGCCCGATTGCCCTGCTCAGCAGCCCGGCGCTCCTGGGTTGGCAACTCGTGGCGAAACGACTGCTGGACGTTGCGGGAGCGATTGTCGGGATGGTCGTGTTGTCACCGGTGTTCGCGGTGTGCGCGATCCTGGTGAAGCTCACGACGCCGGGCCCCGTGATCTTTCGCCAGCTTCGCGTTGGGCTTGGCGGCGAAATGTTTCCCATGCTCAAGCTCCGGACGATGGTTCGTGACGCCGACGAGCGCGCGGCCGAGGTGGCCCAGGGGAACCTGTATCAGGACCCGCAGCTGTTCAAAGTCGCCGGAGATCCGCGGATCACTGCGGTGGGCCGATTCCTGCGTCGTAGCAGCCTCGACGAGTTGCCGCAGCTCTGGAATGTGCTGCGCGGCGAGATGTCGCTGGTTGGGCCGCGCCCACCACTGCCGCGCGAAGTGGCGCAGTACAAGGTGCGGCATTACGTCCGCTTCGAGGTGGCTCCGGGCATTACGGGTCCATGGCAAGTGGGCGGCCGGAACGACATCACCAGCTTCGATACGGTAATCCAGCTCGAACAGGACTACATGGCTGGCTGGACGGTGTGGCGTGATCTCATACTATTGCTCAGGACCATTCCTGCGGTACTCAGCATGCGAGGAGCGTTATGACTGGTGTCCGATACCCGTCGGGCCGTCGCTTCACGCACTTCCACTCAAGGTCCGTGACCCGACTCCATTCGCCCCGACTGGTCGCGCGCAATGGCGCGCTGGCGCTCGCCCTTTTTCTTGGTGGTTGCGTCCCGCCCATTCCGGTGACGCCAGAGATACAGCCGGTGGCGCGCGGCACCAACCAGTGGCTCGTGGAATCGGGCGACGTGATCCGGCTGCGCACCTGGCTCACCACGGACCAATCCGGTGATCTCCCCGTGAACGAGCGGGGGCAGGTGCTCGTCCCCAACGTCGGACGTCTCACAGTCGTTGGCTTGTCTCCCGCCGCTGTGGAAACGCAGATCGTTCGCGCGTATGCCGGCCGACTTGATTCCTCGCGCGTGGAGGTGACGTTCCTCCGCCCGGTATCCGTGGTGGGTGGTGTGAAATCGGCTGGCGTACAGCTCGCCGATCCTTCGTCGTCGGTGCTGTCGCTCATTTCGCGGGCGGGGGGACCGATCCGGTCCGGGGGCGACCTTCGCGCGTACCTTCTCCGCGTTGGTGAGCCGACACGCGAAATTTCCACGGCTGATCGTGTGTCGGAACTGGGCATCCGTTCCACCGACCAGCTCTACGTGCAGGACCCGCCGTTCGTGATTCGCAATCAGGTCGCGATCACGTCGGTCTTCGAAGTGCTGAGTTTTGTCAGCAGCACGCTGACCATCCTGTTCCTGCTTCGCAATTGAGTGGAATGACGCCATGCCACGACCCTCGCCCAGCCGTGCGTGATCGGCGCTGGCGTCTTCGGCATGACACGACCGTCACGCGATCCCTCCTGACCTCTCCATGGAAGCACTTCCTGCTCCAATCCTGACGGACACGGCCCCCGAGGTCGATCTGCGCCGAGTATGGGCGACGATCGCGCGGAGCGCATGGCTCATTCTCGGCTGCGTACTCCTCGCGCTTGGCGCGGGCGTCGTTGCCGTACGGCGCATGGATCCGGTGTACCAGGCGACGGCATCCGTTCGCCTCGATGCGCGAGGCGCGAATACCGCGGCGGCGTTCTACGGCGTGCCAACGGACAATGTGAACCTGATGGCGACTGCCATGGAGGTCATGACGAGCCGATCGCTGGCAGGCGAGGTGGCGGATTCGCTCGGGCTTCGCCTGCAGGTGGACGAGCCGCGGCGCGTGGCGCGGAGCAACGTGGTGACACAAGCCCACGTGGATTCCATGGCGCCGATGACCACGTATCACCTGGTCCCGGCCGCGAAGAATCAGGTGACCGTGCGCGATGCCGTGAACCGGACCCTCGGCACTTATCCGTTGACGAGCACAATTGTGTTGCCAGGCGTGACGCTTCGTCTTGCTGATTCGGCGCTCGCCGCCGGTGAAACGACGCTGCGAATCACCTCATCGGAGGAGGCGCTCACGCTCGTGCGCGGGCACGTGACGGTGAGTCAGCCGAATTCGAACGCGAACATTCTCACGGTTACGTTCGACGGAAACGATCCCGTGTTGGTCCGCGACGTTTCCAACGTGCTGGCGTCGCGTTTCGTGCGGAAGCGTCTGGAAGCGGAGAAGGCCGGTGCGCGGAGTACGGTGGCACTCCTCCACCGGCAACTCGACACGCTCGTCACCGAAGTGCGTACGCGAGAGGATGCCGTCACGGATTTTCTCCAGAACAACCACATCATCAGCGTGGCGAACGAGCTGAACCAGCAATCGGGCGAGCTTCAGCGGCTCACGGACCTGCGTCTCGGCTACGCCATCGATCGACAGGCGATGGTAACATCGCTGCAACAGCTCCAGCGGGCGAAGGAACCCGGCGATACACGGCAGGCCGTGGAGCGCGTGTTGTCCACGCCCGCGTTTTTGCGCGCGCAGGGAACCAGCAGTCCGACGGCCCAGTTCACCGAGCGGCTGCGAAAACAGGAAGATCAGCTCAGTGATGCGCGGCGCCGGCTGAACCCGAACGACCCCGATATCAAGGTGCTCGAAGACCAGGTGGCGCTCTCCAAGATCGACGTGGAGACCACCGTCAAGAATTTCATTGCCGGCACAACCGAGCAACTGCGCGGCGCCGAGGAGCGCATTGCCGCGTTGCGTGGAAGTCTGGCCAAGCTGCCAATGCAGCAGTTGGAATACCAACGACTGGCCCGCGAGCAGAAGTCGGTTGAAGACATCATGAACCAGGTGCAGGGCCGACTGAAGGAAGCCGAAATTTCCGCTGCGGTGCAGGACTCAACGGCAGAGGTGCTCGATCACGCGGTGCTGCCGGGCAATTCACTCGGGACGTCTCGTCCGGTGATCTTTGCGGTGGCGCTGTTCTCCGGACTCCTGGTGGGCGTTGGTGTTGCGTTCCTGAGGGACTGGCTGGACACCACGGTCCACAACGAGCAGGACGTGAGTGCGATTGTTGGAGCTCCGGTAATCGGCATCATTCCGAACCTGCGGCAGGAAGCGCTCTCTGGGCGAGCGGTCCGATACCGATCGCAGGTGAAGAGCGAGTTCCCGGCGCTCGCACTGCCCGCGGGCTCCTCGGTTCGAGAGGTGGGTGGGGAGACGCAGACGATGGCCGCCGAAGCCTATCGAGCGTTGCGCACCAACCTGAGCTACGTCTCGCCGGCCAAGCCCCCCCGCATCATCGTGCTCACGAGTGCCCTGTCCGGCGACGGCAAGACGACAAGCGCCGCGAACCTTGCCGTCACGCTCGCGCAACAGAACAAGCGAGTGCTTCTCATCGACGCCGAGACGCGCCGCGGCAATCTGCACACACTGTTCGGTATCGAAGCCCAACCGGGCTTCTTCGACCTCTTGTATGGGCAGGCCACACCGGGCGAGTGCATTCGCCGCGTGGTCCTCGAGGGCACGGGACACCTTGACGTGTTGCCGAGTGGCGGCGCCCCCAACGCGAACGCGGCCGACCTGCTCGTTGCCGCGCGTCTCGTGCCGTTTTTCGAACGGTTGCGCGTGCAATACGACTATGTGCTCATCGACACGCCGCCACTCAACCTGTTCACGGATGCTGCGTTGATCGGCGCGCACGCGGATGCTACCCTGCTGGTGGCCCGCGCCGACCGAACCGAGCGCCAGGCATTGCGCGTGGCCGTGCTGCAACTGCGTCATGTACAGGCGAATGTCGCCGGCGCCATTCTCAACGGCGTGGATCTTCGCCGCAACTCTCGCTATCGCGGCGGCTATGATTTTGGCCGCTACGGCGCGTATTACAACTGAGCGAGGCCGCCGCGCGATGGCACGTACACATCATCACTCGCTGGCCTGGCGCGTGAACCGCGCGATCGAGAGCGCGGGGGCCCGGCGACCCATCATCAAGCGCACCGGTCCCGCGTGGATGTTCGGTCTCATGGGCCTCGTGGCGGAGGCGTTGCTTGCGCCCGTGGTGCTCGCCCTGACAATCGTCGTCGCCATCTGCAGTTACGTGCTCCTCGACACGCCGTGGACGAGAGTGCGTGCGCAGCAACGGCCCCGTTTCGTGTCTGTGCGCATCCTGTATCTCAACACGCTCATCGTGGCGGGCTTCTGGTTGGCGGTCATGTTCACGTTCAGTGCGGCCGATCCCGTGGTAAGCAACGGAGTGGAGCAGCGCCTTCCGGCGTTGTTGGAGGTGGCCACGGCGCGGGACCTCAAGTCACTCGTGTCCCTCAAGAAGTCGGCGGGCATCAAGCCGGTATACGATGGCATTGCGCCAGTGGCGACGTGGTTCGACGTCTTCATTCACGGGTTGATCTGTGCGCTCGCCATCAATTTCCTGTTGTACGGTGTGGTGATCGCGCGACGCCGGCAGCGCGTGCACCATGGCATGCGCCACGCGTCGCGGCCGTCGCTGCACTACGATTCTCAGGTTGGCCTGTTCGTCGATGACGAGCGAGAGCCGCCCCGTTGATGCGCCGGTTCCGGTGACGAGCGGCACTCCGGCGGAACGGGAGGGCGCGGCACCGAAGCGCAAGCGATACGATGCGGCGTCGCTGGTCGCCGTTGGCGGGCTGACGATGTACGTCGCCGTCTCGCTGTTCGGCGCGGGCGGCCGGGCACTGGTGCTGACGTTTCCGGTAGGGTGCCTGTTCGTTGCGCTGCTGACGTATGCGCGAAGCCCGGCCACCTTCGTCACGTTCACGTTCTGGCTGTGGCTGCTCACGCCGTTCATCCGTCGCATCTTCGACCTGAAGTACGGCTTCCATCCAACCAGCCCGCTGCTCCTGGCGCCGCTGCTCGCGAGTTCGGTGGCGGTCATCACGGTCCTGCGGCGGCGAATGCTCCTCCGCAGCTCGGCGTATCTGCCGTTCGTCGGAGCGTTTGTCGCGCTGTCGTACGCCTTCTTCATCGGAATCATTCGACAGTCGCTCGCGGCCGCGTCGTACGACTTGCTCACCTGGTTCGCACCGCTGCTGTTCGGGTTGCACGTGGCCCTTGAATGGCGGCAATTTCCGCAGATCCATCGGACCCTGACGATGTGCGCACTCTGGGGACTGCTGGTCACGGCAACCTACGCCATCGTGCAGTGGGTGCAGCCTCCAATCTGGGATCGCGTGTGGGTCGTGAGCGCCGAGATGTTCAGCATCGGATCGCCCAATCCGTACGTGATCCGGGTGTTCAGCACTTTGAACGCGCCGGGACCGTTCTCGATCATGCTGGTGTTTTCGCTGCTGATCGGACTGGGGGCGCCGCAGCGCTGGCGTGCGTTGCCGTTGGCCATCGGCATCGTGGCGCTGGTGCTCAGCAAGGGTCGTTCGGCCTGGGGGGCATTCTTCATCGGTGCGCTGGTCCTCCAGGTCAGGCAGCCGTTGCGGTCACTCCCGAGACAATGGCTCGTGCTGCTCGGCGTGGTCTTGCTGGCGGCGCCGCTGTTGTCACAACCAAAGGTGCTGAGCCTCATCAGCCATCGCGCCGGCACGGTGGCAAATCTGCAAACCGACCGGAGCTACCAGAGCCGCATCGATCTCACGCGCTACGCGCTGAGCCGCATGGCGTTGAATCCCGCCGGTACCGGCCTTGGCGCGCTTGGTGGCGCGAGCAAGCTGCTCACGAACTCCAAGTCCGGGCTGGCCTTCGACAGCGGCCCGCTCGAGGTGTACAGCGTCATGGGCTGGATGGGCGGCACGCTCTTCATGATGGCGTTGTTCGCGATCACGCTTGCCATGGTACGTGGGCGCGCAAACCGGAATGAAGCCGTGAGTGGCGCCGTCTCGGCGGTGATTGCGTTGCTCATCACGGCGTTATTCGGCAACATCTTCAATGGAGCGTCCGGCTTCTTCTTCTGGACCGCTGTGGGGTTCGCGACCTCGGGTCGCACGTATTCACAGGCGCTCGAGCTTGCGAACCGGTACGCCCACATCGACGTCGCTCGCGACCGGCTGGCACTCGGGCCTGTTGCAGCCGCGTCGAGCGCTGCATGAGCAAGGTGACGGCTGGCAACGTCCCACCATTGGTGCCTGCTCCGCTCAGACGCATTCGCTCCAGCGCAACGCGTACGCCGCTGGATGTACGGGAGTTGTGGCGGTATCGCGACCTGTGGGTCACACTCGCCTTGCGCGACGTCAAGCTTCGGTACCGACAGACGGCGCTCGGTGTCGCATGGGTGGTGCTGTTGCCGCTGCTGGCCAGCGGCATCTTCACGCTGGTGTTTGGCGTGGTGGCAGGATTGCCGAGTGACGGATCGCCGTATTTCCTGTTCGTGTTCGCGGGGTTTCTCGGTTGGAACTCGTTCCAGAACACGTTGCAGCGATGCAGCATCTCACTGGTGGGCAACACCACGCTCGTCACTCGCGTGTATTTCCCGCGCATCATCCTGCCGGCGTCGACGGTGCTTGCAAGCCTGTTGGACTTTGCGGTGGGTGCCGTGATCTTCCTGATCGCCCTTGCCGTCCGGGGTGAATTCCCTTCACTGACATCACTGGCGTTGGTGCCGCTGTTGCTCCTGCTGTTGCAGTTGCTCGCCATGGGGCTCGGCCTGTTCATGGCGGCGCTCACCGTGCGCTATCGCGATGTGCAGTACGTGCTGCCCTTTCTCATACAGCTGTTGTTGTATGCGAGCCCTGTCGCATATGGGGTGGCGGCTGTTCCGGAGCGAGCGCGACGATTCTACCTGCTCAACCCTGTGGCTCCGCTATTGGATGCCCTGCGTTCCGCGTTGACGGGTCGAGGCGAATTGCATTGGGCGCCGATCGCGATGTCGGCGGCGGTGAGCGTGGTGTTGCTCGTCGCCGGCGCCCTCTTCTTTCTTCGTCAGGACCGACAGTATGCCGACGTCATCTAGTCGCGGCGGCACGGCACTGTCGGTCCGCGACATCGGCAAGTCGTACACGGTGTCGAGCCGTCGCGCGACGACACTGGCCGAGTCGGTGTCCGATTGGGTGGGGCGCATCCGTGGCGCCAAGGAGATGGAGACGTTCTGGGCGTTGCGCGACGTGTCGTGCGAGATTTCACGAGGCGAGATACTGGGGCTCGTCGGTCGCAACGGCGCAGGAAAATCCACGCTGTTGAAAGTCATCGCGGGAGTGACGACACCGACCACCGGCGACATCGATGTCTACGGGCGCGTCGGCTCCATGCTCGAAGTCGGCACCGGCTTTCATCCGGAGTTGACCGGTCGGGAGAACGTGTTCCTCAACGGTGCGTTCATCGGCATGCGCCGAGCGGAAATCCGCGCGCGATTCGACGAGATCGTCGAGTTCTCGGGCATCGAGGAGTTCCTGGATGTGCCGATCAAGCGGTACTCCAGCGGCATGGCCGTGCGCCTTGCGTTCGCCGTGGCCGCGCATCTCGACGCCGACATCCTGCTCGTGGACGAAGTACTGGCGGTGGGCGACCAGGCATTCCAGGACAAGTGTCTGGGAAAGATCGGCGAGCTACGGCAGAAGGAAGGGCGCACCGTGCTGTTTGTGAGCCACAATCTCGCCGCTGTGGCCAGCCTGTGTACGCGCGCGCTGTTGCTGAGCGGAGGCCGCGTGGTCGCCGACGCCTCGGCGTCCGAGATCACACGGCTCTACACCGCCGGCGTGGCAATGGTGACGACCACGGAGGAGGTGGACCTCGTATCGCTTCCCCGAGCGCGCGCGACTTCCGCACGATGCACGACCATCCAGGTGTGCGCAGTGGATCGGAACGGAATTGTCCTCGACTCGATCGTCCCTGGCTCTACCGTGCAGGTGACCGTGACTGTCGATGCGGTGGCGCCGGTACTGCGCGCCCTGCTTGGGGTGGAGGTAATGGACGAGCGCGGCAGGCCTGCGCTCGGCATTTCCACCGACAGCATCGATGCGTGGTTCGACCTGGAAGCGGGCGGGCAACGCCGCATCGTCGTCCGTCTTCAGGATGTGCAGGTGCGGCCCGGCATCTACACCGTGGGACTCACGCTGGCCACGGTGCTCGAGAACTTCGATGAGCTGGATGCAGTGGTTCGATTTGAAGTTTCTCCTGCCCCGGGCGCCGGGTATGAGCGTTGGCCAGGTTGGCCCGCGGCCGCGTATGCGCCTCGTTTCGACGTCGTCATTGATTGACGACGGGCCACCCATGCGGGTGCACTTCGCGGTGCACCACCATCGTGACCGCGCCGCGGGGGCAAGTGGTGCGACCCTGGCGCTTGGCGACGCGCTGGAGTTGTTGGGTTGTCAGGTTTCGTACTTCTTTTTCGACGACGCGTTCCGTGAGGCGCGGCTTTCGGAGATCCAGCGAATGCTCCGGTTTCCGTGGCGCGTTGCGCGGCATCTCGCAACCGTGGCCAAGACGGCGGATATTGTTGACGCCACAACAGGCGACGCATGGGTATGGTGTCGCCGCGGCCGCCCGGGAGGCAACGGGACGACACTGGTTACGCGGGCGCATGGTCTCGAACATGTGTCGGCCGTCGATCTGCGGCAACGAGCGATGTCGGGACAGGCGACGTTGTCGTGGAAGTACTCGCTGTATCACGGCGGCTTCAGGCTTTGGGAAGTGCGGCAGAGCATGGCGTGGGCAGATGGTCGAGTCTTCCTCAATTCGCCGGATCGTGAATATGCCGGATCGCGATTGGGCATCCCTCAGGACGGATCCGTCGTGCTTCCGAACGGCGTGCCGGCACTGTTGCTTGGGCGTGCGCGGGTGACTCCGGACATGGCTGCATCGTCGCCCATTGCGCTCGCTTTCGTGGGATCCTGGATCCCACGCAAGGGCACGGGCGCCATCGTCGAGATGGCAAGTGTGCTCCACGCGCGTGGACGCTCCTTCTCGCTACGCTTGCTGGGTACGGGAATGGATGTGATGTCCGTGATGGAACAGTTCGCCGCCGACGTACGTCCGTTCGTGACGGTCACGCCGAGCTACACTGTGGAGCAGCTTGCGCCACTGCTGCATGGCGCCACGGTCCTGCTGCATCCCAGTTGGACCGAGGGCTTCAGCCTGGCGCTCGTGGAGGGCATGGCGTGTGGCCTGGCGCCGGTGGCGAGCCGTTCCGGCGGTGCAACGGACGTAGTGATTGACGGCGAGACCGGATTGCTGCTCACGGACGTGTCCGGCGCGTCGCTTGCCGATGCCGTGATGCGACTGTCGTCGGATCGGGAAATGCTCAGCCGCTTGTGCAACGCCGCGCAGGCGCGCGTTCAACAACTCGACTGGCGCACCATCGCGCGGAAAACGATCGAATTCTATCGTGCCACCATCCACCGGCGCGCCGCGGGGGGAACGGGCCGATGACGCCTCTTCGTGTCGCCGTCGTGCGCAAGGCGTCGGGCGCGGAGAGTGGCGGCGCCACGTTCGAGGACGACCTCTGGTTCGCGGCCATGCGCGCTACCACGATGCATCGTCTGATCATGTACCCCGACAGTGCGCACACCCAACAGTTCGCACGTGAGCAACATGCCGGTGATCGCATCACGTTCGTCCCGGCATTGAAAGAGCCGTCGTTGCCGGCGCGCGGCGTTCAGCGAGCATCGCGCACCATTCGTCGTGAGCCCGCGCCGCGGCCATTTGCCGCGCTTGGCGACGCCCTTGTCGCTGCAGGCGCGCACTGCGCGTGGATGCTCGGCGCGTCCATCACTCCGCTCGACATACCCTACGTGGCCACGGTCTGGGATCTGCAGCACCGTGTGCAGCCGTGGTTTCCCGAGGTGAGCTCGAACGGGCAATGGACGGAACGCGAGCGCCTGTTCCCGGAATACATTCGCCGCGCGGCCGCTGTGATCGTGGGCACGGAGGTGGGCGCCGACGAAATTCGCGTTGCGTATGGCGAGCCCGCTGGAGGTTTGCACGTTCTGCCACTGCCTACGCCGTCGTTTGTGCTGGACGCGGCACTCGGCCCCATACCGGCTCGTCTCGTTGAATTGCCGGCGCGCTACCTCTTCTATCCTGCGCAATTCTGGTCGCACAAGAATCACGTTACCGCCCTGCGCACGCTCGCGCTGCTCGCGGCGGATCCGGAGATGCCGCACCTGGTTCTCGTCGGCGCCGATCGGGGAACGCTGGACCATGTGATGCGTACTGCGACTGCCCTCGGCGTCCAGGACCGTCTGCACGCGCTTGGGCACGTGGACCGGGCAACGCTGGTTGCTCTATACGCCCATGCGGAGGCACTGTTGTTTCCGTCGATGTTTGGGCCGGACAACCTGCCTCCGCTCGAGGCGATGGCCCTCGGTTGTCCGGTGATCGCGGCCCGAGTGAATGGGGCGGAGGAGCAGCTCGGGGACGCTGCGATACTCGTGGATGCGCTCGATGCGGAAGGATTCGCGGCAGCGATCCGTGCCTTGCGGCTTGATCACGCGCACCGGGAAGCCATGATCGCGCGAGGCCGAAAGCGGGCGAACGCATGGACGGCCTCGCAGTACGTGTCGGCGGTCTTCGAGTTGATCGAGCGTCGCATCGAGCCCGTTCGCGCGCTGTGGCCGTGACGCCAGGTCCTTTCAGCGGCGGGAGTGCATGGATCGCGGCGCCGCGTTTTTCGATTGTGACGTCGTCGTTCAATCACGGCCATTTTCTCGCGGAAACCTTGCGGTCAGTTCGCGATCAAGGACGCGACGATGTGGAGCACATCGTGATCGATGGGGGAAGTACCGACGGCACCGTCGAGATCCTTCGCGAGTTCGACGGCTCCCTGGCCTACTGGGTGAGCGCGCCAGACGCCGGGCAACCGGCGGCGTGGAACGAAGGTGTGCGCCGATCCCGAGGCGACGTGCTCGGCTTCCTCAACAGCGACGACCTGTACCTTCCCGGCGGGTTGGACGAAATCGCACGACTCGCCGACCACCGACCAGATGCTGATTGGCTCATTGGCGGCACTGCCTACTTCGGTGATGGCCCCGGCCTGGAATACCCCGGACTGGCGCCCGCATGCGCCACGGACATTCTCTACTTCAACGCGTACGCTCCGCAACCTGGGCACTTCTGGCGGCGGTCGTTGCTGGATCGTGTTGGCCCGTTCGACGAGACACTCCACTACACCTTCGATTTCGACTACGTGATGCGCTGCGTGCTGGCCGCGCACGTTGCCGTCGCGACTCCACGTCTCGTCGCGAAGTTCCGCTTTCATGCAGCCAGCAAGTCGGTTGCGGGCCGAGAGATTCAACTCGCCGAGGGTTCGACGCTCGAGGCGAAGTACTGGCCGGAGGTGGAGCGACGCGAAGGCTCGCCGGCACGCCGCGCGCGCGCGACATGGCACGGGTATCTCTCCCTGCATGAGGCGCGGGAACGACTGGAAGCCGGGGACCGCGGGCGGGCCTTTCGGATACTGGTAGCGACGGCGCAGCGGTACCCCATCATGCTGCCCACTCGCGCATTTCTCGGTACGGTACAGCGACTGATGGGGCTTCGCTTCAAGTAGCACGCCGGGGAAGCAATGCCTTCAGTCGTGTGAGCACGTCCCTGCCCGCCACTTCCCAGTTAAGTGTCTCGTCGACGCGTTTCCGGGCGGCACGAGCCATGGCGTCGTAGCGCGAACGGTCGCGCCACAGGTCAAGCATGCGCTCTGCGTACGGAGCGGGCCCGCTCGTGGCCGGTTCGAGGAGCCCGGTTTCGTCGTCCAGCACAATCGTGGGAACGCCGCCCGTGCGGATGGCCACCACGGGAACGCCGAAGGCCGCGGCCTCAACGAGCACCAATCCGTAGGCTTCCGCCGCGGAAGGCATCACGAAGAAATGTGCCCGCGCAAAGAGAGACGCCAGGTGGGCATTGCCTTCTGCGCTTCGCTTGCTGATGAACCCCTCCACGCGAACCCACGCTGGTAGCCGCACGTCAGCTGGCGGAGAGCAGCCCGCCACCGTGAGTTCGACAACAACCCCTGCGTCGCTCAATGTCTGCGCGATTGCCACCGCAAGCGGACCGCCCTTTCTTCTCCAGTCCACGCCGACCCACAAAAGCCGGCAGCAGTCCTGGCCGCGAGCCGCAATGCTGGCGTGTATCAGCGCCGTATCGGGCACGTGATCCAGGTTGGGACCGAACGGAACCACGGCAGTTCGCTCCGGTGCCAGGCCGTATCCATCGCGAGCCGAGGCCGCGGCCCATTCCGATGAGTAGATGGCAAGGGTGACCGCGGCGGACGCGGATTGGCCTACGGATTCACTCTGGCGCCGGGTTCGCGCCGACAGATTCCGGAATAGCGGGTAGTAGTCGAGCATGGCCGACTCCGTCGCGTCGTCCCAGCTCACGAGCGGCCGGTCCAACGGGCCGAGGGCGGCGGCAATCAGGGAGGTTACCGCCAGGACGACGTCGGCGTCTGCCGGAATCCGCGCACGCGCATCGGCACCGAGTGCGCGGAGCGACGCCGGTTCGTCGATAGCGTGGTAGTTTCGCCGGAGAGCTGCGTACGCAACCCTTCGGACCTTCATTGCGAGGGTCCATCGGGATTGTAGCGGCCCGATGCGGTATACGGTTGCGCCCGCGCGCTCCAAAGCGCGCGCAATGTAAAACTGCAGCCCCGACCACTGATGGACATCGGTCGAGTCGTTGAGGGTGACGAGGGCGATTTTCACAGGGCGAATTGGGGTCCACTGGCGGCGATCGTGCGCCCTGGGGCGTAGATTGCCCCGATGCGCACGTCAGAAGCATACGCGACCCGTTATGTGCGTCGCCATGCATCGTCCTTCTAGACGACTGCTCTCATCGTGCCGTCTCCCTCCGGCCTCACCTCGCCCCTGTCCGACCGGCCGATTCGCGTCTTCTTCCCGTGCACGGGACTTGGGTCTCAGCAGCGGGGGTTCGAGACGTTCACCCTCGAATGCGCGAGCGCGCTACGCAGCGATGCGCGCCTCGACGTGACTGTGTTCGCCGGTGGACCGGTGACCGATGGCCCTGCGCATGTGCTCAGGAATTTTCGTCGCGATTCACGAGCTGCTCGCTGGCTGGCGTTGTTGCATGGGCGCGGCGGCTACTTCTCCGAACAACTGACGTTCTTCCTGTCGTTCCTTCCCCACCTGGTGTGGCGTCGCCCCGCGGTCGTGTATTTCGCCGACCTGAATCTGGGAAACCTGTGTTGGCACTGGCGGAGAATGAGCCGGCAGCGGTTCGCGTTGGTGTTCTACAATGGCGGGCTCACGTCGAAGCCGTTCACGCGAGCTGACGTCATTCAACAGCTCACGCCGGTTGGGTTGGAAGAGGCGATGGCGCGCGGCGAAGATCCGCGGCGTCAGATCGTACTGCCCCACGGCGTGGATGTGCCGCCCGCATTGCCCCTTCGGGCGACACCTGGGCAACGACGTGCACTCGGCCTGCCCGACGATCGGCCCGTTGTGCTCTCGGTCGGGATGCTCGACACGACGATCAAGCGAATGGACTACCTCATTCGCGAGGTCGCTACCCTGCCAACTCCGCGCCCCTTTCTGTGCCTACTGGGCGCGGAGAGCGCCCAGACCGCCGAGGTGTGCGCTCTTGCCGAGCGGATGTTGGGTAGCGCGAACGTCCTCATTCGCACCGTGGCAAGGGCGCAGGTGAATGACTACTACTGCGCGGCCGACATCTTCGTGCTGGCGTCACTCCGCGAAGGCTTCGGGCTCGCTTACGTGGAGGCGCTTGCGCACGGGCTGCCAATTGTGGCGCACGATTTTGCGGTGTCGCGTGCGGTACTCGACAATCTGGCGTATCTGGTAGATCTGTCCGTTTCAGGCGGGGCCGCGCGCGCAATCGCGCACGTGATCGCTGCCGGCGAGAACGAGTCGCAGCGGCTGGAGCGCCACGAGTCCGCCCGGGCGCGATTCAGCTGGGACGTTCTGCGTGACCGATACGCCACCATGCTGCTGGATGCGGCAGGGATTCATTCGCCATGAGTGGGCGAACCTATTCCGTCATCGTCCCCACGCGCGATCGCCATGCCGTGTTGTCGCTCTGCCTGGATCGACTTGCGCCGGGATCTCAGGAACTGGCGCAGGCGCGATATGAGGTGATTGTCACGGATGATAGCCCGACGGAATCGGCGCGCGAACTCGTGACGACCAGGTACCCGTGGGCGCGCTGGATGGCGGGGCCTCGACGAGGCCCCGCCGCAAACCGCAACCGGGCGGCGGCTGCGACCACCGCGGAGTACCTGGTGTTCGTCGACGACGACTGCGTGCCGGAGCGCGAGCTATTGTCGGGCTATGACGGCGTGGAGCGCGACGGAATCGACGTGTACGAAGGTCGTATCACGTGCAAGGACGGCATTGCGTCACCCAGACAGACCGCTCCACTGAACCTGGAGGGCGGGGCGCTCTGGTCGTGCAACTTTGCCATCCGCCGTTCGGCGTTCAAGGCGGTTGGGGGATTCGACGAGCGGTTCCCGATCGCCCACATGGAGGATGTAGACCTCCGCGAACGCCTCCGAACCGCGGGCTTCCACGTGCAGTTCGTTCCAGGTGCCAGCGTGGACCACCCACCCCGACGACTGCCTTGGGGCGCGAGCCTGGCGCAACAGCATCGGGCGGGAATGTTGTACATGGTCCTGCACCCGCCCGTGCGCGGGCTCGCGTGGTACCTCCAGAATACACTGCGCGCGCGCCTGTCTCGTGTGCGACGGTTGCCAAAGTCGTTCGACTCCCTGCTGGAGCTCGGATCCGTGCTTGTGGAGTTGACGGCTATCGCGTGGAACTGGAGCCGCTGGAAGCGATGGGCGCGATCGCTTGCGGCTGGCGGTCGGCCATGACCGCGCCTCGCACGCTGGAGCTGCACCCGCCGCAGCGATGGTGCATCGTCACGTGCGAGTATCCACCGCGTGTAGGAGGAGTGAGCGATCACACATTCCTGCTGGCGGGAGCCCTGGCAGCGAGCGGCGACGCAGTGGATGTATGGGCGCCACCCGGCATTCGGCCACCGCCCCAGGTTGCGGGAGTGACCGTGCATGTGCTGCCATCAATGTTCCGCTCCGATGCGCTGATGGTGCTACGTCGTATGCTTCGCACCCTCCCGTCGGACACTCGTGTGCTGGTGCAGTACGTGCCCACCGGGTACGGCTGGCGTATGATGAACCTTCCGTTCGCCCTGCTGCTCTACTCACAGCGCTGGCGTGGACTGGACGTCTATTTCCACGAGGTGGGATTCCCCATCCGTGAACAGACGCGCTGGAGGCGCAAGTTTGCCGGCGCAGTGCACCTCGCGATGAACTGGCTGACCGTGCGATCGGCCGCTCGCGTATTCGTGGCGATTCCGGAATGGGAGCCACGCCTGCGTGCACTAGCCGGAACGTCCCGGCTCGCAACGACGCCCGCCACATGGGTACCTGTTCCCTCCAATGTGCCGGATGTCGCCGATCCTGAACTTGTTCGCGATATTCGCGCTCACATGCTCGAGAACGGTGCTCGGGTGGTGGTTGGGCACTTCGGAACGTTCGGTCGATTTCATTCGGCGATCCTCGTGCCGACATTCGCGCGCATTCTCGATGACGCGCCCGATCGTGTCGCACTCCTTGTGGGCCGCAACAGCGGTTCAATGCGGCGCGCGATTGTTGCCCGGCGGCCGGATCTCGACGCACGGATTGTGGCGACGAAGGGGTTGGTGCCGGCGGATGTGAGCGCGCACCTCTCCGCCTGCGACGTGCTCGTGCAACCGTATGACGATGGTGTGAGCGCTCGGCGCGGGTCGCTGATGGCGGGATTGGCTCTCGGGCTCCCGATCGTCACCAACCGAGGACCGGTCACGGGCGATGTCTGGACCACACGGCCAGCCGTCTATCTCACGGAGTCCGAGCAACCCGAGGCGCTGGCCGCCGGCGTTACCACACTGCTCTCCGACGCTGGCCTTCGCGCAGCGCTCGGAGTGGCCGCACATCAACTGCATCGCGACGTGTTTTCGCTGGAGTTGGGAGTGGCGCGCCTCCGCAATGCCGTGCACCGCTCACCGGCGGCCGAGATAGCGCGCACGGTCACGGCACCACGTGTGCTGATGTTTCATACGACCTTGCCGTTGCCGGGCCGAAAGCCGGGCGGTGTCGAAGTTGCCGTTCATCGGCTCGCGAATGCGCTCGTCGCGCTCGGAGTGCCAGTGACGGTCGCGAGCCTCACGGATGCGCCGAGCGACGCACGGTATGTGCATCGTCGCCTCTTCGCGGGCCTGCCATGGCTGCGCGATTCTCGATTCGGCCGACTCGTACTCCTGCCATTCCTGTTGAATGCCATGTCGCTCGGTGATGCCGACGTAGTGCATTATCATGGCGACGACTGGTTCATCGTGCGTCGTCCACGCGCCAGCGTGCGCACCCTCCACGGGTCCGCGTTGCGTGAGGCAGAACGCGCTACGCGGTTACGACGACGCCTTGGACAGTACGCCGTCTACCCACTGGAGCGTCTTGCGGGCCGGTTGTCAACGATCGCCGTTGCCGTGGGCGGAGACGCCGCGCGTCTTCACGGCATCACGCGGGTCATCGGCAACGGTGTTGATCCCACTCTGTTCGCACCCGGTGCAAAGAGCGCGACTCCGACAATCCTGTACGTCGGCACCTGGGAAGGGCGGAAGCGCGGACGCTGGATGTATGAGCTCTTCGTCGATCGCATCGCGCCGCATCACCCGACGGTGGAGCTGCATTTCATTGCGGACGTGCAACCACCACATCACGCGCGCGTTCGCTACGAGCGTTTCCCCGATGATGCAGCACTCGCAACGGCATACCGCGAGAGTTGGGTGTTTGCACTGCCGAGTACCTATGAAGGGTTCGGGATTCCATATCTGGAGGCGATGTCGAGTGGCACGGCCGTCTTGGCAACGCCCAACACCGGTGCCCGGGAATTGCTTGGTGACGGCCAGTTTGGTATGCTCGCGACGGATGCGGAGTACGACGACGCGCTGCTGCGACTGCTCGGCGACGACACCGAGCGGCAGCGGGTGGCGGACGCCGGACTCGCACGCTCGCGTGCGTTTGGGTGGCCCGACGTGGCTCGGGCGTACCTCGCGGTGTATGGCGATGCCATCCGCATGCGTCATGGCGTCGCACACGGAGCTCGCTAGCTGATGTGCGGCATCATTGGCTTCGTTGGGCACAACGCTCCCGAGATGACGGAGCGCGTGCGAAACGCCCGCGACGAAATGATTCATCGCGGACCTGACGACGCTGGGCTCTGGAAAGATGGTATGGCGTGCCTCGGCGCGCGGAGGCTGTCCGTGCTTGACCTCTCGCCGGCAGGGCACATGCCGATGACGAGCGTTGACGGCCGCTACACCATCGTGTTCAACGGCGCGATCTACAATTTTGTCGAATTGCGGACAGAGCTCGCACGCCAGGTGGAGTTTCATTCGACCGGTGACACAGAAGTCATCCTGAACGGGTTTCGTGTGTGGGGCTGGCGTACCCTGCTCGACCGGTTGGATGGAATGTTTGCGTTCGCCATCTGGGACGCTGAAGCAATGCATCTCTTTGCCGCACGCGATCGCCTCGGGGAGAAGCCGTTCTTTTTCAAGGGAATGGGCGATGCGTTTGGGTTCGCCTCCACCCTGAACGCCCTGGTTCGGCTCACCGGTGAATCCGCGCGCGTAGACCTGCACGCGCTGGATGCCTACCTCACATATCAAGCCGTTCCATCCCCGCTCGCAATCCTGAGTGGCTATTCGCAACTCCCACCAGCGCACGCACTGCACTTCGATGCACGGGCCAAGGACCTCCGCGTGTCGCGATACTGGGACGTCGCATTTGCGCCGAAAGTGCCGACCTCGGAAGCTGATGCCGTTGACGCCATCGACGTCATGCTTCGAAAGTCCGTTCGCGAACGGCTGCGGAGCGACGTGCCGACGGGAGTGCTCTTGTCGGGCGGCGTTGATTCCAGCCTGATCACCGCGCTTGCGACGCTGGAAAATGGAGGCCCGATCGACGCGGTGACGATGGGCTACCAACCGCCCGACGAGGATGAACGACCGTTCGCCCGAATGGTCGCCGCCCGTTACGGATCGCGCCTGCACGAGGAGGTGCTGGCCCCATCTGTCATACAGCAGCTGCCGGCCATCGTAGGACAATACGGCCAGCCGCTGGCAGACATCTCGATTGTGCCGAACTACTGCCTGGCCGCGGCGGCGAGACGCATCATGACCGTGGCGCTCGTAGGTGACGGTGCCGATGAGGCCTTCGGTGGTTACGCGCGCCCGATGATTGAGCGAGTGGCGCCGCTCTACCGATCCCTGCTCCCACTGCCGCTGCGGCGCGGGCTGTCGGCACTGCTTTCCGAACCCGGCGGCGGGCGAACGGGCAGCGGGGTTCGCCGTCGGCTCGCGCTGCTGGCACGCGCGGGTTCCGTTTCAGCACGCGACGCCTTCGTGTACGAGCGCGGATTTCGCAGTATTCGAGAGACATTCTACAGCGAAACGCTGTCTCGATCGGTCAGTGACTGGCATCCCGACGCGTCGTACGCCGCCGCGTGGGACCGGGCAGTGGGCAGCGATGATGTCGATCGCGCGCTTTACGGGGACCTCACGACCTACTTGCCCGACCAGCTGCTGGCGAAGTCCGATGTCTCAGCGATGGCCTTCGGGCTCGAGACGCGATCGCCATTTCTCGCGCGCGACGTCATCGAGTTCGCGGCGACCCTGCCAACATCGCTTCGATTACACGGATTTCACACGAAGTATCTACTCAAGCGCCTGGCGGAACGGTACGTGCCGCGCGAGGCGATACACCGCCGCAAGCGAGGTTTCGTCATACCGCTAGCGAGCTGGCTCCGCGGTGATCTCGCACGCCACGTGAGCGCCACGCTCGACACACCGCGCTTTTTCGACCGCGGATGGTTTCGCCCTGACGCTGTGCGGGCGCTCCTGCGAGAACACGCAAATGGTACGCACGACTGGGCCGATCGGATCTGGACGCTGATGGTACTGGAGATTTGGGCGCGTGTCACTCTCGATGGATCGCTCTCCACGGGCGATTCACTTGACGCCGTCCTCATCGCGGAGCAAGTGCGATGACTTTGCAGATGCTCCAGATAGGCATGGAATGGTTCACCGAACAGCCCGGCGGATTGAATCGTGTGTACGGTCACCTCCTTGCTGAATTCAACAGGCAGGGGCTCGAGTCCCTTGGCCTCGTCGCAGGGACGCCGGACGTTGCGCTCGAATCCGCGGGACTCGCACGCGCATTTGACCGCGTCAATGCACCAATATTCCGTCGGTTGCAGGCAGTGCGTCGCATGGCGCTGCCATGGTTGCGGGCTCACGATCGAAATGCGTTGATCGTGTCGCACTTCGCGCTGCATGCCCTGCCGTTGCTCGACCAGTGCACTACACATCCGTTCGTGATTCACTTCCAGGGGCCGTGGGGTGAGGAATCGCGCATTGAAGGCGCGTCGCGCGCGACTGTCGCGGTCAAGGAGTTCATAGAACACCAGGTCTATCGGCGCGCGGATGCGGCGATCGTGCTCTCTCATGCGTTCGGGGAAATCCTCGCCACTCGCTATCATGTACCGCAGTCGCGCATTCACGTCGTCCCGGGCGGTGTCGAGATGGCGCGTTTTTCCGAGGCGCGTTCGCAGGGTCAGTGCCGACGCGAGTTGGGCTGGCCAGCCGACCGCCCTGTGGTTCTCTGCGTGCGGCGCCTCGTACATCGCGTGGGTCTGGACTCCCTCATCGCAGCCGCCGAGGACGTCCGGCGGCGCATCCCGGACCTGCTCATTCTCATCGCGGGAGTTGGTCCGCTCGCCCACGACCTTGAGCGCTGGATCGTGGAGCGAGGGCTCAGCGACACGGTGCGCATGGTTGGATTCGTTCCCGACCACCAGCTCCCACTCGCCTATCGAGCTGCGGACCTCAGCGTGGTTCCGAGTCTCGCCCTCGAGGGATTCGGGTTGATCGCGGTTGAATCGTTGGCGGCCGGCACGCCATGCGTCGTGACGCCGGTGGGCGGCCTCACCGAGATCATCGGCCCGTTCTCGCCGCAACTCATTGCCGATTCCACCCATCCGGCCGACATCGCCGAGGTGATTTCCAGCGCACTCCTGGGCGAACGGCGACTCCCGTCGGCAGCCGATTGCGTCAACTATGCGCGAGCCAACTTTGACTGGCCGGTGATCGCGGCCCGCGTGCGCGCCGTGTACGAGCAGGTTGCGCAATGAGCCGCGCATCCACCCCAGAAGGCCGCATCCTCTTTGTCGATCACGCGGCCGTGCTCGGTGGCGCCGAGTTGTCGTTGCTCGACATTGCGACTCATTTTCGTGATCGGGGTGCAGTGGTGTTGTTCGAGGATGGGCTTTTCGCCCAGGCGCTGGTTGCGCGGGGTGTCGCCGTGATCCTTCTCGCCGCTGGCTCCGCGCTCAAGGGCGTGAAGAAGCAGAGTCGCGTCCCTGGACCGGCTGCGGTACTCACCACGCTGCGCAGCGCCCTCGAACTCGCCCGAACGGCGCGCGGGTTCGACCTCATCTATGCCAATTCGCCGAAAGCATTTCTGGTGAGCGTGATCGCCGGCATGATCGCAGGGCGCCCCGTCATCTGGCATCTGCGCGACATCATCAGCCCGGCTCATTTCAGCCGCTCCAACATTCGGATTCTCGTCGCAGTCGCCAATTGGCGCGCGGTACGTGTCGTTGCAAACTCGCACGCTACTGCCGATGCATTTGTCGCCGCGGGGGCGCGGAGAGATCTCATGCGCGTGGTGCACAATGGAATTGATGCCGCGCCGTTCGATTCGCTGCCCGCTGATGCTCGGTCAGTCGTGCGGAGCGCGCTCGGCATTTCTGACGACGCCTTTGTCGTCGGCAGCTTCAGTCGCCTGCATCCATGGAAGGGGCAGCGTGTTCTCCTCGACGCGCTCGACCGGTTGCCGGACGTGCACGGACTCATTGTCGGTGGTGCCCTCTTCAGCGGTGAAGAAGCATTTGAAGCCGAGCTTCACGCCCGGGTGGCAAGAGCACCACTCGCCGGCCGTGTACAGATGCTCGGGACGCGAGATGATGTGCCGGCGCTCATCGCATCGTGCGACGTGGTGGTGCACACCTCCGTACTACCGGAGCCGTTCGGACGGGTTCTCGTTGAAGCATTGCTCGCCCGGAGACCACTCGTTGCCAGCAATGCGGGCGGAGTTCTGGAGATCGTCGAGGACGGAAGGACGGCGCTCCTCGTGACGCCGGGAGACGCCGATGCACTGGCGAACGCCATCGCGTTCGTTCGCGACCACCCGGCCGAGGCGACAGCGATGTCCGAAGCGGGGTCCAGCGACGTGCGCGTTCGTTTCACACGCGCCACCATGTTGCGCGGCGTGACCGCCGTCATTGACGATGCCTTCGCCGAGTTGGGCGCGTGAAGGTCGCGATCGTGCACGACTACTTGAATCAAGCCGGGGGTGCCGAGCGGGTCGTGGCGGTGCTGCACCGCATGTATCCCGATGCGCCGATCTTCACGACACTGTTCGATGCAGAGGCCGTAGGAGAACCGTTGGCCTCCGCCGATATTCGGGTATCGTGGATGCGTCACCTTCCTGGCTGGCGAACGCTCTTCAAGGCATTTCTTCCCCTGTATCCGTCCGCCGTCCGTTCCTTCGACCTTGCCGGCTACGACCTGATCATCAGTAGCAGCTCGGCATGGGCAAAGGGCATTCGCGTCCCGCACGGCGCGCTCCACGTCTGCTATTGCTACACGCCCATGCGCTGGGCGTGGAGTTTTGATACATATGTGCGTCGCTCGGAGCTCGGGCTCGTTTCTCGGGAAGCTGCCCGTGTGCTCATGCGGTGGCTGCGACGATGGGATGTGGAGAGTTCAGCCGACGTGCATCAGTTCATCGCCATCTCGACCGATGTCGCTCGGCGGATTCGCCTGAGTTACGGGCGGGATAGCGTTGTAGTCTTTCCGCCCGTGGATGTCGGACGATTCGCGGTCGCGCGCGCTCCGGGCGATTTCTTTCTCGTGGTGTCGCGCCTCAACGCGTACAAACGCATCGATCTCGCCGTTCGTGCCTGCTCGGCGATGAACGTGCCGCTCGTGGTGGTCGGGGATGGCCCCGCTCGCGCGTCGTTGGAGAGAACTGCGGGTTCCAGCGTGCGCTTCGTCGGTCGTCTGCCCGACGCCGAAGTGACTGCGTTGTTCGAGAAATGCATCGCACTCATTCTGCCCGGCATGGAGGACTTTGGCCTCACCCCACTCGAGGCAAATGCGGCGGGTCGCCCGGTCGTCGCCTTCGGTGCGGGCGGAGTGCTGGACACTGTCATCGACAACGAGACTGGCCTTCTCTTTCACGAACAGACACCCGAATCGTTGTCTGTCGCACTGGCGTCGGTCACGAGCCGGTCATGGAACGCGGATGCATTGCGCGCTCATGCCGAGCAATTCGCCGAACCCGTGTTCGTCCGCCGCTTTCGCGACGCGATCGACTCCGTGGTGTCGGCGCGGCAGCAGCACCCTTGAAGATGTAACGTCGCCGGATGGGCTACCACCATAACGCGTCACACGTCGCTATTCGGCGCGGAGAGCCGGCGTCGTCCCCGTCCGTGTATGACGCCGAGGATTGCCTGGGCAGGCCCAATCAAGGCGTACGACATTCCGGCGAGGACTGGCTGTTGGCCCAACGAGAGCGCCACGGCAACCAGCCCCACACACACCATCAGGATGTTTTCCTGTACGACGCCTCGCGTTTCATAAGTCTCCATGGGAGAAAGCTCGAGTGCGTCGCGGAGCTTGTAGGCATGCAGGTACAGCAAGGCGAAGATCACGTACAACGCGATGAAGCCCCCACTGTACACGAGCATCAATGGTCGCCAATCCTCACCGCGCATGGCGACGATTACCTTGCCCGCCGCGTTCAGTTCCTCATAGCCCGTGAAGCGATCGACGAGTACGGTGAACAGAAACTTGAGGGGATAGACATAGAAGGCGACGACGAAGAGCAGCACGGCATTGAGGAGAAATGACGTGCCGTCATCGAGGGCGTACCGACGGAAGTAGATGTACTGGGCGTGCCAGATGCCGAGCAACAGCGCGAAACAGATGCCGAAACTCACGAATCCATGCATCATTCGCATGAGATCGGAGAACTGCTTTGGCGCTTCGAGTGATACGACCAACAGGGTGACGGCGAACGCGAAGACGCCGTCGCTCAACCCTTCGATTCGTGAGATCTCGTGCCCGCGCCAACGAAAGCCGTGATCGCGACGCTGGAGGACTGGCCGGATTTTCTCGTGGGTTTCGCGCAGCATGGGCTGAGTGGGAGGGCGCGATACAGATGCAGTCTCGGTGACTTGCCCCTAAGTTGTGCCATTCACACCGGTTTCGCACCATCCGTCACGGGTATCGCGATGACATCAACTGCCAATTCAGCTACGACGCGCGCTGACTACGGGCTCGACGCGCCCGGCGTGGTACGAACGATGGCTCTCATTGGCGCCGTTTTGTTGGGAGCGGGTATCGCGCTCCGCCTCTTTCCGGTGCTCGGGATTGCCTCACCGCGCGTGAGCCAGTCGCTGCTCTGGCCGGGCGCCTCCTTTGCGCTGTCGGCGGTGCTCATGGTTGGGAGCAGCCGGATTGGTAAGCTCCGCGCCCGCGACCGGCTGCTTGACCGGCTGAAGCTTCGGGGAAATGAAACGGTGCTCGACGTGGGCTGCGGCCACGGTCTCATGCTCATCGGTGCCGCTCTGCGCGTCCCCAGCGGTCAAGCGATCGGCATCGATCTCTGGTCGCAGACGGACCAGAAATCCAACAGCGCAGCGGCTACCCTCGCGAATGCGCGCGCCGAGGGCGTTGCCGATCGAGTGGAGGTTCGCGACGGCGACATGCGCCAACTGCCGTTCGATAGCACCAGTGTGGACGTCGTGGTGTCGAGCCTCGCGATACACAACGTACCGACGGCCGAGGAACGCGCGCAGTCCATCCGCGAGATTGCACGTGTGGTGAAGCCCGGCGGCCGCGTGGCGTTGCTGGACATCGCGCACGTGGGTGCGTACGCACACGAGTTGCGCGTTGCCGGCTGGACGATCGAGCGCTCGGGCTTGTGTCCCTGGATTTTTCCGCCCACGCGTGAGCTTGTGGCGCGCAAGCCGATGTGACCGAGCGGTTCTCGCCAATCAGGTGGACTTGATGAAGGCGCACCCCACGTCCTGGGCTCTCAGGACGGCGTAGATTCCTGATGGCTGGAGCACAACGCCCGGGGCGAGCCCATTCCTGAACTCGTTCCGCACCTCTTCCGCATCCTTGCCGAACTTCTGGGCAACCTCGCCGGCGATTCGCATCGCTGCCTTGTTGCACGCCAACAGCACCGCGCCGCTCGCCTTCAGGCCTTCCAATGACGCAGCCTGCGGAATGAGGGACTTCCGATCGTCCTTCTCCACATGAATGAACGGGTTGCGCAGCGCAAAATTCCCGGTGAGCGGATCCTTCACCTTGGCGCGTTCGCCGAGCGCGTACTTCTCCCAGAGGGCGTCGCCCAAGGCCATCGGCGTGCCTTGATGGCGCATGACCACCACTGGTACGACCTCGCCATCGGCGGTGTCGAGCGCCTCGTGGTAGCCCTGCACGAAGAAGGTGGCGTGCACGAGCGCCAGACCATCCTCGACGCCGGGCGAATCGAACACGGCACGGTGTTTTGCCGCTTTCACCCGCTGCGTCCAGCTGTCATCGAACGGCGATTTGCCCCCCGATGGCGCACCAAGCGCCGCTTGAGCCGACGCAGCGGACAACGGGGCCGCGCACGCGGTGCCGGCCAATATGACAGCGGCGGAGGCGACGTGCGCAAGAAACTCGCGGCGATCCGAGCTGGATTTGTTCGATGCTGACACGTGCGCTCCACGAGAAATCAGGGGGTAGACTGGCGGCGGCCAAACTGGTTCTCCAAGCTTGGCGCACGACCGCCGTCGCGCAAGCACCATACGCAGCGAACGTCGCGCCTGCAGCCTCCGCTGTATACCTTCCGGCGATGTTTTCGTCGCATACTGAATGACTCCGAAACGCTGGCTGCTCACGGCCTTGTCGTTTGCCGCGACGCTTGGTGTCTCGTTCTATATGATCGCGGGATGGTCGCACGAGGGGGCCTCGCTGGCCCTCCCTGTGAGCGCCCATCTATTTGCGGTGCTCGCGGTGGCCGTTGAAATCCTCGCGCGGTCGCTCAAGCTCCGCTGGAGCGCGCGCGCCGCCGGCATCCGCCTCCCACTCGGCACGGCGTTCAGGACCTGTCTTGGCGGCGACTTTGCGGCCGCCATTACGCCGGCCCGAAGCGGCGCCGAGCCGGCACGCTTCTTCGTCCTCGCGGAATCGGGCCTCCCGTCATCCAGTGCGCTCGTCATCATCTACGCCGAGTTGTTCCTGGAGGTATTCTCGCTGGCGGCGGTGGTGCTCATGGTGGCGCTGGTGTTCCGCCATGCCGGAACGGTGCTGTACACCCTCGTGGGCGTTGTCGGAGCGTATGCCTGCATTATCCTCGGCATTGGAGCGCTCGCGCTCTTCCTGTCGCGCCGGAACACACATGGCCCACCGCCCAGATGGGCGCGCCGACTGCGCCTTCACCCAGGCCGCTGGCGTACGGTGCAGCGGGCGCTCCGCAAACTGCGCGCGACGATTGACTCCGTGGAGCGTGTCCACAAGGGAGCCGCGATCAGCGCCTTTACCGCGTCGTTCGTGCACGTGGCCATCCGACTCACCGTCCTACCCGCGCTGGTGCTCACGAGTGTGAGTACTGTCCGCCTCGCGCCCCTGGCGCTATGGCCGCTTGGCTTTCTGTACGGGGCCGCGGTTGTTCCGGCCCCGGGCGGAGGCGGCGCCGTGGAAATGGCCTTTCGCGGGGCGCTCGGCGATGCGATACCGGCGCAACTCTTTGGTGCGGCGCTGGTGTGGTGGCGCTTCTACACGTTCTACATCTACATCCTGCTCGGCGGCATTGCGGCCGGCAGCACCGTCCTGCGCGCCATTCGCAAGACGGACGACTACGTGGAGGAAGTCGAGCAAGGGATGACGAGCAGTGAAGCCGTGGGCACGTAGCGGGTTGCAGCGGCTAGAGGAGCGCCGTCTCCTCGACGTGAATATCGGCGGGGAGTCCGGCGGGGAAGTACGCGTTGTGGACGTATTGCCGAACCATCCGTTGTGTGTTGAAGAAGCTTCCGTTCAATGCGATGGCCGATCGCATCACCTCGGCGTACGCAAACGGCAGGCCGTAGTACAGCGGGAGGATGACGCGTTCGAGTTTGAGGTAGAGGTCAAGGGCGTCACGACCGGGGTCGCCTTCAGCGTCCGGCCCCCCGATGGACCAGCCGGTTACCCCCTCTACATGTCCCTCCACCCACCAGCCATCCAGCACGCTGAACGACGGTACGCCATTGATTGCCGCCTTCATGCCGCTCGTGCCTGACGCTTCCAACGGCTTCATCGGGTTGTTGAGCCACAGATCCACCCCCGCTACCATCTTCGCGGCGAGCGCCATCTCGTAGTTCTCCAGGTACACGACCTCCACGAGATGGCCCAGTCGTTCGCGAGCGGCATAGATGCGACGAATGAGCTCCTTGCCTCCTCCGTCGCGGGGGTGTGCCTTGCCACCAAACACGATCTGCAGCTTGCCGACGTTCTTCGCGATGGTCATCAGGCGTTCGATGTCGCTGAAGATCATGTCGGCCCGCTTGTACGGGGTCGCACGTCGCGCGAAACCGATCGTCATTACCGCAGGGTCGAGTTGTACCTTCGTCCGGCGCTCAACCTCAGCCAGGAGCGCGAGTTTGCTCGCCGCGTGCGCATCCCGGATGTCCTGCAACGGAATGCTCACTGCATAGCGGAGATAGAGATTGTCGCGGCGCCACTCCGGAATGAGCCGATCAAACAACGCGCTGAATGCGGGATTCGCCCACGTGGTGGCGTGGACGCCGTTGGTGATCGAGCTGATGGGATAGTCGGGGAACATGCTTCGGGACACGTCGCGATGGCGCATTGCGACGCCATTCACGAACCGCGTGAGGTGCAGCGCGAGATGTGTCATGTTCAGCATGCCTTCGTGCACGCCACCAGCGCCTTCCAGCAGCGCTACCCGTTCGTCGCCAAGGACGTTGCGCACCATGTCCACGGGAAACTTGTCGTGGCCTGCCGGCACCGGCGTGTGCGTGGTGAACACGCACCGTTGACGTACGACATCGAGATCAGCGTCCAGCAGCTCGAAGTGCTGCCGCCCGTCGAGCTGGGTCTCCAGCAACTGCAGTGTCAGCAGCGCGGAATGTCCTTCGTTCAGGTGATAGATCACGCCGTCATCGTAGCCGAGGGCGCGGAGCATTTCAGTGCCGCCCATGCCCAGCACAATCTCCTGGCAGAGGCGATAATGCTCGTCGCCACCGTAGAGATAGTCGGTGAGGGTACGATCGAACTCGCCGTTCTCGGGCAGATTGGTATCGAGCAGGTAGACAGGCACTTCGTGGCCGCGCACGCCCTTCACGGCGTACTTCCACGCGGCGATGTGGACCGTGCGTCCCTCGATGAGCACCGTCGAACGCTCCTCGAGCGGCTCCAACGCTGCTTCCGGCTTCCAGGAAACGGGCGACTCGGTCTGCTGACCCTCGCGGTCGAGGTGCTGCTCGAAATAGCCCTTGCGGTGCAACAACGTCACCGCCACTTCCGGCACACCAAGGTCGGCGGCTGAGCGCAGCGTGTCGCCGGCGAGCACGCCGAGACCACCGCTGTACGTCGGGATCGCCTGTTCCAGGCAGATCTCCATGGAGAAATACGCCACTGTACTTCGCGTGGAACCGAGCGTCATGAAATCCTCGAGCTGTATACCAACCGAGACGTAGCGTCCGCTCCGGATACCGACCTCGAGCGGGCGCAACGCCCTTTCGTGTGAGAGCGGTGCAGGAATTCTACCCCGCGGGCAGCCGGGTTCAACCGACGAAGCCCCGAAGCGGCCATTCGTTGAGTCTCGGCTGCGTCGCGATCACGGCTCGCGTCCAAGCAATTGTGTCGTACGCGGCGCTGAAAAGATGACCTCGAGAGTGTCGCGCATGCGGCGGGACCAGCTGGGATAGCGATCTTGCCACACACCGGGAATGTTGACGGGCGTGGTTTCGAGGGCCAGATCGTCGAGCGACAGTCCGACCAGGGCAGACGGTGTGCGGCGAATGAAGGTGTGCACCGCCGTGATCAATTCCTCGGACGACATTCGGTGATGCGCATCGTGTCCGAGCAACCCTGCCTCCACCAGTGACGAGATGAGGGCGTTCAGGTCGTCCTGACGGGAACGCCGCATACCGTGGCACACGCCGGGATCCGACAGGTCACCCACTTCGCTTCGTAGCTGGATGTCGCGCTCTTCCGCCCAACCGACCAGCGGCGGCAGGTCATGGGTGTTCACCGTGGCCAACGCCATGCGCGGATATTCGTGAGCGGTGCGGAATCGCCCCGTGTGAAACTCCCGCTCGAACACCATGACCTTGGAGCTGAGCACCCCCCATCTGGTCATGACCTTCGGGACGTTCGGGGGTACCGTGCCGAGGTCTTCACCAACGACGAGGGCGTTGTGCCTGACGCTTTCCAGCGCGAGGATGCCGAACAACTCGTGGGTGAAAGAGCGGACGAACGCGCCCTGCTTCGCCGATTCGTTGAGGGGTACCCAGAACATGCGGAACAATCCGAGCGCATGGTCGATGCGCAGTGCCCCCGTGTGTCGAAAACCGGCGCGAAGAAGGCGCGTCCAATAGTCGTAACCACTCGACCGGAGGACGTGCGGGTTGATGGCCGGGAGTCCCCAGTTCTGTCCATCCGCCGAATACATGTCGGGCGGAGCGCCAACGGTGGCCTGCTGAAGGAACAGGTCCGGGTGGGACCACAGATCACTTCCCGACGATGCGGAACCGACCGCGAGATCCTGGTACAACCCGAGCGCGAGCCCTGCCTGGTCGGCGCACGAGGCTGCGGACCCGAGCTGGCGATCCAGCTCGAACTGGAGCCACCGATGATAGTCCACGCGCTCCGCGAGCTGCGCACGCATCCGACCCACCGGTTCTCCGTGCGCATCGCGCAGTTCCTCCGGCCAGCAGCGGGCGTCGGGTCCTTCCCGTTCGGAGATCGCCATATAGGTGGCGAACTGCGTGAGTTCGGGATCCTCCCGTTCGCAGTGCGCAGCGTACAAGCGCGCGCGGGCGGTGCCGTGGCCGACTTCGCGGGCAACGAAGGTTCGGTGCAACGACTCCAACACTGGCGCGCGAAGCGTCGTGATGCGCTCATATTCCACCATGGGCGCCGCACGAACCTCGGCGAGCGCATGCTGGAATTCGTGCGACGCGATGTGTGCGAGCGCAAATTCGTCATGCGCGAGTTCTGGCACATCCTGCACTCGGATGTAGAGCGGATTGCGGAACAGTCTGGTGATCGGGCTATACGGGCTCACGTCGAACCCGGCATTCCGAATGGCATGGACTGGACTCAATCCCACAAAAGCTCCGCCGCGCTGACCCACCCATTCGGTGATCGTCTTTACGTCGCCGATGTCGCCCGCACCCCAGTTCGAGTCGCTCCGGAGTGTGTAGAGGTTTGTCGTCAGGCCGAACCCTCGTCGGCCACGGAGGCGTGCTTCCGGCGGTGTGCACTGCGAAGGCACCACGATCAGGCGTTGCCGCGCGACGAATCGTTCACCGCCACCGTCGAACGCAATGGACAGCTCGTGATACCCAATCGTCGGGATCGTCGGCAGGGTAAGGGTAATGCGACGAGAGGGCCCGCCCTCAACCGTACCGTGCCAACTCGTTTCGATGCCGGCTTCCGTTTTCAGCGTGAGATGCCATTGCACGGTGTCGTGAATCGAGGGTACACGTACCTTCACGTCCGCGATCGTACGGCTGCGCTTGCGCACAACACGCACGGGTGCAATCCACTCCTGCCGCTTGGCGCGACGCAGTGAACGCAGGGCGCGCCCCGCGCGTGGCTCGGTGCTGGCGTCGATCCCCATGGCGCGCAACAGTTTCTCTCGCGTATGGTCCGACGTGCGCCGTAGCTCGCCGCCAGATTGATCGAGGTAGGACTCGATGATCCCCATGCGATCGGCGAGTCGCCGCAGCAGGGGCCGTTCTGCGTCTTCCGTTAGCTCAGTCATGTATCCGTTTGTCCAAATCGAGCGCAGGCCATCGATGCTCCTGTCATTCCGACACGGACATGTGGCGCACCGCTACGTCGCCTGCGGAGCCTGGCCAGCAGGCACGAGCACTGTTGCCGAGAGCGGCGGGAGGGCGAGCTCCATAGAGTATGGTCTGCCATGATACGGCGTGTCGTCGGCATGGACCACCGCGGAGCCGCCGAAACCACTCCCTCCCCATTGTACATCGTCCGACGAGAGAACGCGGATATAGTCGCCCCATTCCGGCGCTCCGATGCGGTAGCGCGCATGCGGCGTGGGCGTGAGGTTCAACACGACGATGGCATGCCCATCCACGCCTCGCCGAATGTACGAGAGCACGGAGTTCGACTTGTCGGCCACATCGATCCATTCGAAACCCGATGGGTCACCATCGAGTTGCCAGAGTGCCGGCACCTCCTGATACAGCGATCCGAGACGGGCGATGAATGCCATGAAGCCGGCGCGCGCTGGTTCCTGCTCGAGATGCCACGGGAGTGAATGTTCGTGATCCCACTCACTGGGCGTCGCCAACTCACTGCCCATGAAGAGCAGTGACTTCCCGGGCCGCGTGACCTGGTACGTGATGAGCGCACGCAGGTTGGCCAGTCGCTGCCAGTGATCACCGGGCATCTTGTGATACAGCGATCCCTTCAGGTGCACCATCTCATCGTGCGAGAGCGGCATGATGAAGTGTTCGCTGTTCTCATACAGCATCGCGAACGTCAGGTCGTCCTGATGGAACGTGCGATAGACCGGATCGTGTTCGAAGTATTTGAGGGTGTCGTGCATCCAGCCCATGTTCCACTTGAAGGTGAAACCCAGACCTCCCTCCGCAACGGGGCGCGTCACGCCAGGCCATGCCGTTGAATCCTCGGCAATAGTCACGCAGCCCGGTGCTTCCTGCGCCACCACGGCATTCATCTCACGAAGAAACTCGATGGCCTCGAGATTCTCGCGACCGCCGTAGTTGTTCGGCACCCACTCACCCGGTTCACGGCTGTAGTCCAGATAGAGCATCGATGCCACAGCATCCACGCGTAGCCCATCCACGTGGAATTCGTTCAACCAGTACAACGCATTGGCCACGAGGAAGTTGCGTACTTCCTTGCGCCCGTAGTTGAAGATCAGCGTTCCCCAATCGGGGTGTTCGCCCAGTCGCGGGTCTTCATGCTCGTAGAGCGATGTGCCGTCGAAGCGGCGCAGGGCGTAGTCGTCCTTGGGAAAATGCGCCGGTACCCAATCGAGCAACACGCCGATGCCTGCCTGGTGCAGCGTGTCCACCAGAAAACGGAAGTCATCCGGCGCGCCGTATCGTGACGTCGGCGCGAAGTAGCCGGTAACCTGATACCCCCACGAGCCGTAGTAGGGATGCTCCGCCACGGGCAGCAGTTCGACATGCGTGAAGCCCATGCGCTTCACGTATGCCGCGAGCTTCGGCGCGATCTCGCGATAGGTCAGGAACCGGTCGCCCTGGTCCGGCACCCGAACCCACGAGCCGAGGTGTACTTCGTAGACGTGCACCGCCTCGCGAACGGCGTTGCGCGTCGGGCGCGCGGTCATCCACGCGGTGTCACGCCATCGGTATACGTCTTCGCGCACAACGATGGACGACGTCTGCGGTGCCTGTTCCATCTTCAAGGCCATGGGGTCGGTCTTGAGACGAAGTGCGCCTTCTCGCGTACGCAACTCGAACTTGTAGAGAGCGTTCGCTTCAACCTCCGGGATGAACAGCTCCCACAATCCGCTCGCGCCGAGTCGGCGCATGGGAAATTGTCGGCCGTCCCAGTTGCACCAATCGCCCACGACGCTCACGCGATCGGCATTCGGCGCCCAGAGCACGAACGCGGTACCTTCGTCGCCGTCGATGGTTCGCAGGTGGGCTCCGAGCATCGTCCACAGCCGGCGGTGCGTGCCCTCGTTGAAGAGATAGAGGTCCATCTCGCCCACGGAAGGCGCATGCCGATACGGGTCGCCGCGGTCCCAGGTGCGCCCATCGTCAGCGATGAAGCGAAGGGTGTAGCTGAACGGCAACGTGGCGCGCGGCACAAAGAGCGAAAAGAATCCGGCGCCCTCGCTGCGCATTGACGTCGCCACCCCGTGCCGTACGATGAAGCAGTCCGCCGCCGCCGGTTGATACACTCGAACAACGATGCCGCGCATGTCGTTGACGACATCCACGTGCGGGCCCAGTACGAGATGCGGTTCGCCGTGGCGACCTTCCAGAAGCGCGCCTCGCGTGGCGGAATCGAGCGTCATAGCGTGTGCTGCTCCACGGCGGTGAGCTGTTCCCGATGCCCGCCATCCACGGCCGGCGTGCGATGGGCGACGCCATGACGGAGCAGCATCAGTGCATGCGCCTCCACAACCACAGTGCCGTCACGCACCACAGGAAGCTCCTCGCGAGCGGTATCAATCATGATCACCCAGACAGATTCGTCACCCATGTCGGGAAGCGTGAAGGACACCGGCGCCTCACCGGCATTCATGACAATGAGCAGGGTGTCGGCGAGCACTGCTGCACCACGTTCATCAACTTCATCGGTTGCAGCACCGTCAATGAGCATGCCAAGGACGCGCGCCTCTCCGTTCCTCCAATCTACGTCGGTCAACTCTATTCCGTCGCTGCGGAGCCAGGTGACGTCCTTTCGAGCCGCACCCTTCACCGGCACGCCACGGAAAAAATGCCTGCGCCGCAAGACCGGGTGCGTTTGCCGAATGGCGAGGATTTTCCGCGTAAACGCGAGCAACTCCTCTTGCTGTTCGTTTCGCGTCCAGTCCACCCACGACAGCGCATTGTCCTGGGCGTAGCCGTTGTTGTTGCCTCGCTGTGTGCGCGCCACCTCGTCACCGTGCGAGAGCATGGGCACACCCTGCGAAAACGCCAGCGTGGCAAGAAAGCTCCGCTTCACGCGATCACGCGTCGCGTTGATCACGGGATCGCTCGTCTCACCCTCCACGCCCCAGTTGCGACTCAGGTTGTCGTTGGTGCCGTCCTGATTCTCTTCGCCATTCGCCAGGTTGTGCTTCTGCTCGTAGCTCACGAGATCGTGCAACGTGAAGCCGTCGTGAGCCGTGATGAAGTTCAGGCTGGCGTAAACGCCACGGTCGCTCCCGGAGAAGATGTCGCTCGACCCCGCCACCCGACTTGCCATCTCGGACATCACGCCCGGCGTGCCGCGCCAGAACTGCCGGACCGTGTCGCGATACTTCCCGTTCCATTCCGTCCATCGCACGGGGAAATTCCCGACCTGGTAGCCACCCGGCCCCACATCCCACGGTTCAGCGATCAGCTTCACGCTGGCCAGCGCGGGGTCCTGATGAATCACGTCGAAGAACGCGGACAGACGATCCACATCATAGATTTCGCGCGCGAGCACCGGCGCGAGATCGAACCGGAAGCCGTCCACGTGCATGTCCTCCACCCAGTATCGCAGTGAATCCATCACAAGCTGGATCGCGCGCGGGTGGAGCATGTTCAGCGAATTGCCGGTACCGGTAAAGTCCGTGTACAAGCGCGGATTGTGCGGCTCGAGCCGATAGTATGCCGAGTTGTCGATGCCCTTCAGCGAGAGCGTCGGCCCGATGTGATTGCCTTCGCCAGTGTGATTGTACACCACGTCGAGAATCACCTCGAGGCCGGCGGAGTGCAGCGTCTTCACCATCGTCTTGAATTCGTGCACCTGCGCGCCGAGCCCGCGCGTTGCATAGCGCACATCTGGCGCGAAGAAGGCAACGGTGTTGTAGCCCCAGTAGTTCTCCAGTTGACGCTCGGCCAGATGTCGGTCGATCACGTGCTGGTGGACCGGCAGCAGTTCGAGCGCGGTGACACCAAGCGCCTGGAAGTACTCCAGCATCGGATCACTACAGAGGCCCAGGTACGTTCCGCGCACCTCTGGCGGTACGTCGGGATGACGCATCGTCATCCCTTTCACGTGGCACTCGTACACGATCGTCCTGTTGAGCGGCACGTGCAACGGCGCATCGTCGTCCCAGTCGAACGAGGGATCGATGACGATGGACTTCGGGACGGCACCGGCCGAGTTCTCGAGGTCTGGTTGTAGATCAGCCGTGGCGCTGCCCGTGTCGAAGGCGAACAGGTGCTTGCTCCACTGAATGGGCCCCGTGATGGCGCGGGTATACGGGTCAATCAGCAATCGGGACGCATTGAACCGTTGGCCGCGTTCAGGGGCATATGGCCCATGGACGCGATAGCCATAGAATTGGCCAGGCTTTGCATCCGGCAGGTAACAGTGCCATACCTGATCGGTACGCTCTGCAAGACGAATCGTCGCTGATTCGATGGCACCATCGTCTCCGTTGAACAGACAGAGATCGACAGCATCCGCGTGTTCGGAGAAGAGCGCGAAATTCACTCCGACTCCGTCCCAGCTTGCACCGAGAGGATAGGGCCGGCCCGGCCAGACGCGGTAGGTCGTCACAGTGATGAAAGCTACTGCGAAGGGGTCATCGAAGCAGGGTTTCGCCGCAGATAGTTTGTTTTGTCATTCACCCTGCTGTTGAACCATCGCCCGGAGCAGTTACGAATGCCCCCAGATCCAGGTCTCGTTGTTCGCGTGGCCGACGCCCTGCTCACGCTTGGCGAGCGCGCTACGCGTCAGAAGAATGTCTTTGGCGGACGGGGATTTCTCTCGGGAAAGTCCACTTTCGTCATCGTGTGGGACGATGGTCTCATCGTGAAGACCACCCCTGCGGAGTACCCCGCACTCTTGCGCGAACCGGGAGTGGAACCCTTTGCCCCAGGTGGCGAAAAGCCGATGAGTACATGGCTCGTCGTGAACGCCGATGCCCTCGCCGACGATCCGGAGTTGGTGGAGTGGCTGCGACGTGGGTTACGCGCCGTACGATAGAGGCAATCGGCTCAGCGAGGGCATGTGATTCGATGCGCAGCCACCCGCATGGCCACTCCGCCAACCGCCGCCGGTCGAAACTGGGCCGACGGAAGCCGCGAACCTGGCATCGCATGGAGTGTCCCGAAAATCGCGGTTCCGGACGCCACGAGCGCGCCGGAAGTCGTGATTGACGCACCTTGCAGGACGATAGAGAGGGTATCGCCCGAAGCCCTGCTCCACGCGCCAATCTGCGTCCCACCCGTCGTCGGCACGATGGCATATCTCGGCGCGCCAGTGGCGTCAGGCGCGCCTGGTGTTGACGTCAGGGACACGTCGATGGGCAACGGTACGCCTGTCCAGGCTGACGTCGGTTGCTCCAGGGCGTCGATCCGATAACAGCCGACGTCGGCCGGAACTGGCGAAGCCACCTTTGCGCTGGTCCGGTCGGTTGCCGCCGCCGCAGACGGCGCCGCCAAGCGGCTCTCGGCACGCTCTTGCAGGACCTTCCGCGCCGACGTCGTGTCCATGCGCGCAATATTGCCGACGCTGGCCGGCGCGGACGGTATGCTCGTCGCCTGCACGGGTTCCAGCGTACGCGCAGGCTGATCCGCCGCCAACCGACGCGCTATGGCCGCACTCAGCACGGTATCCTGCCGTGGGGAAGGTGTTGTCGCAGCACGCTTCGCGTCGGCGAGTTCACCAACGGGTACGAGAGCCTGAGAAGGCACTGGTGCAATCGGCGCGGCGGCACCGGCAGACGCTGACACCGCCTTCGTCGCCGCGGTCAATGGGCGCGCAGGCTCCGCGATACCGGCGGGCGCCGCCGCCGGCGCGCTCGCGACCGGCTCGTGGAAAACGACGGCATGCGTGCTGTCGCTTGCGGATGGTGTCTGTTCAACAGCGACGCGGTCGCGTGTGAGCGTGATGCCCACGACGACGATCAGGCCAGCGGCAATGGCGGCCCGCGCTGGGGTGACCCGTAACATCCGCCATACCGATCCAGGGGCGCCAGGAGTCGCCATCGATTCCGCACGCACTGGCGGCTCCGAACGCAGCGTCGCCACCGGCATTTCGTCCAACAGCCCTACTATGCGTGACGCCCCTGCGACGAGCCCGCGCGCCTCCGCAACGCGCGCGGCACACTCGGCGCAGCCGGCCACGTGCGTCTCCACACCTGTGGACTCGTCCAGGTCCAGTGCGCCGTCGATCCACGCGTGAATCGTTCCTTCCGTGGGGTGATCCCCATCCCATTCAGCCATCATTGTTCCTCCTGCCACCGTGTCGCCGTCATGGCCGCTCGGCGCCTTCATTCGCGTGCAACGTTTCGTACGCTTCCATCAATCGCCGACGCGCCCGCGAGAGGGTAGTGCCCACAGAACCAACAGACAGATCAAGCGCGGCGGCGATTTCGTCATAGCTCAGCCCCTCTTCCCGCATCAGCAACGCATCCCGATCTCTTTCCGCCAGCGCATCCACCGCGCGTCGCGCCATCTCTCGGTCTTCGTTCCGTTCCATTGAAGTAGGACCGGGCTGGACAACGGCCTCCGACTTGGCCTCCTCCGACATCCGTTCGAGCCGGCGCCGGTGACGAGCATCCTTGCGCGTTTGATCGCGCACAAGGTTCATCGCCACGGCGAAGAGCCACGAACGCTCGCTCACGATGACGTCCTGCTTCAACGCGCGGACGAACGTTTCCTGTGCAAGCTCCTCGGCCTGATCGCGATCCCCCAACTGGCGCGAGAGAAAGCGAACCAGAGGTTGATGATATGCGTGAAAGAGGGCTTTGAGCCGATCCGGGCTGACCATGACCTCTGAAGATGGCGACGCACGCCGTATTCACCAGTCATCTCCCCTTGAGGAGACGCGTCCACACGTCCCATTTGCACATTGTGCACCCGCTGAGCGATGGAACGACCCTTGGCGCGTATCAACGTCAATTGATACATTCGACGTGTGCCTGCCCCTCTCGCCGTCACCGCCCTCCGCTTTCGCGCCCTCGGCGACGAAACAAGGCTTGCACTCCTCAGCCTGTTGAGCGCTGGCGAGCGGACAGTTGCCGACCTGATAGAAGCCACCGGTCTCGGCCAATCGCTCGTGTCCCACCACCTCCGAACATTGCGCGACGCCGGTCTGGTGACCACCCGCCGAGACGGCCGGTGGATCTACTATGCAATTGGCGCACAGGCTGTGGCGAGCGTCAAGCTGGCACTCTACGAGCTGGCCTGACGCGATCCCGACCCGCCGACGAGTGGCGGTGCAAGGCTCCCGGTGCGAACTTGGCTCGCGAGTTTCTCAAGTGCCCTAACAATTCCGGAGACAAATACATGGCAGCCAGTCCGTCCACGCAGGAGCTCGAGGATCGCATCGCCAAACTGCAGCGCGCCGTCTACCATCTCGTCTGGAAGCGGACCGGGTTTGGCGAACAGTGTGTCCACTGCGGACAGGCGTATCCGAATCATGCCGACAAATGCAAGGCCGCGGAGGCCGAAGCACTGGTTCGCTGACCCGACATGCCGACGCGGCGGCGGCGTCCTCACCGGACGTCGCTCCGCTCGGCGATGGTCGCCTGTCGCGCACAACGCGGCAAGATTTTCCGGAAAGTCATCTCGCAACGTCCTCATGGCGCCTGACAGTGTCCTCATGGCGCCTGACAGTGTCCTCATGGCGCCTGACACTGTCCTCATGGCGCCTGACACTGTCCTCATGACGCCTGACACTGTCCTCATGGCGCCTGACACTGTCCTCATGGCGCCTGACACTGTCCTCATGGCGCCTGACAGTCTCCTCATGGCAGCTGACAGTCTCCTCATGGCAGCTGACAGTCGCCTCACGGCAGCTGACACCTCCTCCACTTCATCTCGCAGCTTTCTCGCGTCTTTGCGCACGTCGGACAGTTCTGCGCGCCGTTCTGCCTTCTCGGCGCGCGCGCCTCACGTGCCCTCGCGCCGCGCTGCCATCTCGACGCACTCAACACCAGCCTCGTCGCGCAACGAGCGCAATTCGGCAGGCGACAACTGCGTTCGATGTCGCAGCGCTCGCACGTGCGCTGACCATGCCGGCACCTCGGCGCGCCGGCCGCCAACTTCGGCGAGCGATTCCCTGGTTCGCAGGGCACCGCCACCACCGGACCAGTCATCTCCGCGCAACCCGCCATCGCGAAGGTCAGGGGTTTCGTCGTCTGAGAAACAGCCGGATGGAAACGAAAACGGCCGGATACGGCGCGCTGGGTATCCGGCTGTTTCCGTTCACATCCGGCTTCTTCTAGAAACTAGGAGAGACGCACGTCGGCCTTCCCGAGACTGAACGCCGTTCCGACAATCACAACCGTAGCGGCGCCAATCACGTTGTACCACAGAAATGCCACGGATGGCGCGCCATAGGACACGGCGGCGACAGCTGCCATCCCCGCAATGAGCCCAACGAATGCGCCGAGCGGCTTGGTGCGCGCGATCATGGCCAGCAGGAAAACACCGAGAATTGATCCGTAGAAGAACGAACCGAAGCGGTTCACGACCTCGATGAGCGAGCCGAGTGTAGCAGCCTTGGCCGCGACGAAGCACGCGAAAATGCCCCAGATGCCCGTGGCGATCTTCGACACGTTCAGGAAGTGCGCGTCACTGCCCTCGGGCTTCACCCAGCGTCTGTAGAAGTCGATGACGCTCACGGTGGACAACGAATTGAGTTCCGCCGCCACGCTCGAGAGCGCCGCACCGAGCACCGCGGCCAGAAACAGGCCGGCCAATCCAAGCGGCAGATGACCGAGCACGAACCGCGGAATGATGTAGTTCACGTCTCGCGACGACTGACCAGTCACGCGCCCCGCCTCGGCGAGCGCCTCGGTTCGCACCGCGCCAACTTCTGCGTCGCGCGTCCGAAATACGGCGAGCTGTGCTGCGGCGCCTGTCGCGTCTCCTGCCCGTCGGGCATCAGCGGTTGCGCGCGCGGCGATCTGGCGCTGCCCAATAGCCGCGTTATATCGCGTTTCGAGGGCCCCATACACAGCAGGCTCCGCCATGCGGACGGCCTTTTCGTGCGCGGGGTTGAACAGGAGCGGCGCCGGTTGAAACAAGTAGAAGAGGAACACCAATACGCCCACCAGCAGCACCAGCGCCTGCAGCGGGATTTTCCAGTACGCGCTCATGAGCAGCGAACTGCGGGCCTCGTCCACCGACTTGGCGGCGAGGTAGCGCTGGACCTGACTCTGGTCAGTCCCGAAATACGACAACATCAGGAACGTCCCGCCCAGGATCCCTGACCAGAACGTGTAGGTCTTCGTGAGGTCGAAGGAGAAGTCGAATACCTGGAGGCGGCCGGTAGCGCCGGCGATCCGAAAGGCGTCATCCATCGGTACCGGCATGTTCACCACGAGTACCACGACGATGGCACTCAGTGCTGCGACCACGAGAACCATTTGCTTCACGTCGGCCCATGCGACCGCCTGGACACCGCCGAGCATGGTATAGACGACGGTGGGGCCGCCGATGAGCGCCACCGACCAGCGGATATCCCAGCCGAAAATGGCCGAGAAGACGACGGCGGGCGCGGCGATGATGGTGCCGCAGGACATGCCGCGGGACAGCAGGAAGAGGAAGCTCGTGAGCGACCGGGTGCGGGCGTCGAAGCGTCGTTCGAGGTATTCGTAGGCGGTGAAGACCTTGGCGCCATGCAGAAAGGGCACGAGGGTCACGCCGAGGATCACCATGGCTATGGGCAGCCCGAAGTAGAACTGCACGAAGCGGAGCCCGTCCGTGGCGCCCTGCCCCGTGGTGCCAATGAGGGTGACGGCGGAGAGCTGTGTCGCCATGACCGACAGGCCGACGGCCCACCATGGCAGGCTTCGGTTTGCCAGGAAATAGCCTTCGATGTCCTTGGTTCCGCGAGTACGGCGCAGACCGTCAACGACGACGATGAGCAGGTACACTGCGACGATTACCCAGTTGATCCAGTGCATGCCGCCTCAGGGGGTGTAGCGGGACTGAAGCAACCAGAGCATCGCCAGGGCGAAGAGCTGCATGACGAGGACGCGCCACAGGGTGCTACGGAATTTGGAGGTCATGGGGGGAAACTACTGGCAATTCCGCCGTGGCGCCTCACTGTCGTGGGCAGACTGGTACAAAATTCCGGACCGGGCTGCCAGACGCGCAGAAAGGCCCAAAAGCGTATCTTTCCTCCATGCCAACTACTCCCCTCGACCTGCTCTGCATCAACACCGTCCGCACCCTCTCCATGGACGGCGTTCAAAAGGCGAACTCCGGGCATCCCGGCACGCCGATGGCGCTCGCGCCCCTCGCATATGCGCTGTTCACGCGCCACATGAAGCACGACCCTGCCGACCCGCACTGGCCCGATCGCGACCGGTTTGTTCTCTCGTGCGGACACGCGTCGATGCTGCTCTACAGTTGCCTGTACCTCAGCGGCTACGATCTCGAGTTGGAGGACCTTCGGCAGTTCCGTCAGTGGGGAAGCAAGACACCTGGCCATCCCGAATTCGGCCACACCGCTGGCGTCGAAACCACCACGGGTCCGCTTGGGCAGGGTGTTGGCAATTCTGTCGGCTTCGCGGTTGCCGAGGCGCACCTCGCAGCCACGTTCAATCGCGATGGGCATGCACTCGTCGATCACCACACATTCTTCATTTGCAGTGACGGGGATCTCATGGAAGGCATCTCCCATGAGGCGGCATCGTTTGCCGGACACTTCAAGCTGGGCAAGCTGATCGGTTTCTACGATGACAACCGTATCACCATCGACGGCGCCACCGATCTCACGTTCACCGACGATACTGCAAAGCGTTTCGAGGCGTATGGCTGGCAGGTGCTGCATCTTGCCGACGTCAACGACCTGGACGCGATTGATGCCGTGATCGCACAGGCGAAGGCCGACACCGAACGCCCGACGATGGTCGTGACGCGCACGCACATCGGCTACGGCAGCCCCAACAAGCAGGACAAGAGCTCCGCCCACGGCGAGCCGCTCGGCGCCGACGAAATCGTTGCGACCAAAAAGGCACTCAACTGGCCGAAGCCTGACGAATCGTTTTTCGTTCCCGATGACGCACTCGCGGAGTGGCGCAAGACGCTGCCACGCGGTGCCTCGGCGCACGCGGAATGGAACACGCGACGCGACACGTACGCAGCCGCTTTCGGCGCAGATGCCGCGGAATTCGAGCGGCGCATTGCGGGCGTGCTGCCGGCCAACTGGGAATCGGCCGTTCCCGTGTTCACGGCCGAGAATGGTTCCGTAGCCAGCCGCGCCGCTTCCAACACCGTGCTCAATGCGCTCGTTGGAGTGATGCCGGAACTCATGGGTGGTTCTGCGGATCTCACGCCGTCCAACGGTACGGCGGTCAAGTCCTGGAAGAATTTTGCCGCCGGCGACTACGACAAGCGATACATGCACTTCGGTATTCGCGAGCACGGCATGGGCTCCATCATGAACGGCGTGGCGTTGCACAGAGGGGTCATCCCCTTTGGTGGCACGTTCCTGATCTTTTCCGACTACATGCGGCCACCTATTCGGCTGGCGTCGTTGATGAAGCAGCGGGTGATCCTCATTTACACCCACGATTCAATCGGACTCGGCGAAGACGGCCCCACGCATCAGCCCATTGAACAACTCTCCGCGCTCCGCGTCATTCCGGGATTGACAGTGCTCAGGCCCGCTGATTCGAACGAAACAGCTGAGGCGTGGAAGGTCGCCGTGCAACACGCGCACGGACCGGTGGCGCTGGTCCTCACGCGCCAAAAGCTTCCCTTCATCGACCGGACCAGGTTCTCGGCGGCATCTGGCGTGGCAAAGGGTGGCTACGTGCTCGCGGACGCCGAGGGCGGAGCGCCCGATGTGGTACTCCTCTCCAGCGGTTCGGAGGTTTCGCTGATCGTGACCGCTCGGGAGAAGCTTGCCGCGAGCGGCGTGAAAGCTCGCATCGTCAGCATGGCGAGCATGGAACTCTTCGCGCTGCAATCGGCGGAATACCAGGCCTCGGTGCTGCCGGATGGCGTCCCGCGCGTGGCAATCGAAGCGGGGAGTGCGATGAGCTGGTATCGGTGGGTTGGCACCAGCGGAGTGATCATCGGGATCGACAAGTTCGGCGCGAGTGCGCCGTTCGAGAAGATCTACGAGGAATACGGCATCACCGCCGAGAAGGTCGTCGAAGCGGCGATGTCTGTCGTGAAGAAGTAACCGGTCGTGAAAGGCGGAAAGTCCGGCAAGCGGAAGAGCTCCAGCACGCGAAGCGGCGGCAAGCCGAAGCCGCGCGCGAAAGGCGTGAAACACGATTGGAGCGTACCGCCCAAGAAGAGTGAAAAGCGAACGACAAAGCTGGGAGCCGTTCGGGTTCCGGACGACAACTGAGCATCGAGAAGGGCTGGGCGCATGGCGCCCAGTCCTTTTCTGCCCTATGCCGCGCCTTGCTTGATCGCCTTGATCACCCGATCCGCGAAGAGGTCTACTTCGTCGACGGTCGTGTACACGTTCGGTGTGATCCGCATGCCTTTGAACTCGTCGGTCACCATGGGCGTGGTGACGATGCGGTGCTGTGACAGAAGCCAGCCACCGAGCTTGCCCATATCCATGCCGTCGATGCCGAACACACCGATCGCGCCGGACTTGGTTTGGCCGATCTCGGTGATCATGTGCGCGCGGTCGCTCGCGGCGAGGACTTGCTTCGCCCAGCGATCCCGCAGGTAGCGCAGTCGTGCAATTTTTCGATCGATGCCGATACCCCGATGAAACGCCATCGCGACTGATATTGCGTTGTGATTGGCGGCCGGGTGCGTGCCGATTTCCTCGTACTTGCGAATGTCCCCTTCCTGATCCACTCCGCCAGCCATCATCGGCCACACGGACTTGATCTTCTCCTTCCTCACGTACAGGAAGCCGGTGCCAATGGGCGCATGTAGCCATTTGTGCAGGCTGGTGCCGTAGTAGTCCACACCAAGTTCGTCGCGCGTGAACGGGAAGTGCGCGAACGCGTGCGCCCCGTCCACGAAGACCTGAATGCCTTTCGGCTTCGCCAGGTCGACGATCTCGCGCACGGGTGCGATGTACCCTGTCTGATAGCTGATGTGCATCACTTCGATCACGCGCGTTCGCGGTGTGATGGCCGCGGCAATCTGACCGACATACGACGCCGTGCTCTTCACCGGCGTCTCGATCTTCACGCGCTTGAGCACGACGCCGTCGCGCCGCTGGCGCTGATTCCACGCGTTCTGCATGCGTGGATAGTTCTGCGTGGTCATGATCGCCTCGTCACCTGCCTTGAGGTCGATGCCATTGATCATCGTCATGTTGGCTTCGCTGGCGTTTCGCGTGATCGCCATTTCATCGGGATCACAACCGAACTCCTTCGCCAGGTCACGCCGCACCGACTCGATCCGCGGCTCAAGAACGCGCCACATGTGTTCCGTGGGCAGCTCGTTCGTGAACTTGAGATCCCGGATCATCTGATCCAGCACGTGGGTGGGGGCCGGGCTACACCCACCGTTGTTCAGGTTGACCATCGTGCGATCGAGATCGAACGCGCGCTGAATCTCGTTCCAATAACTCTCGTCGTCTGCTGCCGTGACGGACGCCAGCGCTCCACTGGCTTCCTCGGCCCGGAGAAGTCGCCGGAATGCGTCACCGCGCATGATGGGCGCGGTGATGCCGGCGCCGAGGAGCGAGTTCACGAACGTGCGACGTGATTGCATGGTGTACCTGCGGCCGATGCCGATTGGATTGGACAGCCAATGTAGGCGCACCAGGCTTGTCGCGATACTATTTTCTGCCGCCGTCGCTCCCCACTGGCGGCCAAAGCTCCTGACGAGCGGGGATTTCATGACGCTTACGCTCTGCGGGCCCTTGCTGGCACGCAGGCCCCACGCCACCGTTCCCTCGTGCATCCACCGTTGCGGTTTCTGGTATTGCTGTTGACCGTCGCCTGCACCCGCAGCGACGTGCGCGTTCCTCAAGCGGGGGACTCCTCTGGTATCGCGCTGAACGTGCAGGCTGCCGGCAGGGTGGCCGCCGCTGATTCCCAGCATGCGGAAGGACGGCGCGCAGCATTGTCGCCGATTACCCTGTCGCGGGTGATGATCGACCCTACCTCCGTGAGCGACGACAAGGGAAAGTGGATCGAGATTGCCAACTCCGGGCGGACGCGCAAGGACCTCCGCGGTTGGACGCTGGCGTCCGGCCACGACGCTGGTTTCGTCATCGCCCAGTCGCTTGTGGTACCGGCAAAGCAGACCGTCATGCTCGGCCACAATGGCGATTCCGCTACCAACGGTGGCGTTCACATCGACCTCGCATATGCGGGTATCACCCTCGGCAACGGGAATGACTGGCTCGTGCTGCGTGATTCCAACGGCGTCACGGTCGATTCACTCGCGTGGACACATGCGCCGTCGGGTAGCCCGCTCGTACATCCCGCCACTGGTGGTGTGAGCGCCGATACCGGAGCGAGCCTGGCACCGGCGGCATCCGGGCAACCGAGCCCGACTCCGGGTACACCTGCCGCCGCGCCGAAGGAAGTGGTCGTGCGATTGCTCGACGTGGGCCAGGGTGACGCGGTACTTATCCAGAATGGCGGTTCCACCGTTCTTGTCGACGGCGGGCCCACCCCCGCTGCCCTCGGCCATCACCTCGACGCGCTTGGCCTGAACAACGGGACAATCGACGCCGTGATCCTCACACATGCTCACGCGGATCACTATCAGGGGCTGCGCGAACTATTCGTCAGCAAGCGGCGCATCACTGTACGCTACTTTTGGGAAAACCAGGACCCGTCGCCGAACGTGACGCTCGGCAAGCTTCGTGACTCCATCGCGGCGCGCGTGCACGCGGGGACGCTGACCTATCGCGACACCGACGACCCGTGCGCCAACGGCACTCCAGTGTGCACGCTGACGCTCAAGGGCGGCGCAAAGATCGAGATCATGCGTCCCGAGGCCGGCGCCCAGGCCCCGAACAATCATTCGCCTGCCGTGAAGCTCGTGGGCCCCGATTCAGCCTCCTTCACCATGTGGATGGCGGGCGACGCCGAGCATGAGGCCATTGACTGGTTCAGGTCGAGCGGGGGATATCAGATGCGTCCGGGAATGCAGGTGGACGTCCTGAAGGCCGACCATCACGGTAGTTGCAATGGGGTGACGGACCAGTATCTCGATCTCCTCAAGCCATCGCTGCTCGTGGTGTCACTGGGCGCGGTGAATGACTATGGCCACATGCACGATCAGGCCAAGGCCATGTACCAGCGCCACGGTATTCCCTGGTATCGCACGGACCAGAATGGCACGATCACGCTCCGTTCCGCGGGCACGCCGGGGTCGAGATATACCGTCTCGGTTGAGCGAGGCACGACGAATCTTTCGGGCCCGAGTGACCGACGCTCGACGGCGCCGGAGTGCCGCGCCATGTAGTCGTGGTGCCCCCAGCGCTCGACGGAACGCGGCTAGTCGAGTGAATGGGCGACGAGCGCATATGCGGCGAGCCCGAGCAGGCCGGCGAGCGCGGTCGCGGCCACCGCCGTCCAGGACTCCGTTCGTGCGCCAGCGTGCAGACCGACGCTCGTGCGGTCATTGCCTGCAATGATGTCTGCGCCCGCGACGAGGCCGACTCCATGCCGCTCGGCCACTGCGACGTCGCCCGTGAGGCCGTACGACCATCCGCGCGCGAGGCATCCAAGGCAATACGTCGGCGGACCTTCGTCCAATACCGGGATCTCCGCGGCCAGGGCGCCGACAGACACGTCGATGGAGCTGGCGTTCGCGAGCCAGGTCCGGCGGTGCACCTTGGCAGAGATCCGTGGATGTTCCGCGTTGGCATACCCAAACTCGAGGGACGCACCGACCGCGTGAGCATCCTCGCGATTTGACATGAAGCCGATGATCCCGGCTCCGTAGTGTCCCAGGTCCTCCACCTCGCGCTTGACCTGTCCGTTTCCTGGCGTAGTTCCTCGCGAAACGAGGGTATGGGGAGCGCGATACAAACCAGCCATCAACTGCGCGTCGAAGAACACGAACCGATGGCACTTCGGGAACGGCTGTGGGGAAAAGCACAGCGTGTCGGTCGGTTGCTGCGCCGTGGCGCTGTTGAATGCCGCCAGGACGAGCGACACCACGAATCCACCGATGCCACCGAATCGATATGCGCGATGCATGACCGGATCCTTGAGACGGGAAGCGATCAGGATGCAAGATATGACCCGGCTACGGGCGCGCAGGAAAGAAACACGAAAGGCGGAAGCGCCAGTGCGCTTCCGCCCTTCGACCCTAACCTGTTGGGAGCCTACTTCTTCGGGTCGAGAATCTCGTCGATCCGCTTGATCGCACCGGCAACGTGCAACTGCGTGCCACGATCACCCTTGCCTGACGCGCTACGAAGGTCGCTGCGCAGTGTGACGAGCGTTCCACGCAACTGCGACTTCGCGTCATCACTGAGCGTGACGAGCGTGATCCCGAATTGCGCTGCCTGCGCGGCCAGCGCCGGGTTCACCGGCGGCGGATTCAGCTTGCGCTCGATCTGCGTGATGTAGTCGCTCTGCAGCTCGCGACGGAACGCGTCGATCGACTGGCCGGCGTAGATCTCGGACCAGATGCCACGACGCAGGTCATCGAGCAGTCCGGACAGCGTGTATACGCTCGACTTGTTGGCAGCCAGCGCTTCGCCTTCCAGCAGGCGATTCAGGCGTCCGTCGTTCAGTACCGCAGTGAGCACGCGAGCCTGCGCGTTGTTGATGCGGTTGATCATGCCGCCTGCTTCGATCCGCGAGGCAATATCCGGCTTGATCAGCCACGTGGGGGTCTTGAAGACCTGATCGTTCAGGAACTTCACAGCGTCGGCCTGCCGCGCCTTTGGTATGGCGGCATAGACCGGTCCTGTCTGGCTGCCGGACTTGTACCAGACCGTTCCGCCGCCAATGATCGTGGTGACGTGGCCCGCTTCGGTAGCCCACTGGCCCACCGTGCGATCATAGACGTCCTTCAGGTCGCTGTTGTCTTCACCCTGCCGCGTTGCTGCACTGGCCACATAGCCGATGACACGCTGCAGATTCTTGAAGCCGAGTGCGGTGGATTTGACTGGATCGGCGTCACCCACGGCTTCGCTCTGCGTGCCGAAGCCGCCGAAGTCGTTGTTGGCTGAGAAGCGATACCACGGCACCGTGTCCTGCACGCGCGTCCACGTCTCCAGCGTCGCGCGCTCGGCATCGGAGGACGTGGCGCCCGGAATGGGACGATAGCCCCAGCCGATCGCCCACTTGTCATACGGTCCGATACGCGGAATGATGTCTTCGAGGGCGAGCTTGTCCTCCGGCTGCGCCACGTAGTTGTAGCGCGAATAGTCCATGATGGATGGCGAATGACCCATCTTGTGGACCCAGCTTGCACTGCGCACGCTGTCGGCGGGGTAGGTGGAGCTGCCGATCTGGTCGTGCTGAAGGCCGATGGTATGGCCGATCTCGTGTGCGATCACGAACTCCAGCAGGCGCCCCGTGAGTGAGTCGGGGAACGGGAACGTGCGGGCGCGCGGATCCACCTGTGCGGCCTGCGTGAAATACCAGTCGCGATTCAGTTGGAGGACATTCTGGAAGATGCGCGCGGATCCATTGAGGATTTCACCCGTGCGCGGATCGCTCACGTGCGGACCAACGGCATTCTCCGTGGTACTCGGCAACCAGCGGATGACGGTGTGACGGATGTCCTCCGGCGACCAGTCGGGATCGTTGGCCGGCGCGTCCATGGCGACGATGCCGTCCTTGAAACCGGCGGCCTCGAAGGCGGGCTTCCAATCGTTGATCGCACGACGCACCCAGGGCTTCCACTGCTCGGGGGTGTTGGGATCGACGTAGTAGATGATGGGCTTCTTTGGTGTGCAGAGGCCACTCGCGTCCGGAGCGCCGGCGCATTCGAGACGGTACTTGGTGATGTACTGGCGACGGGCGGCGCGGCTGTCGGCGCCGAAATCCACGTAGCGGTTGGAGAAGAAGCCGACACGCTCGTCGAAGCGACGGGGCATCATCGGCTGATCGGGAAGGCGAACGATGCTCCAGTGCGCGAGCACGGACTGCACGCCCGTCGCACCGCCACGGCCGCCTCCAGCTGCGCCTCCAGCTGGCGCCGGCGTTGCCGTTTGCGTCGCTTCAACCTCGATGTTGTCTGGAAAGGTGACGACCCGCTCGATGAACGAACGGTTCTGGTCGAATGCCTGGGGCGTCGCGACGCGGATTGCCGCCAGTTCTGGAATGTAGGAGGTAAACAGGCGCGTCACGTCGATGACGGCCGCGCTATCCGGGCCGTAGGTGTCGACGTTGAATGCGGCAAGGATCGGGGCGTAGTTGGATGCCACGACCGACTTGTACACAGGCAGCGTGGTGTCGGCGACGATTGCCCACGAAGGCGCGCGTAGCAGCACGCGGTTGCCCGTCCGCTCCCAGCGAAGTGACGATTCGCCAAACTGATCGCCGCCATACTCACCGAACCCGCCGCCGGGGAGGTTTGGATTGGCCGCTGCGGCCCGCGCATAGCGGCCCACCACGAGCATGTCCTTGTTGAGCTCCTTCGCGGGAATCTCGAAATAGAGCCGATCGCCAACGCGGTGCGTCTTGAACAAGCCGCTGCGGGTCTTGGCCTCGCCTGTGATCACACGGTTGTACGGACGAGGCGCCGCAGCGGCTGGAGGCGCACCACCCCCTCGACCAGCGGAATCCTGTGCGCCGCCCTGCGGCGCACCGCCCTGCTGGGGAAGGCCACCGCGGCCGGCCCCAGTCGCGTTCGGACCTGCCGATGTGGGCGCTGGCGCAGGCGCAGGTTCCGGCTTGTTGGCGCAGCCAGCCATCGCGACGACAAGCGCCGCGGGGAGAAGACGAATCTTCATATTTTGGAGTGTGTGCTTCGAGTGGTCGGTCGCCGACGTGGTCGGGGCCGAGTTGCAGCGGACGAAGAAGTCTACATGCAAAGGATCATGGGCGCGATGCCGAAATGTCGAACGCGGCGGAGATCACAGGGCGACATCCCCTCCGGGATCGCGCTTCCTGGACTCCGCGAGGGTCGCGTCCACCACGGCCTTCGACTGTTGGCGCGCCGCGTTGGTGCCCCGTTCGTCGGCCACGATGGTAAGCCCCGAGCCACGCGAATCTGACGCCAATCCCGCCGGCTTTGAAACGCGGAGCAGGTGACCCGCCTTGGTGCCCGGCGGCAGCACATCAACCGGGACAGAGATGAATCGTTCGCCATCCTCCTCTATGCGCGCCACCCCCTCCTGGATGCTGTCGACGGCCCAGCGATGCTCGGTGCGGCCTGTCATCAGCGTGTCTCCGAATCGACGCTCGTGTATCCCGGTGTTTCGGACGACCCGGCGGACAGCTCAGACGCCTGCACGCCTCGGGTGCGCGACCCAACCGGCGTCATCGGGTCGAGATCAGTCCGGTCTCCCGCCACTCCCAACTCACGGAAACGGCGGGCCGTAACGAGGACGCGCGATTCCAGCGAGCCGACCGCACGATTGTAGCTCGTCACGGCGCGGTCGAGGGCGACGCCAAGCTCGCTGAAATGCATTCCAAGCGTGGACAGTCGATCGTAGAGCGTGGCACCAAGCACGCTGATTTCGCGCGCCCCATCGGCGACTCGAGCTTCGCGCCAGCCGAACGCCACCGCGCGCAGCAACGCGATGAGCGTTGTTGGTGTGGCCAGGATCACGCCACGCGCAGCACTGTCGTCGAGCAACTGGGGGTCGTGTTCCAGGGCCGCGGAAAAGAAGGCCTCGCCGGGCAGAAAGAGCACGACAAACTCCGGCGTCTTGCCGTGGCCCAACTGCTCCCAGTATGCCTTGCGCCCGAGAGCCTCGACATGCACACGGAGCTGCGAGGCGTGAGCGCGCATGTACCGCGCCCTATCCCGTTCATCCGTTGCTGTGCTGGCGCTCAGGTATCCAGCCAACGGTGCCTTCGCATCCACGATCACGGAGCGCCCGCCCGGCAACCTCACGATCAGATCGGGCCGAGATTGGCGCAGTTCTCCGTCATCATTCTCGGCCGACACCGTCACTTGTGTCTCGAAATCGCAATACTCGGCCATACCGGCCAACTCCACCACGCGCTTCAGTTGGAGTTCGCCCCAGCGTCCGCGGACATTCGGACTCCGTAGCGCGGAGGAAAGCTGCTGCGTCTGGTCTCGCAGGCCTTCGCTGGCGGCAGCCGCGATATGGAGTTGCTCTGAGATCGCGCCGAACTGCATGGCCCGCTCCCGGTCGAAACTGCTCAGACGTTGGTCATAGCGTTCGAGTTCCGTTCGCAACGGGGCCAGCAGTTCTGCAAGGCGATCGGTTCCGGTCTCCCGCTCATCAGTTCGATTGCTTCGCAGCGCAAATGAAATACCGAGCGCGAGCACAGCGCCCGCGAACAAGCCTGCAACGAACACGGTGAGGAGTGCTACAGTGGACATTTCAAGCCAACTTGCGGTCGCATACCGACAGGCGCCAGCGCGCTGGCACTACTTCATCGCGCGACAGCTCGCATCAGGAGGCGAGACAGCGCCGTAGTGAAGGTGTGTGACCGTCGCCGCGCCGTTTGCCGGAATGGTCACGACAAATGCGTTGTCGTATTCGGCGTCGCAGACGCTGGCGGGTAGTGGTGCGCCAAGCGCCGCCACGATGGCGGCGACGGTGTTACTGTGCCCGACGACGAGAACAGTCTTGCCCCGGTACTTCGCGAGCACGCTGTCGGCCACGAGTCGCGGATGTTGCGGCAGCCGCGCGTCGGCTATCTCCGTGGTGATGCCTAGTTTTGCAGCGAGAGGCGCCGCTGTCTGTCGCGTTCGCTGAAACTGCGTGCTCACGATCGCCGTGATGCCGGCGTCCTTCACGAGGTCGACCAACGCATCGGCGCGCGCCTTGCCGGCGGCGTTGAGCGGTGGATCGGCTGCCGGTTCCGCTGCCTTCTCGGCGTGGCGGACGACAATGACCGTGGTGGGCGCCGCGGCGGACTGTGCGGCGAGGGCGAGCGGCGCGCACGCTAGTGCCGCGATGATGCTACGAACAACGGTGAATGTACGCATCAACGAAAGAACGACGTTCTCACCGCGTTCGTCAATGCGCGTCGTCGTCCTGATGAATCAGTGCCGCCCCCTGCATGTTGAGTAGTGTCCGTGAAGAATCCGCGGGATCGGTGCAGGTTGGTTGAGCCAAGCCGTACACCGATCTCCCCCCCGCGGATCTCCCCTCACGAACATCTCTTATGCAGCGTGTGGCGTGCCCCGTTCGTTCGACGCGCTCTCCTGTTCAACCCCGAGCGGCGCCCGACGTTCCGCAGAGCGTCCGCCGAGCATGCGTGCCGCAACTTGAGAAGGCATGTAAACGGTTGCCTTCGCGACAGCAGGCGACATGGCGAAGGTCGGCAGTGAAACGCCGATGGCAAGCTGGCGAAGCGTTGTTGGCTTTAGCATCTCGATATCCTCACGGTGTTCACAACATGAGACACCGGAACCCCTCAGAGGGTTTACATCGCGATCAATTGGGCTGTGGCGTTGAGCCGCACCGCGTCCAACGCGTCGAGAGCGACCGGACACAGCTTCGTTCCGCGCTCTGATTCCAGGATGGACATTGCTCGGTCCTCGTGCATGCCTTTTCGATACGGCCTGTCGGACGTCAATGCATCGTAGATATCGGAGACGACCAATATTCTGCTGGCCAGATCAATCGCCGAGCCCGGCAATCCAAAGGGATAGCCGCTCCCGTCGAGTTTCTCGTGGTGCAGTGATGCTGTCCAGGCAAAGCGACGGAAAGCCGACACGCGTTCAAGAATTTCAAGAGTGTAGCGCGGATGATTCTCCATCAGCGCCCGCTCCTCGGATGTCATCGGTCCGTTCTTGTCGAGAATGGTGTTCGACACACCGAGCTTGCCAATATCGTGCAGAAGGCCGGCGCGGTAGATGCGACGTTGCTCGGCGGTGTCGAGTCCGCACTGCTTCGCCACTTCGCGTGCGACGTCCGCAACCCGGACGGAGTGCCCATACGTGAATGGGCTCTTGGCATCGATGATGTCCGCGAACGCGCGGCACACGGCGTCGAGCCCGTCGTCGTCTACGTTGATGACGCGATCAGACGGTTCCGCGGCCACCACCGCCGCCGTGACGTCGCCGGTGAGGAGAGACCACCAATCGTGGTCGCGCTTCCAGCCAAGCACAATCTTGACCAAGTCGGGATCGAACCAGGTCCCGCGGCGCTTGCGGGCAACCTTGAGCGCCGCCGCGGGGCCACCACGATCGTGGAAGACCTCCACGGTCTGCGCAAGATTCGCGATGCGCGCCAACAGCGGAATGCCGGCGCCGCTCAATCCACGTGCGTAACCGAGACCGCACCAATGCTCATCCAGTGAGCGAATCGCTTCCGCCGTGTCGTCCGGAAATCCAAGCTGGCGCGCGATCTCGGCACCGCGATCGCACCGGATGAGGATCAGGTCACGCGTCATGTTTTCCGTGCGCGCGACCGCGAAGAACTGTTTCACGCGCTCGGCGAGTGACCTTCCCCGTGCCACGGTGAGCGCGGTCTTCACGGCGAGGCCCACGCGATGGTGCCAATCCACCGATTTCATGCGCGGCTTCACCCACTGGTCGTCGCTCCCGAACAACGACGCCATGCGCCCCGCGTTGCTCGAGCATCCCGCGTCCTTGAGCAGGATGGCATAGTAGAGCGCCGATCGACCTGCCGCGTCGATGCCTGCTTCGTCTGCGATGCGCATACCGATGAGGCATGTGCGCATCGTGTGGCCAGGGGTAGCGCCTTCCGTCAGGTCCAGCGCGCACGACAGGGCGGAAAGTACCTCGGACAGGCTGACCCGCTCCCTTGAGGAAACGACCGACATTGAGAGAGGGGTAGCACGACGCATCCCTTCATTATCGGCACGGCGAAGCGTTGCATGCGTGCCTGTCCGGATACTCCCTATGGTTTGTCGGTGAGTATACCGGACCCGAACGGCGTGCCCGTGGCGCACCTCATCGCTTGCTCCAGAGCACCCCCTGGTTCTTGGCGACATCCGCCATGCCCTTGTACACGAACTTCTGCACGCGCTTTCCCTCGTAGGTTTCCGTGGTGAAGATGTTGCCCTTGGAGTCCGTGGCGATGCTGTGGACGGCAAAGAACTGGCCTGGCTGCCGCCCGCCGTCACCGAACTGCGTGATGATCTCCAGTGATTCGCGATCCATCACGTACACGCGCTCATTCTTGCCGTCGGCCAGGAAGATGTATTTCTGCTTCGCGTCTTTCGAGAATGCGATGTCCCATACCGAACCGTCTCCGCGCGTCAGCGGGAAGACCTGTTTTTCCTTGACGAACGACCCATCCTTCTTGAAAACCTGAATGCGATCATTCGGGCGATCGCACACATACACCAGCCCGTCATTCGTGGGTTCGGCGCAGTGGACCGGCGTCCGGAACTGCTTGATCAAAGGGACGTCCGGGTTGTAGCGGCCGAAGTTCGAATCGGACGGTGCGTTGCCATACGCGCCCCAGATGCGCTTGATCTTGCCCGAGGTCATGTCGATCACGGCGACGCGATGGTTGCCATAGCCGTCGGCGATAAATGCCTCATTGGCCGCGGGATCAAACGAGATCTTCGCCACCTGCCCGAAATGATCCATCGCCTTGCTGTCCACCGCCTGCTTCGGCGTGCCAATCTGCATGAGGAATTTGCCATCATGCGTGAACTTCAGGATGTGCGAATCACCTCGGCCATTCCCGCCGATCCATACATTGTCCTTGTTGTCCACCGTAATGCCATGATTGGATAACGGCCACTCATACCCTTCACCCGGACCTCCCCAGGCCTTCACCAGACTGCCTGCAGCGTCGAACTCCAGAATGGGCGGCGCGCTGCGGCAACATTCGCCGAGGGGCGGGTTGGCGTCTGCGCCGACTTCCGTGCGTTGATTGAGGGTGGAGTCCCCCCGATGAATAATGAACACGTGATCGCGCGAATCCACGCCGACGCCAATGGCCGATCCAAGCACCCAGTGATTGGGAAGCGGCTTGGGCCAATAGGGGTCAACCTCGAAGGTGGGTGCCTTGACCGTCTGCCCTTCGCCCGCGGCCTGGAGTGCGGCTTGCCCAACACCGAGGGCAACAAACAGCGCGATTGCCGTCCCGCCGAGAACTATGGTGCGTCTCCTCATGGAGAATCTCCTGCGGATTGAAGTTCGGACCTGTGTTCGACCGCAGATTCTACGACGGTGGGTGCAACGCCGTCCAGACCGTGCGATGTGCCGCCCTTGCATCGGCCTGCCGAGGCAGGCGTTCAGACCGTGTCGAGAGGGAGCTCGCCGTAGTGGGCCGACTCGCACGATGGACAGATGCCATGCGAGAACTGCGCGGCGCTGTTCGCGGCGACGTACCGCTCCACGGCCTGCCATTCGCCCATGTCGGTCCGGACCTGCTTGCAATGCGCGCAGATCGGGATGATGCCGCGCAACGTCCGCAATTCCGCGAAGCTCCGGTCTGCCTCGACGCGCGCGTCATGTTCCGCGGACCAGGCGAGCGCTGCCTCATCCTCGAGCGCGAGGCGGCCGCGCACCATGATCACGCCGCAGAGATTGATGATGGCCAGCAACTCGATGTCGAGGGCAACGCCGCCATCCGTACTGCTCGCCGACCAGAGGAGCCGGAGCACGACGAGGCCGACACTCAGGAACAGCGGCGGCACCACCTGTCTCCAGAAGGAGTTCGGGGTGGCCCCATAGAGTGCAAAGATAGCAACCAGTGCCGTTCGGATCGGCAGCGGCGTGCCCGGCGGTCGCAGAGCACTCAATATCAGCAGGAAGAGGGAGATCCCGAGCGCTGCGCTGAACACGATGCGCGAATACGCTGCCCGCGTCTGCGTCCTGCGGAGCGACAGGATCACGGCGGCAATGAGCGTCACCATCGCACCTCTCGCCAGGAGTCGCGGGCGGAGATGGACCGGGTCGGAACCGTAAAGGACGAAATCCGACCGCGTGTACCACAGTAGCAGTACGAGCATGAGGGCGAGCAGCGCCATCACGAGCCCACGGTCGTTCCGTAGTTTCAGGGCGTTGATCGCCATCGCTGAGAGCGGCGGGAGGACGCCTGATCGCGTGCCGGCCGAGGCGGCAAATGACCCTGTAGCGGTGCTGCGGCGCGCGGGCGCGCGCAGTAACTTCGCGGAACAATCGCGACCCGGCATTCCAAAGATAGTGCATGCGCCACCAATCAGCCCGACACATCCCCATCCCGCTCCTCGGCCGTATTGCGCTCACGCTGCTGATCGCGATGGCGCTCCTGGTCGCACCATCCGGTTCGCTCGCCTCGCACGAAATCCCCTCCACGGTCACCGTATTCGCCTTCGTGAAGCCGGACGTGCACGTGCTCCACGTGGTGCTCCGCGTGCCGCTGGAGGCCATGCGCGACGTGGACTTCCCGCTCCGGGCCGGCGGCATGCTCGATGTTGCACGCGCGCAGTCACACCTGCAGACAGCCGCCACTACCTGGATTGCCGACTATCTCGCCCTCTACGAGAACGGGGCCGAGCTCAAGACACCACGCCTCACGGCGGTACGCGCCTCGCTGCCATCCGACCGCTCGTTCACCAGCTACGACGTGGCCGTCGCGCACCTGGCCGCGCCACCGCTGGATGCCGCGGTTGACCTGCCGTGGCGACAGGCGATGCTCGACGTCGAATTCGAGTACACCATTCAATCGCAGACATCCGCCTTCGAAATCAAACCAGAACTCGCGCATCTCGGCCTGCACACCACGACGGTCCTCCGCTTCATTCCGGCCAGCGGCGCCGAACGCGCGTTCACATACATCGGCAATCCCGGACGCGTGGCGCTGGACCCACGCTGGCATCAGGCCGCCCTGCGATTCGTGGAGCTCGGTTTCACGCACATCCTCGGCGGCATCGACCACCTGCTGTTCGTGCTGTGCCTCGTGATCCCCGTGCGTCGCGTCCGACCGCTCATCGTTGTGATTACTTCATTCACGGTGGCGCATTCCATCACCCTGGCGGCGTCCGCGCTTGGCTTCGCCCCCGATGCGTTGTGGTTCCCGCCGCTCATCGAGGTACTGGTGGCCGTGTCCATCGTGTACATGGCGCTGGAAAACATCGTCGGCGGCCGGGTGGAACGACGGTGGCTGATTGCCTTCGGCTTCGGACTCGTGCATGGCTTTGCCTTCTCGTTTGCGCTGCGCGAATCCATGCAGTTCGGCGGCTCGCACCTCGCTGCCTCACTGGTCGCCTTCAATGTGGGCGTTGAAGGCGGTCAGCTGTTCGTGCTCGCGCTGGCGGTGCCCGCATTGGCGCTCCTCTTCAGCAAGGTCGTGCAGGAGCGCATGGGCACGATCATTCTCTCGGCGCTCATCGCGCACACCGCGTGGCACTGGATGCTCGATCGCGGCGCGACGTTGGGTGGCTATCATTTCCAGGTGCCCGCCTTCAACGCGGCCCTGGCCGTGGGTGCAATGCGCGCCACGATGGTCCTGATCGTCGCGGCTTTGGCAGTCTGGCTGTTGTCCGCCATCGGGAGCCGTCTGGCGCCGGTGAGCCCGAAGCGCGAGGTTGGAGTCGAATGATGCCACCGGTCCGCGTGTCGCGCGCGATGATGGTTGCGGTCATGTGCTCCATCGCCACGGTCGGATCGGCGCAGGGGACGGATTCGCACGCAACGAGTTCCACACTGGCTGGCGTGTATACGCCGGGTCAGGCTGAACGCGGACGCATCACATACGCTGGCATGTGCAAGTCGTGTCACTCACCGGCATCGCACACGGGGGCGACATTCGAGAAATGGTGGAAGGGGAAGTCCGTCGCCACGTTGTTCGCCTTCATGAGTTCGCAGATGCCGAAGAACAATCCCGGAAGCCTGAATCCGGATGAATACGCTGACGTCGTCGCCTACTTGCTGAAGATGAATGCCATGCCCACTGGAACGCGCGAACTCGTTGCCGACTCAACGACGCTCGCGACGGTGCTGATCGAGATGCCGCAAAAGACGCAACGGGCAGCGAAACCGAAGGCCACCGCGCCGGCGATCAAGCCCACACGCAAGCCGTAAAAACTCGTACGCAAGAGGATTGAGCCATGGATGCACGTTCGGCGACACGAAGGAAGTTAGGCGTGACGGGGTCAGTGGTCGTGGCCGCGGCGCTGCTGGGCGTCATGATGGCAGCCACCACTCGCACGTCGACGGCTGTGCAAGCACCATCCCTCGTGCGCGGTAACGCGCCGGGCGAATGGCGCTACTGGGGCGCCGACGCGTGGAGCACGCGGTATTCACCGCTCGACCAGATCAACGCGGCCAACTTTGACTCGCTCACGGTGGCATGGCAATGGAAGGCGGGCGAACATGGCGACGATGAATACTTCCGTTCGACGCCACTCTACGCAAAGGGGCGGCTGTTCACTGTCGCGACGAATCGCCGCAAGGCGTTCGCACTCGATCCCGCAACGGGAAAGGAGCTCTGGAACTGGGGTCTGGACGAAGGAATCCGGTGGCAGAAGGCACCGCGACGATACGCGGGTCGAGGACTTTCGTACTGGACCAGTGGCTCTGATGAACGGGTGATTCTCGTGACGCCCGGCTATCACCTCGTCTCGATCGACGCGAAGACCGGCAAAGCCGATCCGAAGTTCGGGAAGGCGGGCGTGGTGGATTTGATGACCGGATTGGGATTCCCACTCGTACCACTCGCCGTGGACGACACCGGTGAGTTGATCATCAGCGAAGCGGCACCGGCGCGAAAAGCGCATCCCGGCGAGAAGTGGGATGCGAAAACGAAGATCGGCGCCGACGGAACGATGGGACTCGATCCCGCCCTCGGGCAGCTTGCCGCGAGCTCGCCGCCGGTGCTCGTCGGCGACGTGATCGTCGTTGGCAATTCCTCCGTTCACGGCTATTTCCCGCTGCGAACGCACAACCTGCCCGGCTTCATCCGTGGTTTCGACGTGCACACGGGGAAGCAGCTCTGGAAGTTCAATCTCGTTCCACAACCCGGTGAGTTCGGGGCCGAGACATGGAAGAACGGGTCGAAGATCGGCACTGAAGGGGTGGGCAAGAACGACGCATGGGCCGGCTATTCGGCCGATCCAGATCTGGGCCTCGTTTATATCCCCGTCGGAATGCCCTTGATGGATGAATACGGCGGGCATCGGCCCGGCGACAACCTCTTCGGCAACAGCATCGTCGCGCTCGACGCGAAGACGGGCCTGCGCAAATGGCATTACCAGATGGTGCATCATGACATCTGGGACTACGATGCGCCGATGTTCCCGAATCTGCTGGACGTGACCGTGAATGGCGTTCGTCGCAAGGTGATTGCGCAAACCACCAAACAAGGGTGGGTGTACGTCCTTGATCGACAGACCGGAGAACCTATCTGGCCCATTGCCGAGACGCCGGTGATCCAGAGCGACGTGCCGGGCGAGCAAACCTCACACACGCAGCCTGTTCCGTCCAGGCCCGCTCCGTATTCGCAACAAGGGCTCGTCGAATCCGACCTCATCGACTACACGCCGGCCATCAAGGACTCCGCGCTCAAGCTCGCGAAGCGCTGCCGCATGGGGCCGTATTATATCCCCGCGGAAGTCGCCGATGGATCGGGGCCGCGCGGACTCACATGTTCGTGGTATGCTCCGGGCGCGAGTGGCGGCGTGAATATTGACGGTGGCGCGGCAGTTGATCCGGAGACGGGCATGCTGTACGTGGCGTCGCAGAGCGGCCTGAGCACGATGCAACTCAAGAAGGATCCCTGCTCCGAATTCCGTTACAGCTCGCCGCATGACAGTTGCGGCCTGCTCGGCGCATTGCCTGCGCCACCGGGCTATCAGCCGCCGAAAGAGGGCGGCCGCGGCGGCGATTTCGCGGCTCGGGCAAACGGCACCACGATCGGCGGCGTTTCCATCCTCAAGCCCAAGGAGTTGGGTGGCGTCACCGCATACAACCTCAACACCGGCGACAAGACCTGGTGGACTCCAAACGGCGGAAAGCTTCTGCCGGTGACGACGAACGACCCCTTGTTTGCGGGAGTGAAACTACCGATGTCCACAGGTGGACGCGGCCAGCCCCAGGTGATCACGACCAAATCGCTGGTGATCTACGGAACGGGGCGCAGCGGTGGCCCTCCGGGACCACCCCAGCTTTACGCACTGGACAAGTCCACCGGCAAGCAGGTTGGTTCGCTCACAATTCCCGCGCGAACATCCGCTGTCCCAATGACGTTCCTGCACCAAGGCAAGCAGTACATCGTGTTCGCTACCGGAGCGTCAACCGCAGCGACGCTCGTGGCCGTCAAATTGCCGAAGTAGGCCGACGTACTCATGAGATGGCGGCCGGATCAAGCAAGCTTGATCCGGCCGTTTCTTTTCTTTCTCATCGGTGTTCGTACGCACACACTCGCGAACGATCAGGGAAGCTTCTCGTAGCGCTTGAGCGCTTTTGGCCCGACTTCGGCACCGTAGATGATCCCGCGTGCGTCTACTGCAATCCCTTCGGCCGCGCTCGTGCTCGGCGGATTCTGCGCGGGGTCCGGAATAAAGGCACTGATCGATCCGTCCCTCGCACTGCCGATGCGAATGCCGCGCTTCCACTCCTTGTGCGGTGGCGACACGGAGCCGGACTCGGAGTCCGTCACATAGATCCGGTCATTTGCGTCGATGTGTATGCCGCTTGGGCGGCTGAACTGATACCAGGTGTCGAGACGCTTTCCGTCCTGATCGAAGATCACGATGCGATCGTTGCCGCGGTCACCGACGAACAATCGCCCGCGCGAATCCATGGCGAGCGTATGCGGTTGGTTGAAGTTGTCCGGGCCGCTTCCGAGTGAACCCCACGTCTTGATGAGCGTTCCGTCGGGCTTGAACTTGAAAACACGCGCGGTGGATCCAGCGGTGGACGAATGTCCCTCGGCAACGAAGATGTCGCCGTTTGGCGCGATGAGCACGTCGTTGGGCTGCCAAAAGAACGCCGAGTCGCGACCGCCCCCCGCTTTACCGAGCGTCATGAGGAGCTTGCCCTCGGGACTGAACTTGAAGATCTGATGACCCTGTGTCGATGCGAGCGGCGTCACCGTCGTACCGGCGGCGGGGCGCGTACAGGTGCAGTCAACCACCCACACGTTGCCGTCGTGATCCACCGTAATGCCGTGCGGTGACACGATCATGCCCGCACCGAACGCGCGCACGAGCGTACCCGATGCGTCGAACTTCAATATCGAGGGCAGTGTCGAACCCTGACACGTGTTCGTCCCGCACCGCTCCGCAACCCAGACACTGGTACCGTCGCGGTCGATGTCCACGGCGCTCGTGGAACCCCACGGGCGACTGTCCGGCATCTTCGCCCACCCCTCGACGGTGCGATACGGGTTTGGTGCGTCGTTGGTCGGCGGCATGGTGGCCGACGACTGTGCGGCCGCCGTGGTACTCAGCACGAGTACAACGGACACGGTGGCGAGTGAGATGTTCATGAGGCGGGTTTCGTCTTGATGGCAAGCCGGGCGTGGCGCAACATGGAAGTGTCGCCACGCAATGCAACCGGGCCGCTCGGGAAACCCGCAAGCTCGAGGACATACGCCGTGACGTTCACATACTGGTCCGGTGTCAGCGTCCCCGGTGCATCCTGTGGCATGGTCGTGGATACGAGATCGTAGAAGCTCGATAGCCGGCGGTCCTGCCATCCTGCCGAGAATGTCCCTCCGCTCCATTGCGTCATCGCGTGACAACGCGCGCACACCTTGCCGTACACCTCAGCCCCGGATTGTGCCTGTACCTTGGTGAACTGAGGGTCGGCCACGCTATCGACAATGGCTGTCGCTGCCACGGTGTTGGCGTGCCGTACATAGGGTGCCTGTACCGTTGCCATTCGTGCGGCATATGGATCCGCCTCGCGCGCTTCGCGCCCGCACGATGCGAGCGTGGCAAGGAGGATGACCCGCAGCCTCTTGTTCGTTAGTCGTAAGGTTCGCACAGTTCCAGTGGCATGTGGGCGACGTGCGGCAACATCAAACCAACTTCCATACCGCGACAATAATACGCGCCGCGAGCCGTTGCGCGATTCCCTGCACGAGCGCGCCCGAGCCGGGCTCGTTTGACGCGGTCTCGCCGCGCGCTCAATATTCCACGGCTGTGGTTGGGCCAGGATACCTTCGTCAGCAGTGACCGCAGCTCTGTCTGCAATTCCTCCACGTTCGGAGCGACAAACAGCGATGGCGAGTCCACCGAAGCCCCCTACCGATCTCGCGTCAACCGACACCGCGAGCACTCTGCCGCGTCGTGATTTTCTCAAGGCGGCCGGTGCGGGCGCGGGTTTGCTCCTGCTGGGTGGTTGCACGCCGGCCGAAGCCGCCGTTCCGGGATTGCAGCACAAACGGCGCCTGCCGCTGATTGGCGGGTCATCGTCGAACGTTGTGGTGATCGGCGCGGGAGTATGGGGTGGATGGACCGCACTTCACCTGCGGAAGATGGGTGCCTCGGTAACGCTCGTGGACGCCTATGGCCCGGGCAACGCGCGCGCGACCTCCGGCGACGAGACGCGCGGGATCCGCTCTTCGTACGGGGATCGCGATGCCGGTGAACTCTGGGTCCAGTGGGCGCGCGAAGGCTTGAATCGTTGGAAGGCGTTCGACGCTGAATGGAGCGCCGACATCAGGCAGGGGCTCTGGCACACCACGGGCGACCTCATCATGCGCGAAGAGCCCGAGCCCTTCACCGTCAAGACGAAAGAATGGTGGGACAAGCACAAGGTTCCGCATGAGGTGCTGTCGCCGGATGAGGTGCGCTATCGCTGGCCCGTCATCAATGTGGACGGCATCACGGTCGTCCTCAGCGAACCTGACGCCGGCGTCATTCGCGCTCGGCGCGCGACACAAACGGTGGCCGCCGCCTTCGAAGCACTCGGCGGCAAGATCCGGATCGGCCGTGCGCGCCCGTCGAAGGTCGTGAATGGAAAGCTCGAAGAAATCGCGCTCGACACCGGCCACACCCTGCGCGCCGACACGTTCGTCTTTGCACTTGGCCCGTGGCTGGGCAAGATGTTCCCCGATGTCCTCAATAACAGAACGCGTACGCCCCTGGGCTACGTCTGCTATTTCGCCACGCCGGCGAGCGATGAACGGTTCACGTATCCCAACCTCCCGAGCTGGAACTTCCCCGGGGTTACGGGATGGGCGGCACTACCAATCGACAATCGCGGCTTTCGGGTGCGCGGCAGTGCACGGCCGCGTCCTGCCCCGGGAACCGTTCCTCCCCCGCCCGGGACGCCGCGGCCCGCACAACCACCGACGCCACCCGAGCAACTCGATCCGGATCTCAGCGACCGCTGGTGCAATGCCGAGCGCATTGCTGGGCCTCGTCGTGTGCTCGAGCAACATTTTCCGCTGCTCGCGAATGCGCCCATCAGCCAGACCCATTCGTGCCACTACGAGCTGACGTCCACCCGCGACTTCATCATTGATCGGCACCCCCGAATGTCCAACGTGTGGATTGCCGGCGGGGGCAATGCCGAGGGGTTCAAGTTCGGACCGGTGGTTGGGGAATACGTTGCACAACGCGCCCTCGGAGATGACGGCGACCCGGAGATTGCCAAGCGGTTCAGGATTCCCGCCAAGGAGTACGATCCGGTGCCTCCACCCACGCCGGCGGCAGCCGGCGCCCCCGTTCCTACTCCACCGCTTGGCACTCGATCTCGACCTTCCCGTTGACGGCCAGTCCGCTGACTCCGGCCGCCGTGCGGGCAGGCCGCTTGTCCGGCGCGAAGAAGGTGGCGTAGACATCGCTCATCGCCTGTCGATCGCCGATGTCCGCGAGCAGCACCATGCACTTCACGACCTTGTCCATTGACGAACCATTGCGTTCGAGCAGGGTCTTGATGTTCTGCATGGCCTGCCGCGTTTCTGCCGCAATGCCGCCCGGAGCCAGCTTGCCGGTACTGTCGGTGCCGAGTTGGCCGGCGAGGAAGATGAAGCCGTTGGCGCGGACGAATGGAGAGAACGGACGCGCGGCACCGGTTACCGGGGGGTACACGGGCGATGGCGCGCTCGCAGGCTTTGCGCTGGCACAGGCCGCAGCGAGCGAGACAGAGGCAAGAGCGGCGAGGCGGAGGAGGTCTCTGTGCATGATGGGATGAGTGAAGTAAATGCGACACCACAAGTTCACGATCACGAGGGCGTGACCGCAACTCCCTGAACCGGAGGGGTCCCGGGCCGAATTCGTTGGCAGAGTAAACGGTGCGCCCGCTCATGGTATCGTGAATGCAGTGACCGACACGACTCGAATCCATCCCATGACCGGTTCGGCGCCTTCGTGCAGCGGGCAGCAGTTGCTCGCTCGCGTGCAAGCTGGCGACTCGGCAGCGTTCACGATGTTCGTGGAACGCTTCAAGCCGACCGTGTTTCGATGGGCGGCGGGGTTGGTGCCCGACCGCGACGATGCGGAGGACATCGCGCAGGAGGTGTTCGTTCGCGTCTATCAGAGCCACCGATCGTTCGCCGGCAGCGGCACACTCGAGGGTTGGGTGTATCGAATCACGCAGCGGGTCGCGCATCGACATCGTCAGAAAGTACGGCGACGCGGTATTCTCGGCGCTTCGGCAGCCGCACAACCCGGCACTGAGGTGTACACCACCGATCCGGGTGGCCGTGTCGACCGCGATCGGACGATGATGCTGATTCACGCGTCGATGTGCGCACTACCGCAGCGACAGCGCGAGGTCTTTGACCTGTGCGACTTGCAGGGACGCAATCCCGCAGAAGCGGCGGAACTACTGGGTGTGAAAGCCGTGTCGGTGCGCGCGAGCCTGTTCAAGGCACGTCAATCCATACGCCGGAGCATCCTTGCGGCCCACCCTCGCTATCACGAGGCATCATCATGACCTGCCAGGAATGTCTTTCGTTGCTAGCGACGTCGTCCGTCTTCGAGATCGGCCAGGACCGTCGGGTGCTGGAACACGGCGCGCACTGCGACGGTTGTCGGCGGGCGGCGAGGCTCATCGTGGAAAGCGAACGTGATCTCGGTGTCTACCTCGACAGCGCCGCGTCGTCCATTCCGGCCACGCGTACCGCGGAGGCAGCAATGGCGACAGTCAAACGGCGGCGTGTCGGCAGGGTGATCAACGCCGTCTGTGCGGCATTGTTTGTGGCAATGCTTATCGCCACCTGGCAGATGGTGATCGCACCGCGTGTGGGAGCGCCATTCCTTTCGCTGGGTGCGAAGCATACCGAGACGCTTCGTCTCCGGTGCCTGTCGCCCGCCGACGCGGGCGCACTCATCGAGCCGTATCTTCGCTCCGATGGAAGCTTCTACTACAAGGGGCGCACACCGATGCAGCTTATCACGGTGCGCGCGAATGCCGAGGAAATGCGGATGGTGAAATCCCTACTTCTCCAATATGACTTCCCCGGAGAATCCAAGTGCGCGTTGCCGCAGACAATGAGCGCTGAAGACCCCTCGCGATAGCACAACGGCTCTGTTCGCGACCGTACCGATGCTACTTGATCGCCCCCACTCCAATGACGCTTGGCGCTTGCTGTACCCAGGCGGCGACCGGGCCGCCTCCGGTTGTCGCGAGCACAGGATACCATCGCCCTGGAGCATCCGACGTCGGTACGGCAATGAATGACACCTTCCCCTTGGCGTCAGTCTTCACTCGCGCCATGGCAATGCGTCGCGTTCCGGCGACTACCTCATCCCACGCCACGAGCGGAAGGCCGTCCTTCCCGATCACGACCTGCGCGTGCGCGGCCGGTCCGCGGCTTGGGATCTGTGTTCGCGGGGTGAACGATCGGCCATCGCGCGACATGGAATAGAACAGTGCCAACGCCGCCGCGTCTTTTCCATCAGGCGGTGTTGGCCAGACAACGTGCGCATGCCCGGTCACGTCAACAGCGATGGCCGGCCCATTTTCCGGGCATCCGTCAATGGCCCAGTGGTCATCGCTCACGCGCACGGGGTCCGAAAAAGTACGCCCCGCGTCGCGCGACACCGCGAACGCGATGTCGCGCTGACTGCCGGGATACACATGGCGCCATACCGCAAACACATTGCTGCCAGAGGCCGCCAATGACGTCTTGCAACAGTAGCAGACGCTGCGCGTGATCTGCGTTGCCTTCGAGCCATCCAGCGTGGAAAAATAGAGTTTCGAGAGACCCGCGCGTTCAGTCGGATCCGCCTTTGGAGTGGGCGGTTTGGGTGCGCCAGTCGCGGAATCCTGGTGATGCATCGCGCCTGCGGTCATTGCGTCGCGGTGATCCAGCCAGAGTACATCCACCTGCCCGGCAGGCCCCACCGCCACCGACTGCCAGCCGCGCGAGCCCTCTCCTTCGCTGCCCGGCACCGGCGTGCTCGTGCCGAATGTGCGCCCGCCGTCTTTGGAGCGCGCCGACAGGATTCGGGTCGCGGTGCCGGCCTTGGCAGTCCAGACTACCACGATGTCGGGGCCGCTCGCCTTCCGCGGAACCAGTACGACTCGCGGCGGCAATTCGCCGTTCACTCGAGCCTCGCCAGGCACCGAGTTCACCCGCACCGGTGACGAAAACGTCACCCCACCGTCCCGGCTCACCGCCGAATAGATGTCGGTCACACTAACCGTCGCCGCCGACCAGGCGACGGCCACGAACCTTCCCTCTGCGGCGATGGACGGATTGGCGCTCGTGCGGCCATCGACAGCCAGGGTCGCCGACTTTTCCTGTGCGGCAACGACCTGCGTGCAGGCCACTGCGAGCAAGAGGAACGTCGTACGCAATCCGGTGGGCTTCATGAGCGACAGACCTCTGGTGTGTTACGTGTGTTACGAGCCAAGCGCGGCACGGATGGCCGACGCGAGTGTTGTATCGCCAATGGCGAGCGCACCGATTTTCCTGAACCGGATGGTCCCAGTGCGGTCCACGAGAAACGTGACCGGGACACCCATGGTGAGAAACTTGAGTGCGAATTCCTTGTCGGGATCAAGCCAGATGGGATACGTCATGCCGTGCTCACGCGCGAAATCGCGCACGTCCGCACCGCTGCCCGCAGCGTCCACGCTTACGCCGATCATCACAAGCCCCTTCGACGCATACTGAAGATGCAGCGCCTGTAGCTGTGGCAATTCGTCGCGGCAGGGCTCGCACCACGTTGCCCATTCGTTCAACACCACCACCTTCCCCCGCAGGGCGGCGAGCGAGACCGTGTCGCCGCCCAGTCCGCGCGCCGAAAATACCGGCGCGATTCCACCCATCGCCGTTGAGCCTGATTCCTTGCCGGCCGAGCAACTTACGACGAAGACGCTGAGCAACAGCGCGAAAACACGATGCACGGTGCGGCGCGCCGTGTGTGACCAGCAGGTAGATCGCCGAGACTGCGCGGGCGTGCGTTTCGACTGCCGAGGAAAGAGCATGCTGTTCTCAGAATCCAACTTTGAGATTGGCGACGAGTGTGCGCTGCGGGAACGGATGGAAGTAGAAGTACTTTCGGTTGAGGAGATTGTCGACGCCGACCGACGATGTGAGGTGCTCATTGATGCGGTAGTTCGCGTGTGCGTCGGCCACGAACCACTCGCTGAACCCTTGATAGACGTTCGGGTTCACGTCGGCATTGTCCAGCGTGGTGAACACATTGCCGCTGTAGCGCCCCGCGAGCGTGAAGGCCAATGGCTGCGTGGGGCGAAACGTCGCAACGAAGCTGGCACGCCAGTCGGGAATGTTCGGCAACCGCTTGCCGACAGCGGCACCTGCGGGAGCTGTCGCGCTCGCGGCACCGGACAGAGCGAGTGTCTTCGCATCGAGATACGTGACGCTGCCTGACAGGTCCAGACCGTTCATCAACAGGTCGTTGCCGCCGCCGGACAACTCAACGCCGCGTGCTCGCACGTGATCCACGTTTGACGAGTACGAATACAACGTCGGGGAGTTGGGGACCAGCGGCAGGAATTGGGCGATGATTGCATCGTGCACGTCGTCCTGAAACAGGGCAATTTGCGCCTGCCCGTGTTCGAAACGCCGTTCGGCCCGAAGTTCGGTGGCCAGGACGTCATCCGGCTTGAGGTCCGGGTTCGGCGACGTGAAGGTGGTGCCTGTGGTGACGAGCTGGTACAGCTCCGACGCCGTGGCGAAGCGATACGCCTTGCCAAGTGATGCAGTGACGGTCCAGTCCGGCGTTCCGGTCCACGCCACCGACACCTTCGGCGAGAACCTGGTGTCCGTCACCGTTGCCTGTGTGACCTTCGTGGTTCCGTTCGCGTTGAAGCCGTCGAACGCACGCCAGTCCTCATACCGCCCGCCGAGCGTGAGTTTGAGCCCTGATGCCAGGTTCCATGCGTCCTGGATCCACAGCGCCTGCGTACGTGTCTTTCCATCCCCTTCGGATGCAACGCTCGAAAGTGTGGCGCCCGTGGTCCAATCCGGCGTGTTGTACGTGGGATTGTTCAACGTGTATTGGTCGTAGTGCGCGCCGAAGCTCACGGCGTGGGTGGCCGAGAAGCCGCCCGCGTGCCACACACCCTTCACGTCATAGGTCGTCCAGCCAGTGCCGTCGAGCGCTGCGACCCGGCCTGAGGCACCGAACGTCGTTCCCGTCGCCGACGCCACGATGGGAGTGCGCTGTTGATCGGTATCGAAGCGATAGCGTGTGGCCACCGCTTCAAAGTCCCAGTTGCTCCGCATGTCGCTACGAAGGGATAGGCTGTGCGCGGAATGTTGCTCGAGCAATCCGTAGTATCCGCTTGCAAAGCCCGCCTGCCCCGCGTACGTCGGTTGCCCGGAAGCCGTCACGAACGGATCCACACTCGAATTGGCGTCGTTCTTCCACGCGCCAAACGAATAGGCTGCGCGCACGGTGGGGGTGATGTCGTAGGCGGCCTTGACGGTGGCGTTGGTCATTTCCGTGTGCAGCAGGCCGCTGGCACCAAGGACGTTCGCGTTGGCGCCGAGTTTGTTCTGGGCCGGAAAGCCGCCGGTAGTTCCGCCCGGAAAGGTGGCACTGGTGACGTAACTCAGTGGCTGGCTGTGGCTATTCTGATAGTTGAGACTCGTCCAGAACGAGAACTTGCCGAAGCGGTCACCAGCCACGGCGGCCGTCTGCGCGGTGCCGTAGGTCGTGCTCGTGCCGTAGAGGTCGAACGACTGGTAGGCCTGCGTCTGGTTGAGCGACGCGGTCAACTTCTCCGGCATGCGCGTCGTGATCTCCATGACGGCGCCCATGGAATTGCCGGCGTAGGCGGCGGAGAAAGGACCGTACATCATGTCGATGCGCTCGATCTGTTCAGGAGCGACGAGACCCCAACGCGGACCGCCAATGTTGTTGTTGTTGGCGATGAGGGCCGTCAACGGCACGCCGTCGGCGAATACAAGGCTACGGGCGCTGGAGCTCACACCCCAAACTCGGGTGCCCATCACTGCCTGTGTATCGCCGCTGTTCCGTTTCCGCAGATAAACGCTCGGCAGGTACTTCACGGCGTCTTCGGCATCCACGATGTTGACTGTTTCTTCGACCTTTCGCGCGGTGATACTCGCGGTAGCGGGCAGCGTGTTGAGGATGAGCGGAGTGATCGGCTTCTCGACCCGCTCGGCTGTGACCTTCACGCCGCCGAGTTTGCGCACGCTGTCTCGACGTGCAGTAGTCGTGTCCTGCGCTGACAGTGGGATGTTTGCAAGGGACAGAAGCGAAGCGAGAAAAACGGCTCTCGCGGCTCCGGAAAAAGATCGGGACATTGCTTGTTCGCTCGCGGTGCGTCACTGGTGGCATCGGACATACCGCGGCCCGTGCAGAGTCACGTGGCGGCGGTATGGTCGCGACGTCGTCAGACGGCAGTTGGGCGGGAATGCGCCCAATGAGCCATGAGTGACGGCGTGCGCCGATGAATTGTGTGAGTCCGGTGCCGCCAGCGCCTGTGGCGCGCGGCGATCCGGAGGTGCATCAGGCCAGTGAGCCCTGGGGCGGAGCGGTGGCGAACGGAAGTACGAAATCCGTCCATGCGGCGCGGTACACGCGCTCGACGGCCTGCTGCTTGGCAGCGAATGTCGAGGTGGTTGTGTAGGGCGGCTGTGCCGAAGGTGCCGAGATCAGCGTGGGTCCGCAGCAGCTCCCAGGGCAGGTGCATTGATGCGGGCCGTGTTCATCGGACGACTGACTCGTCTTGCCGGCTGACCGTGCGTGGTGACTGACGGCGGTGCCGGCCGCCATGTGCATCGAGTGACCGCTATGGGCGGCGCTCGGGGACGCTGTCGTGTGTGCAGGACATGCGCCGAACGTGGCTGGCTCGATCCCGACGAGGATGAACCAGACCGCACTCAAGGTGCCCAGCAGACGCAGCGACCAGTGGCGACGCATTCCTGAAGTGTATCGGGGACGGCGGGTGAGGGCAAATCAGCGTCGGGACCGGTCTGTCCCAAGCAGAAACCAAGGCGGGGGATTCCCTCCAGTAATCGGGATTCCCCCGTTCGGCCCGTCAGTGACGTATTCCTTTCGGCGAACTACCTGCCTCCGCCGGCAGCGGCGGACGTGGGTGGCGTCTGCTTCTCCCACACGAAGCGGTGCAGGAACTCGCTGCTTCGGCTGAAGATGTCGATCCATCGACTGTGCACCAGCGACTCATGGACATCGTCCGGCGTGACCGTCAATTCGAAGTACACCCCGTGCGCGCGCAAGAGACTGACCAGGCCGACCATCTGCGAAAAGTCCACGTTGCGATCGTCGTCGCCCTGTTCAAGGAACACGGGGGATTTCCACGAATCGATGTGGCCAACAGAAGACGATCGGAACGCCAGGCTCGTTGTATCCGCGGCACTTCCGTAGATGTGCACTCCGGCCAGGTCGACACCAGCCACAAAGACATCGGAATTGCGCGCCAGGGCCTCCGCCGTGAGCAGCCCACCGTACGATAGCCCCCAGATGCCCACGCGCGCGGCGTCCACATCCGGTCTGGTCTGCAGATACTTGGCGCCGGCAAGCACGTCCTGATACTCGGAATTGCCCGCGCCCTGAGTGTTCGGCGCACGACGGAATGCGTTGCCGTAACCCACGCCCGACCGATAGTTCACCGACAGGACGATGTACCCTTGTGACTGGAGCCACTGGTTGTAGGCGTACGCCCAGTGATAGAACTGCATGTAGTGATACGCAGGCAGCATCTGCCGCTGCGGGCCGCCGTGCACAAACACGATGGCAGGCCGCTTCTCGCCGGGCTTCATATCCTTGGGCAGGAAGAGCTGATTGTGAATCTCCACTCCGTCCGGCGCCTTGGTCATGACGATGGTCGGCGTCACGTGCGCGTCTGCTGGAAACTCCTTGCCGAGTTTCGGGAACACGACCCTGGTCACGCCGCCCGCCGTAGGCACGATTCCGACGGACGCAGGTACCGCGGCGTTGAAATACAGCACCGCCAGGTTCTTTCCCGAGGCCAGCGGCGTCGGGGACACTTCGACACCGTCGTCCGTGGAGATCTTCGTGGGCGTACCGCCGGTGACGGGCACGGCCCAGATGTGCCGCTTCTCGATGTCCGTCGCGTTGGTGCAGTAGTAGAACGTCTTGCCGTCACGCGACACCGCCGTGGTGACGAAAGTACGATCGGCCACACTGTCGTTGATGAGACCGTCGGTGGTCGTGAGCAGGACCGGTTCCGCTTGCGGATTGGAGAGGCTCACCGAGAAGTAGCGATCCCACTCGTCGTTCGGGCGCGCGGAGCCGAACACGACGTTGTCACCCGCCCAGACGATGGTGTTCACATTCGTGAACACGCGATCCAGGGGTTTGTTGTGCCAGAATTCGCGCGCCTTGCCAGTGGCAACGTCGGCCACCCAGAATGACACGGTATAGCCCCCGGCAAACGCAGCTCGACACAGACCGTCGGCCGACTGAGGAATGGAGTCGGTGTTGGCGCCGCGGCCAAATCCGCCGCCGCCGCCCCCGCCGGTCACGCGACAGCCGCTTGGCGCCGCCGCCGTGCGCGACGCGGTGTCACCGGGCGCCGCTCCTCGTCCCGCGCCACGCCCGCCGCCGGCACGCCCTGCGGCAGGAGCCGCACCCGCGGGTGGGGCAGCCTGCGCGAATGGCGCGCCGGCCGCGACCACCTGCTGCCCAAATGGCGTTCCTGGGCGACGGGTGAACGCGATGCGCTTTCCGTCCGGCGACCAGGTGGGACTGCCATCGATATCGGTACTTGGCGACATGAAGTCGACTTTCCCTGACTTCATATCGTAAATCCCGATAAATGCGTGGTTCTCTCGGGTGCTCACGAACGCCAACCTGGAACCGTCCGGCGACCACTGCGGGTTGCTCTGGCGTCCCCATTCCTTGATGAAAGCAACACCGCCCGTGTCGATTGCCGCGTTGGCCCCGCGCGCCGTCCGGGCGCGATAGAGTTGGCCGTCCTTCACGAAGACAGCGTACTTCCCGTCGGGCGAGAGTTCGGGCGCCCCGCCGCCTCGACCGCCGACCTGAGTTCCGGTGATGACAGTCAGGCGCCACGCGCCACTCCCATCCGCCTTCGCCGCCCAGACGGCCCGTTCACCGCCGCGCGGGTCATGCGACGGATTCGCCACCCAACCGTCGCGGTTGGGCCCCGATCCCCGAATGAAGATCACCATCGAGCCGTCATCAGAGAGGCGTACGGATCCGATGTCCACGCCGTCGTCCGCTGTGAATTTCGTGACCTGTACCGGCTTGAAGTCGGGCGCGGACGCCACGTAGACGTTTCGCTTTCCGCGCTCGTAGCTCACCCACGCGATACGGTCGGTCTTTCGCGCGGCACTCACCTCGAGTGGCGACGCGGGCGATAGGAACTGATCGATCGTGTATCTGGATGGGACAGCAGGGAGGACCGGGCTACTTCCGTTTGCCAATCGCGATTGGGCGCTAATCGGCGCAGCGGCGACGAATACCGCGACGGTTGAAAGCACCACGGAGCGGACGTTGTTCATGGGAAGGATCTCACCGGGGGGGATCGGGCCAGGAGGGTGCCGACGTCACAAGGCTAACGCTCGCGCGCGCACTCTCGTTGTGTCTCCAGGTGCCACCAAGGCCGGCCCCGCGCAAGAGAAGCTTCGCCACCCACGGTGGCTCAACCGGGGTGCTGTGCGGACCATGGGCCACGATGTTGTAGCTCCATCGCAACACTTCGACCCTGGGCTCTGCCTCGTATATGTTGGAAACAAACGACTTACGATCGCGGCGAGGCGGCTCGTTCCTTGCCTTCAGCCTGCGTAGTTTGAGCCGCCACTCGTCTTGCAATCTGGAGTGACTCATGAACAAGAAGCCCTTCGTCGAGCCCACGTTGAAAATCGAGGCCTCGCTCACGCAGATCACGCTCTCCGTCCTTCCTGATCCGAGCTGATCGAGAGGCTGGTCCGTACGGCGGCGCTTCGTCGACGTCGTGACAATCGCCAGCCCAGACGGGCTGGCGATTGTGTTTTCATCCTGCCAGTATGCGCGCCATGCACCACGAGGTCAGTCTTCGCGCGTCCAATCCAGTAGTGCTCGCCCTCGTCGGCGCTTGGCTCGCCGACGCCCGCCTCGTTCTCCCTCGGCCCGTCACCCTGGTCATCGACGTCGCACCGCTTCCTGAGCCCATCGCCGATTCCCGCGCGGTGTTCCGCCAGGGCCGCGTTTCCATTCGTACCGGTGCGATCACTGAAAACACCACCCTTGACTGGGAGCCTGGACTTGGGCGCGGCGTGATCGAACCCGGAAGTACAAAGGCTCGAGTCACAATCACCGAGCTCGCCCTGGAACGACCCAACGAGCTGCTCCGATCGTTCCTGCTGAATGTCTGCATCCTCCTCCTGCGACGTATCGGCTTGCATCATGTCCATGGTGCCATGCTGCGCGATCCACTTGGCCGCGGGTGGCTGTTGGCTGGGGAAAGCGGTTCCGGCAAGTCCACCACGACGGCGTTGCTCGCGCGAAGCGGATGGGACATGGGTACGGACGACATCACTTTCCTCACCGCCGGCCAGCTACCCGCCACCACCGATGTCATCGCCTGGCGCGAGCGCCTGGCGCTGCGAGCCGACGTACTCGACGCCTTCGACCAGCACGGAGGAACGGCGCTCACGTCGCGCGGCAAGACCGGCTGGTTCCCGGAAGAGGTGGGCGCGAAATGGGTTTCGCGTGTAACGCCGGCAGTGGTTGCGTTTACCAGTGTGAGTGGCGGTGATCGTAGCTCGGTGTCGCCCATGCGCGGCAAGGAGGCGCTATCGCGTCTCATGCAGTGCTCTCCGTGGGTCGCCCTCGAAGCCGACGTCGCAGACGAACACCTCGGTCTCATGACGCGGCTTGTCCAACAGGCCCGCCTGCTACAGCTCAATCTTGGTCGTGACCTGTTCGAACGACCCGACCTCCTGTTGGAGCTCGTCGCATGACCACCGTCTACTCACGGCATCCGGACCTTCGTGTCACCGAGGTAGACGGCGAAGGCGTCGTACTGCACCTCGGTTCGCGGCAGTATTTTTCCGTGAACGAAACGGGGGTGACCATCCTGGGCGCGCTGGCGGAGCCGCGCAGCCTCGAGGAACTGGTCACGGCGGTTACCGACGTCTACGATGTCACGAGCGATGTCGCCGAGCAGAGCGTACGTCGCTTTCTCGATCGGTGCGGTGACGCGAAGTTGCTGCTTGTGGGGGAGCGCTGAGCCGCGCCATTCCATTCACATGGCGCGTACGCGCCGCCGCAGCGGTGGCGATCATTCCGCCGCTGCTGGAGATCGCATCGTTCGCACGGCTCGAACGATGGCTGCAGGTCGCCGCGCGCCGGCAGATTTCGTCCGCGCCGAGTGATGCCGACGCGGCGCGCTGGGTGGACCGCCAGCTCATGCGGCTCCCCCGTCCGTGGGCCCATAGTTGCCTTCGCCGCGCGACGGTGCTGTACTTTCTGCTCCGCAGTGCCGGTCGCGCCGTTTCGCTGTGCATCGGTGTTCGACGCGACGATGATGGGGCCCTGCACGCGCACGCGTGGCTTCTCCTGGACGACGTGCTCTATCTGGAATCCGCGCAGGGTGGCGATCACGTGGCCGATTTCAACGAGATTGCCCGTTTTCCGCATGCCGCGTCACGCTCCACCTAACGCATGCAACGCGCCGACGTGAGCGACGTGAGCGACGTGAGCGACGTGAGCGACGTGGACCTGCTGCTTGATACGCTGCGGCTGGGATCGGAACCCGACGCGCGCGCATTGGTGAAGGGCTGGGCACGATGCGACGCCCATGCACTGGTGCGACTCGTGGAACGGGAAGGCGCCGCACTCTGGCTTCAGCGGCGGTTGCGTGCCGTGGCTATCGTGTTGCCGGCTGACGCTACGACGACGTTGTCTTCGGCGACGAAGCGCGCCATCGCGCAGTCGTTGCGTGTGGACGAGCAGCTGTTCACCACGTTCGCGCTCTTCGACGATGCGGGGATTGCGGCGGTGCCGCTGAAGGCAGCCGCGTTGCGGCGGCTCGGCGCGCGAGTGCCATACGCCGACGCACGAGCGCCGAACGACGTGGACCTGCTCCTCGAGGAGCATGTCGTTCAGGACGCGTGGCGGCTCCTCGTCGGCCGCGGATACACGGCGCCGAGCCGCCCGCCCGATGACGGCCATCATCTCGCCGCCCTCGTAGGCGCTATGGGCGTCGGGGTGGAGTTGCACACATCGACCATGGCGGTGGTGTCACCATCCGAGGCGTGGCGTCGCGCGACGTTCGAAGGCGCCGTCGCTGACGTTGCCGGACGATTGCGCCCGGTGCCGAGCGACACGGAGTTGCTGTGGCATGCAATGGCGCACGTGCTGACTGACGTGGACGAATCCGGACGCGCCCTGCGGCTACGACAATGGGTGGATGCGGCGGCACTGCTTGCGGCGGACGCCGAGATTGACTGGGATCGAATCAATGCGCGCATTGACTCACCGGAATGCGCGCATCCCACTCTTGCCCGAGCATGGCTACGGACCGCGAGTGACCTCGGTGGACGTGCGCTTCCGCCTGGTGCCCTCGGGAGCAGCCGGAGTGCACCAATCAATATCCGACGCCTTCTGTCGTGGCGGCTTCGTCTTGCCGCACGACATGCGCCCAAGGGCCGTTGGACGGAAAAGCTGGCGGAGGAAGGTTCTCGCGGCGAAGCGGGATTGTCGCCACAACGCGCACACCGGTTGGCGGGACCGATCGCGCGCATTCGTCATGCCGTGGCCTGCCGAGCGGCACGGGCATGGTGGCTCGTTCGACGATGAACCAGCGCGCGAGTCAGTGAACCGGACCGCCGACACCTCCATGTTTGTAGGCTCCGGCGCTTTGCTTGCCACCCGCCCTTGGTAGATTTGCCGAATGATATTCACCTCATCGTTACCGGCCACGCGATGGATACTCGTCGTCCTTTCGCCTCTGTGCGCGACGGGCGCAATGCGAGCACAGGATACCGTGCACGCAAGGCTGCCGCTCGTGCGCGTGACGGCCACCCGTGACGGCCCACGCACGACACTCGAGCTTCCCTACGCGGTGACGCTCACGCGCCCGGATTCACTTGCCGCGCTGCGACGCATGGGCGTGGACGAACTCCTGTTCGGCGTGCCGGGAGTGGCGCTTGCCAATCGGCAGAACCCCGCCCAGGATCCACGCGTGAGCATCCGCGGCTTTGGGGCGCGCTCCGCGTTTGGTGTCCGCGGCGTTCGTGTCTTGCAGGACGGCGTCCCTGTAACGCTGCCGGACGGCCAGACCCCGGTGGACGTGCTCGATGTCGAAGGCGCCGACCGAGTCGAGGTCGTGCGCGGAAGTGCATCGTCGTTGTATGGCAACGCGGCCGGCGGTGTGATCGACATCCGCTCCGCGGTGGCGCCCATGACGTTTGCGCCATTTGCTCGCATCGTGGGTGGCGGTACCTCACCAACGGTTACGGCCACTGGGGCTGGTGGAACGGTCGACAACATCGGCATGACGTCGTCCATCACTCGCGTGGTGGGGAAAGGCTCCCGGGACTATTCTGATCAACGTGCAACCCGAGGCGCACTGCGAATGGTGCTCGCGCCCGCGGAAGCGACAGGGCTCGCACCTCTGACGCTCGCCTTTCGTGTATCGGACGTCACCCGCGCCGAGGCGCCGGGCGCTCTTACTCGCGCACAGTTCGACGCGGATCCTCGGCAAGCGGACGCCCTTTCGGTGAAGAAGGGGGCGAGCAAGATCGTGCGACAGGGAGATCTCTCGCTCGTCACTGCGCACGCCCTGGGCGACAACACGACGCTGGATGCCTCGGCTTTTGGAAGTGTGCGCACACTCGAGAACCCAACCACGTTTTCTGTCATCGACGTCAAGCGCGGGAGCGGGGGCGCCATGTTCCGCGCCAATACGCATGGGCGACTGGCAGATCACGACGTGCGAGTGTCCGCGGGTGCTGACGCGCAGTGGCAGAACGACGACCGCCAGGAATACACAAACTGCATCGGGGTGGTGTGCCCGGGCGGCGCGACGGTGCGTGGGACGGTGAACAAGGATCAGCGCGAGCTCGTCGGCAGTGTTGGGCCATACCTCCGCGGCGAACTGTCACTGGCGCCCAGCCTGCTGGCGTCGGCGGGGGTCCGGAGTGACGCGGTGCAGTTTCGTGTACGAGACCGCCTGATCTCGGCTACCAACCCCGATGACTCGGGGGAGCGAACGCTGCACGCCGTGAGTCCATCGGCCGGGCTGGTGTGGCGCGCGTCGACGTTGGCGTCGGTGTATTCCAGCGTCTCCTCAAGTTTCGAGACGCCGACGACAACGGAACTGGGGAACAAGCCAGATGGCTCTGCGGGTATCAATCCAGGCCTGCAGCCGCAACGCACAATTACCTTCGAGCTCGGCACCAAGGGAATTTTCTCGTCACGCGCCGTTCGGTGGGATGTTGCCCTCTTCGATTCGCACGTGCGTGATGAGCTCGTGCCGTTCGACATTCCGAACGGCAACGGGCGTCGCTATTTCAGGAACGCTGGTCGTACGATGCGACGGGGCGGCGAAGTGGGCCTTGATGGAGAGTTTGGTCCGGTCTCATGGCACACCGCGTATGGATACTCGCATTTCCGCTATGCGGACTACGTGGTCGGTGCGACGTCATACGCGGGTAATCGCATTCCCGGGGTCGCCGAGCAGGCGGGTTCGGCGTCGGCATCGTATCGGTTGGGTGCCCTGTCGCTGGCCGCAACTGCCGACTTGGCCGGCCCAATGGATGTGGACGACGCCAACAGCGCGCAGGCGCCGGGCCGCGCGATTTTCGGCGTGTCAGTGAGCCGGGAGGTGAGAATCGCAGGAGCCAGACTTGCGCCCCTCGTCGCGTTGCAGAATGTGGGCGGCGTTCATTCCGTTGGCAGTTTGAGCATTAACGCCACCGGCGGAAAGTTCTATGAGCCGGCGCCGGGCCGCACCTTGCTGGTGCGGTTTGCGCTCGCGCGCGATGCTCAGGCCTCGCCGTGAAGCTGGCCTTCTGCGTCAGCGCGTTCGATGCGCCAACGGTTGCAGCCGCAGAGTCCGCAATGGTCGCCCACCGCGAGACGCCAAGGACGGGGGGCAACAAATTCCCTTTCACGCGGATGAGGAGAATTGAACGATTCTGCCAGACGCGTCCGTATCCGGATCTACGATCTTCCATTGCCTGCAGGGTACGTGTCCAAATCGGTGCTTCACGAGTCTATTGATAGCAGGTTGCCGGTCGCCCCCACCCCCTCCGCATGCGACGTCCGTCGCCACTGGTTGTTGCCCTTGTCTCGGTTGTCTCGGTTATCGCTGCTGGCGCTTGCCGCAGTGGGGGGCTCGCCTTGCCGCCGGCTGATGCTATCGTCGAAGGCAGGACCGACAGCGCCTTCGTTACCGACACCATCGAAGGGGGAACCACCGTAGGCATCAGTCAGGCACACTGGGTGGTCAGACAACGGAGCGCGGAGGGTCAGGATTTTTGGTCCGATATCGCGGTGCTGGACATGGCTGGTGCAGAACGGAACGCGAAATCCATCGATCACCTGACCTTCGTAGCGGCACTTCGGCAATTGATGGCGAGCGACCCGGACAAGGCCGCGGTGGCGTTTTCCGCTCTGCATGTGAACGCGAAGGATCAAGCCGTGCGGGCACGCGCGCGCATTGGCCTGACCATGGCGTTGTCCTGGAACAGTGACTGGCAGGCGCTCTCGAGAATTGGCGCCGATCCCGACACGGCCGATACGGCGGATTCCTTGTCCGTGCAGGCCGGTGTCGAACGATGGTCGCGGGCGCTGTCCCTCGTTCCCATTCCAGACATCGATGTGCCGGACATGCCGGTCACCTTTCCTCTGCGTCGCAGTTCGTTGGGCACGCCCGTGGTCACGGTGCGCATCAACGGCCATCCGCACGAGTTCTGGCTGGACACCGGCGCGAGCATGACATTGTTGTCTGTGTCCGTGGCGAACGAGGCTGGCGTTTCACTCGTGGCACCAGACACCCTGGCTCTTGGGGTTGTGGCCGGTCACATCCCGGCGCGTGCGGTGTACATCGACTCGTTGGCACTTGGCCCCGTGACGGCGAGGGGTGTGAGCGCCGCACTCGTGAGTTCAAACGCGCTGCGGTTGGACCATCGCGTGGTCAATGGCAACATGGAGACCGTGCAGATCGATGGAGTGATCGGCACGGACCTCTTGAGGCATCTGGACATCGTCCTTGATGCCGGTGCCGGAACGATCACCGTGCGGAAGCCACGCTTCGACTCGCGCGCCAAACGCAACCTGTACTGGGTCGGCTATCCGGTCGTGCGACTCGTGACGAGTAGCGGGCGTCCGGTGCTGTTCGGGCTGGACACTGGCGCGGAAGGGACGTACGTGACGACGGCACTCCTGCGAAAACTACCCGACACGCCGGTCGCGATGCGGCGGCGCTCCATCGGCGGATTGGGTGAGGACAAGATCAGGACGGAATGGGTCGCGCGATCCCTGTCATTGAGTGACGGCGACTACGCCATCGCCATGGGAAACATCCCCGTGACGCCGGAGCGGCACTGGACGTTCGTGACGTTCGATGGCGTAATCGGCAGCGATGTCGCGCTGTCGTCACGAATGCACCTGGATTTCCTGAACGGTGTCTTCGACATCCGGCGCAGCGCCAATGCCCCACTGGGAAACGCGAACGTGTCCGTGGGGCATTGAGTTCACTGTAAAATTCAGCGGCGACCGGGCACGTTTTGCACGGGTGTCCTCGGCAAGCGCTCCGGCATTTCCGCCAGGACGTACGCATACACGGCCATCACGGCGACGCAGCGCGCGACCTCGCCGGGATTGAGCTTGTCGGGGGTGTCGGCGGCCGTGTGATGGAACCAGAAATAACGCGAGCCATCCACTTCCAACCCCGCGCCCGGCACGCCTGCGGCGAGTAGCGGTCCGATATCGGCTTCGCCCTCGCCCTTCAGCACTGAATCGGCGGCAATGCTCTTGAGCAGCGGCGCGATGCGCTTCAACATGGAGATGGCGGAGTCAGTGCCAACGACCGCGATGCCAAACGGGCGGAAAACGCCGTTGTCGGACTCGATCGCGAAGACATGCTTGTCGATGTCGGTGGCGTGGGCCGCCCGATAGCCAAGGCCGCCGCGCGTGCCGTTCTCCTCGTTTGTCCAGCCCACCACGCGAATAGTGCGACGAGGATGGATGCCCAGGGCCTTCATCAGGCGAACCGCCTCCCATGCGGCCACGACGCCACCGGCGTCGTCCATCGCTCCCTGGCCCACATCCCACGAATCAATGTGGCCGCCAATGACCACAACCTCATCCGGACGTTCGCGGCCACGAATTTCAGCGATGACGTTCCGCGACGGCGCATCGGGAAGCGTCCTGGCATTCATCACAAGATGGACGTTGATCTTCTGCCCGCGAGCTTGCATGCGATGCATCAGCATGGCGTCTTCGACGGTAATTGCTGCCGCCGGAATCTTCGCGACCGTGGTGTCGTAGCGCAGCGCCCCTGTATGCGGAGAGTTGATCGAATAGGCCGCCACTGAACGAAGCAACATGGCCACCGCACCCAGCTTGGCCGCGGCCGATGCGCCGGTCGCGCGATAGATGACCGTTTGGCCATAGCTGGTGAAAGGCGCGTCGAACAGCACGATCTTGCCCTTCACCTCGGCCGAGCGCTTGGTGAGCTCGTCAAAGGTCGAGACGACGATGACCGGTGCCGTGATTCCCGCGGCGGGTGTGCCCACGCTTCCACCTAGACCGAGAAGAGCGAGCGACTTCTTTCGGGGTGCGATCAACTCGGCGGATTCGGCTCCCCGAACCCAGTGCGGCACCATGACGGGCTCGCCATGAACATTATCGAGCCCATCCTTCTTCATCCGGTCGAGTGTCCAGTCGATCGTTCGTTCGAGCGCATCGGAACCGCTGATGCGATTGCCGAACGTATCAGTGAGTTCGGCTATCCTGTTCCATGCCGAGCTGTCCTTGATCGCGGCCGCGATGAGACGGTCCGTGGTTGCACGGTACGTTGCGGCGTTCTGCGCAAATGCGGCGGCCGGAAGGAACAATGCGCCAACTGCGGCGGCGACAATACGGTGGTGAGATCGCATGTGATGGATGGGGGTCTGGCGGAGACGCCGGTCGAAGTCGCGTCTTTCCGTGCCGCTGCTGACAATCATGTTCGACGCTCGCGACAAGATGCGTTGCGCGCACCGGATTCGGCAGTGACCGCCCGTGTATTGG
>JBDUCM010000240.1:0-6380 GCA_040003455.1 bacterium
GCAACCACGGAGACCACCGATGTCATCGCTTGCTGTCAGGACGCCGACTCCCGACACTGCCGTGTACGCAAGTTCGGACTCAATGTATGTGTTGAGGTACGTGTTGAGGCATGTGTTGAATCCGCGAAATCGACCACTCTCTCCTGTCGTGCCGGCTGCAGCTGCAACGCCCAGGTTCGCCAGCGGGCGATCTGCCAACAGGCAGAACGCCTTTCAATATTAGGCAACAATGCACGGGTGCCGCAAATGGTCCGGTCAATCGCCCGCTGGTGCAGCGCACCGTATGCCGAGACTGTATGAACGTGTTTGGACGCGAAATGATGAACCTGGGACGCGCGCCAGGAGGGCAAGTAGCAGGTGGTATCACAACTCGGCGCAGACCAGCCTGCCTGCAAACGAGTTGATCCCGCTCGGCGGCTAGCCAGGCCGATCGTTAGTGGCCCTGTGTCAACCACTCGCGGAGTTTATACGCAAGCGGCGTCGGCTCCGAGTCGACGTTGTTGAGGATGACGACCGTGACTCCGTCGTCCGGGTACATGTCCACGCGGTTCGTCACGCCCGGCCAGCCGCCAGAGTGCCCGACAATGCGCACACCGTTGTAACGCGTTGCGATGAAGCCAAGACCGTAACGGCTATCAGGCTCCCGGAAGGCCATGTTGCCGGCCCACATCATCTCGATCGAACGTTCCGTGAGCAGTTGGTGGGTGCGGAGCGCGGTCGCAAAGCGATCCAGATCGTGCACGGTGGAGTAGCCCATGCCAAAGGGAAGGCCACGTGCCGGGAGAACGAACACATTGCTGCGGCGCTGGCCACTGCCGGTGTTTTCAAATCCGGTGGCGATTCCACTCGGTTCACTCTCGAGGAACTCGTTGTCGGTTGAGGTCATGCCGGCCGGTCGAAAGACGCTCTCTCGCACGAACGTCTGATAGTCCTTCCCGCTCACGCGTTCGATGATAGCGCCGAGGAGCAGGTACCCGTAGTTGCTGTAGTCGAAACGGGAGCCGGGCTCGAAGCGCAGCGAGTCGGGCGGATACGACGCGAGGAGCTCGGATATCGTGCGCAGCCGGACGCGCGCGGGCGACAGGATATCATTGCCACTCCCTCCGTTCACGAGACCCGCCGTATGCGTCAGCAGTTGGCGTACCGTCACGCGCTGCCACGCGGAAGAGTGCGGAAACTGCGGAAGCAGCGAAGCCAGCGTGTCGTCAAGCGTGAGGCTGCCGCGCTCGACCAGCTGCATGACCCCAACCGCGGTGAACATCTTCGAGAGCGATGCAAGGTTGAACCTCGTATCGAGCCGGTTCGCGATCTGCCAGGTCCGGCTCGCCAGTCCGCTCGCGTGCGCATAGATGGGCTGGCCGCGGCGCGCGACGAGGATGGCGCCGGAGAACTGGTCCATCGCGATCAGCGTACGCACCAGCGAGTCTGCACGAACGCGAATCTCTGCATCGCTCAAACGCACTCGAGGCAGCAGGTCCGCTGGTGCAGGGATCGGCTGCAGACCAAGGCTGGTCACCTTGTGCGCCGTATCCGTCGATACGGACATGCGCATGTCATACCAGTAACCCGTTCGCCTGGCGCGTACCGCCACGGCGATGCTGCCCTCGCCCGACGAGAGCAGCTTGCCGACCGTGTAGCCATGCGTCGCTGCGTACCGTGCAAAATGGCGCGACGTCATCTCGTCCAGCGGCAGTGGGCCGCCGCGCGGCGCGGCAACGTTGGCCGCGATGAAGGCCGACAGCGAATCGCGTTGCCCACTGTTGAATGCGGCGAGGTACGCCGCCAGCTTCACGCCTGCCGGAGAGGTATCACGCATCGCCGGCATCGTCAGAACCGACGCCGAGCGGGTGGGAGCCTGCTGCGATGGCAGCGAACTCGGCATCGAAAACGCAGCGAGCAACAGCAGTGGGCGGACGACGGTCAGGCGCATGCACGCTGCGTGGAGGTGGGCGAGGAACATCATGGACGACGTTCCATCGTACGTGCGCGATACGGTGTCAGCTATCACTTCCCACGGCCCCATGGAACAGGATCAAGAATTACGAACAATCCTCCCCGAATCCGCGGTCGCAGTCGGTCGAAAGCTCGAACGGTACCGGGCCGGTGTCTGGCCGGTGTGTGAGCGGAAGGTTCGCGTCAGGTGGGACTGGTCCGAGAAACCGACGTTGAGTGCGATTTCCGTGATCGATGCTCCGGTGTCGCGCAGTGCACGCTGCGCCTCCTCGACGCGGCGCGCGCGCAGGTACTCGCCGGGGGAGACGCCGAACGTCCTTCGATAGGCGGCCGTCAGGTGCGACGGATGCACGCCGGCGTCGCGCGCCAGCTCGGCGAGACTGACGCGGTCTGCATAGCGATCGTGCAACGTATCGCGGGTTCGCTTGAGCCACAGGGGAATGCGCTGCCGTCCCGCGCGCACATTTGAGCGGACGCCCTCCGCGACCAGCATCATCACGAGGCCTTCGACGACAAGTGGACTGACATCGTCCGGCTCCATCAATTCGCCGTGTGCCTGCTTGAGCACCCAGTGCGCGCGAACGCCTCGTGCGAGCGTCGGCTCACTGACACCAAGCACGCCGGAATCCGTGCACCGGCCCCAGTCGCTCGATGGTTCGAGAAACAGGCACGTCGCTCCGCGCACGCCGATGTGGTCGCGGTGCTCCACTTGCGGGGGCCGAAACAGTACCGTGCCGGTGCCTCGCTCGATGCTTCGTCCCCGAAACCGCTCCGTGCATTCCCCATGCACCACCAGGCTGACGGCGGCGGTGCTGTGGCGATGCCATGCGGTGGACATCCCGGGCGCATACCGGGCCTCCGTGACGGTGAACATCCCGAACACTTCGCGACGGATCACAACTCCAAAGTGCGGAACGGCGTCGGACGTCGAAAGTTGATGCAGCATGCAGTCACTCATTGTCGTGAGGGGAGATGCAGGGTCCGCGGCGACGCGCGCGGGTCGCCCGCCTCGCACCCGGCCCCTGGAGTCTTCACCTGAATCCTGGCTGCGCGCTCGCCGAACGTTGGGCGCGACGGCTATCGCCCCGACATCTCCGCGTTCGGCCCATAGATCGGCGGATGCTTGACGTCGTTCAGCCGGAAATACGCGCTGAGCTGGCCGCGATGATGGATGGTGTGGTTCATCAGCAGCACACGAAGCGCGGCGGAACGGGGGAGCGCGATCACAACCTGTTCACCGCGACGAATGGTGAAGGTGTCGCCGAGCGTGGCGTCGTCGAGCTTTTCGATGGCGGCGCGGGAGGCAGCAACGTTGGCGTCAAAGGCCTTGAGGAGATCCTCGGACGACTGGTAGTCAGCCGGAAATCCGGCGCCTGGCGCCGAAAAGTCCCGCTCGCCGACACCGATCGCGAGGTCCCCAAAGCGGACGATGTTGGCGATGTGCGACGCGAGCTCGTGCATCGTGCGTGACTTGCTGCCGGGCTTGTTGGCGTCACTGCCGTAGGGGACCTGCTCGAGCATCGTGCGCGTGGTCTTCATCTCGGTGTCGAACTCGGGCAGCAGCGTGTCGGCGTAGCGCATGGGTGGCTTGGGGCTGATGAGGTAACTGGCGGTGAAACGGTCAGCACAATTCTGTCACCAGTCGCAGCAAATTTCGAGGCCTTCCTCCGCGGAACCTCTCGTGCGGTGCGGGAGTTGATCCGTATTACCTACAACTCCGGCGAGGTTCGATGCAACACCGCACACTGGGCACACAAGGCCTCTCCGTCTCCGCCATGGGACTCGGCTGCATGGGCATGAGCGAGTTCTACGGCGCCAAGAACGACGACGAGTCCATTTCCACCATTCACCGCGCGCTCGACCTCGGCATCGACTTCCTCGACACGGCGGACATGTACGGCCCGTTCCGGAACGAGGAGCTCGTGGGTCGCGCAATTCGCGATCGGCGCGACACGGTGGTGCTCGCCACCAAGTTTGCCAACGTGCGCGGAGAGAAGGGCGAATATCTCGGCCTGCGCGGCGACGCCGCCTACGTCCACCAGGCCTGCGACGCATCGCTGAAACGACTTGGCGTGGACCACATCGATCTCTACTACCAGCATCGCGTCGACACCAAGGTGCCGATCGAGGAAACCGTCGGCGCGATGGCGGAACTGGTCCGTGCCGGCAAGGTCCGCTACCTCGGGCTCTCCGAGGCGGCTCCGGACACCATTCGCCGCGCGCACGCAACGCACCCGATCTCCGCGTTGCAGACGGAGTACTCGCTCTGGACGCGCGACGTGGAGGAGAACGGCGTGCTCGAGACGGTTCGCGCGCTCGGTATCGGATTCGTCGCCTACAGCCCACTCGGCCGAGGCTTCCTGACGGGGCAGTTCACGTCGCCCAACGACTTTGCGGCGGACGACTTCCGGCGCAGCAATCCGCGCATGCAGGGCGAGAATTTCCAGAAGAACCTGGATCTCGTGAAGGAAGTCGAGCGCATCGCCGCAACGAAAGGCGTGGCTCCCTCGCAGCTTGCGCTGGTGTGGGTGATGTCGCGCGGGGATGACGTCGTGCCCATTCCCGGCACGAAGCGCGTGAAATACCTGGAGGAGAATGCCGCTGCGGCCGACGTCGTGCTGTCAGTTGCCGATCAGGAAGCGCTCGCCGCCGTGTTTCCCGTCGGTGCGACGTCGGGCGACCGCTATGCCAATATGAGCTCAGTGAACAAGTAGGAACCTCCCCAGATGCCGCGTAGGGTGGCAGGGGCAACGAGCAAGGCATAGACTCCCCGACATGATCAGTGCCGCACTGCCAGGCGCCGAGTTGGTCGAACGAGGGCTCGAGGACCTCGCCACGAGAGGCGAGACTGTCGAGTCCCTGCTCGTCTCGATCGCCGCATCACGCCTGCGGACGTTGGGCTATTCGATGCCGTTCGTTTTCGACGAGCCGGAGATGCGCTTGTACCGACTCTTGTCCGGCGAACTGGGCGATGGCGCACACGCTCGATACAACTCACTGATTCGCCGGGTCGTCAGCTTTCAGCGGGCTGCTGCTTGCGCGAGGTAGCCGACCGCGAGCGCATTGAAGCGTTTCTCGTGGCGCTCGCGCGGGCTGCGACGCGCAGCGTCGATGTTTTTCTCGTTGGCGGCACGAGCGCTGTTTTGGTGGGTTGGCGTGCAACGACTGTTGACATCGATCTCGTCATGCGCCCGGAGGCCGACGAGATACTTCGCGCAATCCCGGAGCTCAAGGAGCGTCTCCAGCTGAACGTCGAACTTGCTTCGCCGGATCAGTTCATCCCTGTCCCACCGGGCTGGGAGCTCCGGAGTCCCGTCATTTCGCGGATCGGGCGTGTGACCATTCATCACTACGATTTCTGCGCCCAGGCACTCGCGAAGATCGAGCGTGGTCACGACCGCGACCTCGCCGATGTCGACGCCATGCTCGCTCACGGTCTCATCGACGCCGGGCAGGTACGAGCGCAGTTCGCGCAGATGGAGCCGCACCTCTATCGGTTTCCGTCAATCGATCCGTCGTCGTTTCGCAGCGCCGTGGATGCGATCTTCCCTGCGTGAGATGATGCCGCCGTAGACGAACGAGGGCCGGTCTCGCTGCCGCGTCAGGAACCGGTCTCGTGGTGCGTCGCGAGGGCCGAAGGTCGCCGTAGTCGATATCCGACGACCCCGTCACATTCCCGCCCGTGCGCCGGTCATACCTCTGGACGAGCACTCCACCAGACGACCACCGCGCAACGGAGCACGACGGGATGCTGCACTATTCACTGCTATTCATTCACGTGGCCGCCGCGATGGCCATATTCGCATCACTCGGGATGGAGGCCGTCGCGCTGGCGCAACTGCGCCAGGCAACGGACGAGCCGGCCACCCGCGCCTCACTCACCACATTCGGATGGAGCCAACGCACCGGTGGCCCCGGTGGGCTTGTGTTGGTGCTGTCCGGCATCACCCTCGCCACGATGTATTGGCACTGGCGCGGAGCGTGGATGGGACTTGGCTTCCTCGGGATGGTTACGGCCATGGCCGTTGGTGGAATCATGACGCGTCGTGCATTGAAACGGCTGCCGCAAGCCAACAACGGCGGTCGGTCCGGCGCCTTGCCGCTCGACGTCGTGCCCGCATTGCGCCAGTCGTTCGCGATCCGCGTCGCGCTGCTCACCGGCGTCGTATTCCTGATGACGGCCAAGCCGGAGCCCCCGGTCGCCCTCGGGGCGCTCTTGCTCGCCGCCATCATCGGCCTGATCGTGGGGCGGGGAAGTGCGCGTGCGCAAAGTGCCCCCGCGGCGGTCCGTTCACGATGATCACGCGACGGGGCATCCCGACCACCGCCGTCGTGCTTGCCGGGGGCCGCATGCGTTTCGTCACCACCGCCTCGTCGCCGGATGTGTTATTGACCCGACTGGCCGTGTATGTGCAGACTCGGTGCGG
>JBDUCM010000241.1:0-6375 GCA_040003455.1 bacterium
GCAGCCGCGCCCTCATCGCCGCAAACGCATTGCGCTCATCGCGGTTGCGTGCGCGGTCGTCGTCGCCGCCGGCGTGTACGCGCTGATTCCAGCGGAACTCAAGGCGGCGGTGCGCACGCTCGCGACCAGAGGCGAGCCCGATTATCGCGTGCGGCGTGCAGTGGTCACCCCGCTCGTGAACGAAACCGGTGATCCTCGTCTTGGCGCGCTGGGTGCCATGGCGAGCGATGCGATCACCACTGCGCTCTCACAGCTCAGCAGTCTTGAAACCGTGGACGCTCGAACGGTGGCGGCGACGGCGAACGTGGTTGACCAAATCCCGCGACCCTTCCGTTCCGGCTCGACTCCGCGGGCAATCGCGGCCGAGACGGGCGCCGGCGTTCTCGTGACCGGTTCGTACTACCTCGTCGGGGACTCGGTGCAGTTTCGGACGCGCATCGTGAACAGCGCGTCGGGAGCGGTGGTCCAGTCGCTACCGGTGGTGACCGCCGCGGCCACGTCGCCCGCTGCCGCGATCCCGGCACTCGCACAGCGTGTCGCAAGCGCCCTTCGCTCGGCGGCCGACAGCGAGTTCTTCGTGGCCGCAAACAGTTTTTCGACGACGACGTCGATGGAGGCCTACGATCTCGTGCGGGCCGCGATCACAGCCTCTATGAAGGGAGACTCGACGGCCCTATCGCTGGTTCGACGCGCACTGGCGATCGACACCTTGTACGGAAGTGCGATGGCGGCCCTCCCCATAGTAGCGTACGGCCTTCAACAGTTCGCAGTGGCGGACAGTGCGCTCACGCGCGCCGCGCAACTGCGCGATCGCATGACTCCACTCGAGCAAGCGAATGTAGATGAAGTGACCGCGATCAGAGATGGCGACCTCACCGCGTTACTCCGCGCAACGACCCGCGAACTGAACACTGCGCCGAACTCGGATATGACCAAGTCGAGCTTCGTTGCAGCACTCCTTGCGGCGCGTCAACCTCGGCGAGCGCTCGAGATGATGCGCGGTATGCAACCGGATCGCGGGATATTGCTCGGAGATGCTGGCTACTGGTTGGCCTTGTCGAATGCACACGCGCAACAAGGTGAGTTGAAGCAGGCGCTGGCCGCGGCACGCGAGGGCGACAAGCGCGTCCCAGGGTCGGCGGCGACGCGCACGGAGGCAGCGGTGCTCGCCATGCTCGGCGACACGGCCGGTGCGAACGAGGCGCTTGGACGTATCAGCAGGAGATTCGCGTGGGGGGTGCCGCGATTCGCCGCCAGTTCCGCGGCGCTGCTCGCGAACAGCGACAGGCCGGACGCCGTAGCGATGTCGAGGAAATTTGCCGAGGATTGGCTCCAGCGCGGCGCGGCGAACGGCATTCTGGCTTTTCCCATTGGACGTCTCGGTCTCCTTACCATTGCCGAGCGTTGGGCACCGTTGCTGGCATTGGCCGATTCCATGCGCGCACTCCGGGACATGGATACGCTATCCGTCAGTGCGCGTCTCAGAATCGATGCCGCGCGCGGAATCGCACACGCGCGACTCGGGCACCGCGGGGCGGCGCTCGCGATCGACAGTGCGATCACCGCGGTCGGCGATGCACACTGGGTGCAGGCTGCCGTCTCGCTCAATCGCGCACGAATTGCTGCGCATCTTGGCGACTCGGCCCGTGCGGTCGAGTTGCTCAAAGAGGCAATTCAGAGGGCGGCTCTCGTCGGCGCCGAGGGCGTCGGCACCGTAGGCAGCGATCCGTTTCTGCTCCCCCTCCGGCAGTACGCACCGTTTCGCAAGCTATTGGTGCCAGCCGCCACCGACGGGGTGAGATGACAAACCTGTGGCCGGAAGTGGTCGCACAGGCGTTCGGCGCTCAATTCGAGCGTTCGGTGGCGACATTTGTCGGAGACGACTCGAAACGATGCCGTCATTCGCACGATGTCGCGTCGCTGGAACTGGCCCGACAGCAATCCTTGTCCTTGTCGCGTCGGACATGACGGCAGATCAGATCGATGCCATGTTTCGTGGCAATCCGAGACGCGATTCGGTCTGTCGTCGATCCCCGCCACGGGCTAACGTTGCATGCACCAGACAGGCGAGTTACTAATGGCGGCGGCTTCGCCGCCGCTTCTGTAATCTTCGCCTGTAGGTGATGCTCGACGTTGACGGTGTAGAATAACGCGAATGCGCACACCCACGGGCGCTCACGGTGGGCGTTTCTAAGAAAATGCCGTTCGCTCCTCTGGCATGTCTCGCAACGCTCGTTTGCCGCTCCCGTGATCTCTCCTCGGGGCCCGCGCTCGCCAGGTGGCTCGGTTACGCCGCCCGCCCGCCGTACCCATGATGCGCGAGCTTCTGAATGTTGTGTACCAGACAAAACAACTTCCATTGCGTATCGACCTTCGCGCGCCCGCGCAGCGTAAACCGGTCGAGCCCCTTGTTCGCACACAGGTTCCCGAACACCGGTTCCACCGTCGCAAACCGGCGCGCGTAGCGCGCCCGTTTCGCCGGCGCGTCGATGCGCCGCTGCATCCGCGCCGTGTGCGAATTCAGACGCTCCGCCGTCTTCCCGGTAAAGAACGCCACTTGCCGTGCGACCGTCGTCTCGGGCGTTCGCAAACACTGCGCGCGCAGGGGACACGGCCCGCACACCCCCTTCGCCCCGCGAAAGTGATCCGCGATGTGCCCCTTCGTCACGAGCCCTGTCCCCTTCCGATAGAGCGACTGGCCGGCCGGGCACACACACGTCCGCGCGGCCGGATCGTATGTGAAGTCGCTCGGCGTAAACAGCGCGAGCCGTGGTGGTGGCGCCCCCTTGTCAGGGAGAGGATCGGGCGCCGCGCGATGCACGTCTTGCGTCGCAAAGCGTTCATCGCGTTTCCGCAGCTGGCCATCCGCGATCAACGCGTCGATGTCCCGGTCCGCCAGCGTCGCGAGATTGGCCTCGCTGTGATACCCCGCATCCGCCGTGATCAGGGACGTGGGCGTGAGCCATGGCGTGAGCAATGGCGTGATCGCCGTGACCACCGGGATGAGACATTCCTGTTCGGACCCGGTGCCATGGGCCTGGGCCTCGACGATGATCTGCGTGTTCGCATCCACCACCGCGACGCCCGTGTAGCCTTGGATCACCCCCTTCCCGGTCGCCATTTTCGCGCTCTCGTTATCCGTGCGATTGCTCTTCCGCACATTCCCCGAGGGACCGCGCCGATCGGCGGGATCCGCGGCGAGCCACGCGCGCAACGCCTCCGCGTCGCGCGTCAATGTCGCCACCCGCGTCGTTTCCTTCGCGCGCAGATCCGGCTCCACGGTCGCGCGATCCTCCGCGCGATGCCGCGCCACCATCGTCGTCGCGGCGGCCTCCAGCTTGGTCGCGCGGGCGGCGAACTCCGCCCGCGTCCCACTCCGGTGCTTCGACGCGTGGCTCGGCAATTTCACGCCGTCAATCGCGAACATCTCGCGGCCGATCAAGCCCTGCTGGTCGCAGACCGCGAGCACGCCGGCGAAGACCCGGGCCACGTCCGTGCCCATGGTACTCACGACGTGCCCGATCGTCGTGAAGTGCGGCGCCGACGCGCCACACAACGCGATGAAGGGCACGTGCGCGTCGCACGCCCGCGCGATCGCGCGGCTGCTCACGATCCCGTGGGCGTACGCACACAACACCACCTGCAGCAGCATCCGCGGCGGGTACGCCGTCGCGCCCGTGACGTCATTGTGAAAGCGCGCGTCGAAGCCGGACAGGTCGAGCTCGTGCTCCACGAGGTGATGCACCGCATGCTCGAACGTGCCCGGAGGCGCTGCTTGGCCAGATCGACGGCCAGGAACCGTGGATGGGTGTCGATATACTTGTACCGGGCCATCGCATGTCCTCGCGGCGAGAAGCGAATTGCGCTCACTCCTGTTTGAGCGCAAGATTCACGCGAGGGTTTTCCTGCACCCTCGTTACACAGCAATAGAGTCCCAGAACCGGACGGTGACTTGCCACGTATAACGGTATCCGTTATACATGCGAGCATGCCACCTGTGCCCACGTTCTGGTGATTCGTTCCTTTCGGGATCCTGGCACCGAGGACGTCTTCAATGGCGTCGACTCGCGCCGCGCACGCCGCGTCTGTCCGGGCACCGCTTGGACCGTCGCACGTCGGAAATTGGATCAGCTCGATGCCACCGTCTCCCTTGACGCCCTCCGGGTACCGCCGGGCAATCAACTCGAGGCACTCAAGAGGGAGAGGCGCGGTCAAGACAGTATTCGGATCAATGGGCAGTTTCGTGTCTGTTTCATCTGGACAGCAGACGGACCTGAGTCCGTTGAAATCGTCGACTATCACTGAGGCGCCGCATGGTTCGCATTCCTACGCATCGGGCACCAACGCACCCCGGCGAGATGCTCCTTGAGGAGTTCCTCAAGCCGCTTGGCCTGACACAGACCGAGTTGGCCGACCGGCTTGGGGTCTCCTATCCGCGCGTCAATGAGCTGGTGCACGGCAAGCGCGATATGACGCCAGATACCGCGCTCCGGCTCGAGCGCCTCCTCGGCGTCGAGGCGCAGTTCTGGCTGAAGTTGCAGTTGGCATGGGATCTCTATCATGCGACCCATTCGGCTGCCGCCAAGCAGATTGACCAAATTAAGCCCCTCAAGCGCGCGGGCTAAGGGTTGGCTCCCGTGTGGCTGCAGTGTAACGTGCGCTGCAGCAGACAAGGCGCTGCGGAGGCGCGCTCCGCGCGTTATTTGTTTGATGCCTTGCTGCTGAGCTGAGGCGTTAGCCCGAAAGCACCTCACAGCTCCCCTTTGAGCGAACGGCTGGTCTCGTCTCGCCTCGTATCCTCCTACTGGCCGGCATCACAAACAGGTATCTTGCCGGCAGGCTCTCTTACTCGATTTCATGATCGGTATTGCACGACCAATCTTAGTGGTGCTGCTGTGCCTTGCTGCCGCCACGGCCGCGAACGCGCAAGGCGAGTCCGCGCTGATCGCGAGGGCGCAGCGCACGCCGGTCCGGTCGCTCGATTCGACCTTCACGGCCACTCCGTTCGCCAAATGGATCGGCAGTTTGCGGCCGCTCCCCTCGTCGCGCATCCATTGGGAAGTAAATGACTGCGGCGAGGGTGGAGACGGACGCGCGGCGCCGACTTGCGTCGAGGCGATCCTCGATCTCGCACCCGATACGACGGCGCACGTGAGCCTGATCGCCGCCGACCTCGCGGGGAAACCGGGTACTCCTGGGATCTTCATGCTCAATGCGATCGCGGGCAAGTCCCAAATCGAGTTCAAGACGCTCGCACAGTGGGCGTCGTTCGTCCGGCTGCGGCGTCGGTAGAGAGTACCGACGCATTCTTGTCCATTGGGCGTCTTGCCTCAACGTTTTTCTGAGTCCGCGCCATCTTCCCATCTTCGCCACCTCATCCTCGCGGGTTTCATCGCCGGACCATTGAGCGCGCAGTTACGTATCGCATTCGGCAGCCTAGCCGGCAGCGCTTTCTTGCGCCAAGCTTCTGGCTAACGAGCGCTGAAGCTGCCAAGCGAAGTATGGAAGCTCGCTTCGCTCGCATTTATTTAGTTCGCTTGCAGCTTAGCTCGGCGTTATGCCTCAACGGACTTACTAGGACAGGATGGATCTCTCGGACCTGCCGCAATTCGCCATCGCAGAAATTCAGGAAGGTCCAACACCGGGCGAGCGCGTCTTGGTCGGTCGCTTCTCGCATCTTCGCGGTTTGCGGAACGAGCGGGGCTGGCTCTATCGGCACGGCGGAGTCTCGCTCATCGGAGATTTGCGAACTGTGCCAGTCAGTTCCGACGAGCGGGCGTTGTTTATCACGCCCGATGCGGCGCTGGCTCCTGAGTTGGCTCCCGGCTTGACCTATCCGTGGCTCGATGGCTATTGGGACCCACGCCACGTCGCGATGGTGCTGGCGCCTGAAGAGAGTTGGCGCCGGCGTACATTCGCAGCGACTCCAGCCCGCTACTTCCGTTTGGAGGGCGCAACTGGATGGCAACCGGTTGAGGCTGAGCTGCTGGAGGGCACGGAAGACCTCGGCGTTCGCAAAGGCGCTTGGGATCACGAACATTGCGAGCTTTGCAACGCCAGTATTGGAGCGGGTGGTACAGCAGACGGCTTCGTGAATCCGGACGACTATTGGCTGTGCGTAGATTGTCACGAGCGATACGCCGTGCCGCATGACCTGTCCTTCGCGCTTGATGCATAACGTGCGCTGAACCTGACGGGCGATCGACTGATTGCTCGCTTCGCTCGCTTTTGTTTGATTCGCCCGCAGGTTAGCTGGGGCGTTGATATGACTGGGCTGGTGCCAAGGGTGTCAGTTTACAGGCATCGCGTGCTGTGACGCGGTGGTACGACGTGGGCCCGAGGCAGCATCGACGGTTGATCCTGCTGATATACGCC
>JBDUCM010000087.1:0-21337 GCA_040003455.1 bacterium
ATGCACGCGGCGTATCATCACACCGGCAACCACGACGACGCGCAGGACATGCGCAACATGGGGGGGCTGAAGAAGTACATGCCCGTCACGTGGGCGCTGATGTGGGCGGCCACGCTGGCCATCGCCGGCGTGCCCCCGTTCTCGGGCTTCTTCTCCAAGGACGAGATTCTTGGCGCGCTGTTCCTGCGCGCGCATGAATCGACGCTCGCCAGCGCGTCGCTGTTCGGCATTCCGGGCAGCACCATCATGTATGCGTCGTATGTCTTTGGTCTCGCGGCCGCGTTCATGACGGCGGTCTACATGACGCGCATGATGATCTACACCTTCCACGGCCCCAATCGCACGGGCGAGAAGGAGCGCGAGCACCTGCACGAGGCGCCCTGGATCATGACCGGTCCCCTCGTGGTGCTCGGCGTGCTCAGTGTGGTGGGCGGCTGGTTGAACCTGCCGTCGTTCTTCCCCGCGGGCCCGCTCGGCGCTCTCGAGCATTGGCTGGAGCCGGTGGTTGGCGAAGGCGCGCTGCGCATCACCAATGGCGCGGTTCCGGAGTTTCCGCCCGGACGCGAGATGATGTTGGTTGGGGTCGCGGTGCTGATTGCGGCGGCGGGTATCGCGCTCGCGTTCGTCCGGCTCAAGCCCACGGCGCTCGTGCCCAAGAACGAATCGCCCGCGGAGCATGGCTTCGAGCGGGTGCTCAACAACAAGTACTACGTTGACGAGATCTACGATGCGGGCATCGTTGCACCCATCGTCGCCACGTCGCGCGGACTGCTGTGGCGCGGCATCGATGTCGGGATCATCGACGGCATCACGCGGCTGTTCATCCAGAGCAAGGATGACGACAACGCGCCGGGTTCCAGTGTCCGCATGGGTGGCCTGCTGACACGCGCCGTGGGATGGATGGGTTCGCAGTTGCAGTCGGGGCAGGTCGGTACCTACGCCTGGGTCCTTGTCGTCGGGATGCTGTTCGTCCTCGGCGCGTTCACCTTCCGTTAACGAGATGCGCGAGTTTCTGCTTTCAGTCGGTTACGACCGCTGGATCCTTCCGGCGCTTCTCCTCCTTCCGTTGCTCGGCGCACTCGCCGTGCTTGCGGGTGGCCGTGCGCCCGAAGGTGAAGACGAAGTCGAGTCAGGTGCGGCCAACCGTCCGCGCTCGTTGGCGACCATCATATTCGGCATCGAGTTCGTGTTGTCGGCGGGCCTCTGGTGGGCGTTCGACCCCGCCACCCCCGGCTGGCAGCAGCGGTTCGACATGGCGTGGATTCCCTCGTGGGGCACGCGCGTCACGCTGGGCCTCGACGGCATCTCGCTGATGATGGTGCTGCTCACCACGTTCATCATGTTCCTGGCGTCGCTGGGAAGCTGGACGGCGGTGCGGCAGAAGGCATCGAGCTACTACGCGCTGCTGCTCGTGCTCACCGCCGGCATGCTCGGCGTGTTCATGGCGCTCGATCTCTTCTTCTTCTACGTGATGTGGGAAGTGATGCTCGTGCCGATGTACTTCATCGTCGGCATCTGGGGCGGCCAGCGCCGTATCTACGCCAGCTTGAAGTTCTTCATCTATACGATGATCGGCTCGCTGCTGATGCTGGTGGGAATCATCTACCTTGGCCTCGCCGCGAGGGAGCCATTGGCGCTCGCGCCGAACTTCTCGTACGACGCCATCCTCGCGGCGCCGCAGGTAACGCCCACTGCCGCCATGTGGCTTTTCGGCGCGTTCTTCCTGGCGTTTGCGGTGAAGGTGCCGATGTTCCCGTTCCACACCTGGTTGCCTGACGCGCACGTGGAAGCGCCAACGGCAGGCTCGGTGGTGCTGGCGGCCATCATGCTGAAGCTCGGAACGTTCGGGTTCCTGCGTCTCGCGGTTCCGCTCTTTCCGGGCGCCGCGATGAACCCGACCATACGGCTCATCATCCTGTCGCTCGCGGTCATCGGCATCGTGTACGGGGCACTCGTGTCGCTGGTGCAACCGGACTTCAAGAAGCTCGTGGCCTACAGCTCCGTCAGTCACCTTGGCTTCGTGATGCTCGGCATCTTTGCCCTCACGGTGCAGAGCGTGCAGGGCGCGTTGATGGTGATGATCAATCACGGCCTCAGCACGGGCGCGTTGTTCTTCCTCATCGGCATGATCTACGAGCGACGTCACACACGACTGATCGCTGCGTACGGCGGCATCGCGCGCGTGGTGCCGATGTTCTCCGCCATTCTCGTGTTCGTGTCGCTCAGCTCCATCGGCGTGCCAGGCACCAACGGCTTCGTCGGCGAATTCCTGGTGCTGCTTGGCGCCTACCGCACGTACCCCGCCTTGGCGGTGGTTGCGGCCACGAGTGTCATCATCGCTGCGGCGTACCTGTTGTGGGCGGTGCAGCGCATCCTCTTCAATCCGCTCGACAAGCCGGAGAATGAGCACGTGCCCGACCTGAATCGCCGAGAGCTGTTGCTGCTCTCGCCGCTGCTGGTCTGCATCGTTTGGCTGGGCGTGTATCCGGCGCCGGTGCTGCGCCGCATGCAGCCAGCCGCCGAGCAGTTTGTTCGCCTGGTGGAAACCCGCGCCGCGAAGGCGCCGGTTGACGTGGAGGAGCATCGCTGATGCGCATCTACGATCTGGCCATTCCGGCCCAGTTGAGCGCGGCGCTCCTGCCTGACCTGTTGTTCGTGAGCGGTGCGATGGCGCTGCTGCTGTGGGCGGTATGGCGCAAGGAGTCCGCCGGCCATCAGCGCAGCGTTGGCGTGCTGTCTATCGGCCTGTGCGTTGCCACGCTGATTGCCGTTATCGCGATGATGCTGAACAAGGGCATCGCCACTGACGGCCCCATCGCCGTGGACAATTTCCGCTGGATGTCGGACATCATCATCCTGCTCGGCACCATTGGTGCGTTGGCGCTCGGCATCGACGACAACGATCGCGTCGGGACCGTCACTGCCGAGACGCACGTGCTGATCCTGCTTGCGTCCAGTGGCATGATGCTGCTTGCTGCCGCGCGCGATCTGATGATCGTGTTCCTCGGCATCGAGCTGATGTCCATTGCGGTGTATGCGCTGGCCGGCCTCAATCGCCGCAGCGGCCGCTCGGCAGAAGGCGCGCTCAAGTACTTCCTGCTGGGCGCGTTCTCCACCGCGTTCATGTTGTACGGCATCGCGTTGGTCTATGGCGCTACAGGCACCACCGGCCTGCACGAGATCCACAACCGTGTGGTCGACCTCCAGTTGTCCACCAGCCCGCTGCTGCTCATCGGCATCGCGATGTTGCTGGTTGGTTTCGGCTTCAAGATTTCGTCGGTGCCGTTCCACATGTGGGCGCCCGATGTATATGACGGGTCGCCGAATCCGATTACCGCGTACATGGCGGCCACGGTAAAGACGGCGGCGTTCGCGGCGTTCTTCCGCGTGTGGCTCGAGGCCTTCGGTACTGAGTACCTGAGCTGGCATCGTGCGGTTGTGGGCCTGGCCATTGCGACTATGGTTGTGGGCAACGCCATCGGCCTGGTGCAGCGCAACCTCAAGCGGCTGCTCGCGTATTCGTCCATCGCGCACGCCGGCTTCATCCTCGTTGCTGTTGCCGCGGGCACGTCGCAGGGTGCGTCGGCGATGTTGTTCTATTTGCTGGCCTACACGCTGGCCACCTTTGGGGCGTTTGCCATCATCATCGTGTTGTCGAAAGGCGACGAGCCCACCACCATCGATGATCTGAGCGGGCTCTGGACAGTTCGGCCGTGGCTGGCGCTTGCCATGACCGTGTTCATGCTCGCGTTGATGGGCTTCCCGGTGTTCGGCGGCGTGGGCTTCTTCGCGAAGTGGTACGTGCTGAAGGCCGCACTCCAGGCGCCGGATCCGCAGACGACGCTTGCCGTGGTGCTCGTTCTCACCACTGTGATTTCCGCCGGCTACTACCTGTATGTGGTGATGGTGATGTTCATGCGTCCACGTCGCGAAGATGCCGCGCCCGTGGCCGTCACGCCGGCGTGGACCCGCTTCGTCATGGTTGCCACTGCCATCACCATCCTCGTGCTGGGCGTGATGCCCGAGTATGCGGTGCGAGACGCGCAGGTTGGTTGGCCCGTGACTGTGGTGCCTGCCGCAGCAGCGGCAATACACACTCCGCCGTCCGCCACACTCCCTCGATAAACCCGCGGGGCCGCTCCGGCGGCCCCGCTGTCATTCATCTATTCGCATGACCATCGCAGCAGGCATCTTCCGGCAGTACGACATTCGTGGCGTGGTGGACGACGACCTCACGGTTGAGGCGGCGCGCGCCATCGGCGGCGCGTACGCAGCACTCATGCTCGAGCGCGGCGTCACTGGAGAGGTTGCAGTTGGGCGCGACAACCGCCCGAGTGGCGACAAGCTGCGCGACGCCCTCGTGGATGGCTTGACCAGCGCCGGTGTGGACGTGGTGGACATCGGCGTCGTTCCCACGCCGGCGCTCTACTGGAGCCTTCATCATCTGCGCGTGATCGGCGGCATCCAGATTACCGGGTCGCACAATCCGCCCGAGTACAATGGCTTCAAGTTGTGCTTCGGAACCGAGTCGCTGCACGGGCACGACCTCCAGCATCTGCTCGGGCTCATCCGCTCCAATGCGGCGCCGGTAGGGAAGGGCACTGTGCGCCACGAAGGGGTGATCGACCGGTACGTGGCCGACATCATCGACCGCACCGGCCCGCTCGCTCGGCCCATGAAGATCGTGTACGATTGCGGCAATGGCGCGGGCGCGCTCGTGGCGCCGCAGCTCATGAAGGGGTTGGGGGTGGAGTCGGTGGGTTTGTTCACCGAGAGCGATGGGACCTTTCCGAACCATCATCCCGATCCGACGGTTCCGGAAAACCTTCAGGCCTTGATTGCCGCCGTTCGCAAGGAAGGCGCGGAGATGGGAATCGCGTTCGATGGCGATGCCGATCGCATCGGTCTCGTGGACGATGCGGGCACCATCATCTGGGGCGATCACATCCTCATCCTCTACGCGCGGGACGTATTGGCGCGCACCGGATTGGGACAGCCCATCATCTTCGACGTGAAGTGCAGCCAGGCGCTCACGGACGAGATCACCAGGGCTGGCGGCGTACCGATCATGTGGAAGACCGGCCACTCCCTCATCAAGGACAAGATGAAGGAGTCGGAGGCACCGTTGGCGGGTGAGATGTCCGGCCACATGTTCTTTACGGAAGGGTTCTATGGCCACGACGACGCCCTGTATGGCGCCGCGAGACTGCTGCGGATTGTGGCCGCGTCGGGGAAGACTGTTCGTGAGCTGCTGTCGGATGTGCCCGCGTTCGTCACCACGCCGGAAATTCGCGTTGAATGCGGCGACGAACGGAAGTTCGAGCTCGTGGAGCGCGCGGTGGCGCACTTCCGGTCCATTCACGACATCATCGACGTGGACGGTGTGCGTGTGCTCTTTGGCGACGGATGGGGACTGATCCGCGCGTCCAACACGCAGCCCATCCTCGTCACGCGGTACGAGGCGAGGACTCCCGAGCGACTGGCGAGCATTCGCAACGAGATGGAGAGTTGGATCAGGGCTCAGGGAGTAGCCGTCTGACGTGAAAGGGCGCCGCGTCCTCATCGGTGCGGTCGCGTTTACCGCGCTCTTCCTCCTTGTCGGGCGGTGGAGTGCGGCGCTGTACACGGACAACTTGTGGTACCGCTCCCTCGGGGCCGGCGACGTGTGGCGCACGCGCTTCTTCGTCTCCTCCATCCTGACGGTTGCGTCGTTCGCCATCGTGAGCCTGTTCGCGTTCATCAACCTGTACGCGGTGCGGCAATCGGTGGTGTCGCTCGTGCTGCCCACGCGGATTGGCAATCTCGAAATCGGCGAGGAAGTACCCGGCCTCTACCTGACATACGCCGCGGCGGTAATGTCGGTGGCAATTGGTGCGGCGCTCACGCTCCCTACCGACCTGTGGCACTCGGCGCTGCTGGCCAATTCGGGAAAGCCATTTGGTGAGACGGATTGGTATTTCCGCGCCGATCTCGGGTTCTTCGTCTATTGGCTGCCCTTCGAGACGGCGGTGCATTTCTGGAGCGTGGTGGTGCTGGCGTCCGTGACGGTGCTCGTCGTCGCGCTGTATGCGCTCACGCCCAGCCTGCGATGGGATCGCGGTTCATTGTACGTGTCGGCGTATGTCCGCCGGCACTTCACGATGCTTGGCGCCGTGCTCCTGCTCGTGCTTGCATGGAGCTACCGGCTGGGGATGTATCGCCTGCTGTCGGAAGGCTCCGGCACGGCTGGCGTCTTCACCATGATCGATCAACGCATCGTGGCGGCCACCCTGCTGCTCGCCATCGCCACGCTGTGCGCGGCGTTCGTGGTGGCATGGGCCGGTTGGACTGGGCAAATGCGCGTGGCCTTCGCCGCCGTGTCCGTGATACTCCTGCTGTCCCTCGTATCGCGCACGGCGACGCCGCTGTTTTACCGGCGTACCCTCAACCCCGCCACTCACTCTGAAGACGAGATGCGGTACATCGGCACTCGTCTCGCGATCACGCGTCGTGCATACGCCGTCGATCGCGTGCAGGCGGACACCGTGGGCACCGGCTTCGCGTCCAGCGTGGAGGCCGCGCCGCGCATAGCGGCATGGGACGGGTTGACGCTGGCCAGCGCCGCGGAACGGTCGCGGCGCGTGAGGGTGTTGGGCGACAGTCCGGGCTGGCTCGCATCTCCCAATGGCATTACCGCCCTGCTGGTTGAACGCGGAAACGATGGCAATACGGACGCGCGCGACGTGTGGGGCGTCAGTCGCAATGATGCGGCTGGCGTGGATGACCGGCGCCTTCCTCCGCGCGTTCCGTCACCAACCATCACCGGGGACGAACTCGCCATCGGTGAGCCGGCCGTCTACCCGTTGGCGCCCGAGTACAGCGTCATGTCCGACTCGCTGCATCATCTCGCCTCCGTGGAGCTGTCGTCCACCCGGTCGCGGTTGATGCATGCGTGGGGACTCCAGAATTTCCGCCTCATCTTCGGCGAGTTGCCGCTCAACAGTGCGGTGATCGTGCGGCACCGCGACGTGCGTGAACGCATCGAGGCCCTCGCGCCATTCTTCGTGCAGGGCAGTGAAGTGGTTCCCGTGCTCGTTGCCGACACCCTGTACTGGGCCGTGGAGTTGTATTCCGCTTCCGCGAGCTATCCGCAGTCGCAGCGCTTCACCATTCTCGGCGAGGAGCGGGGGTACTTCCTGCACGCGGCCACGGCGTTGGTCCGCGCATCGTCCGGGCGTGTACGACTCGTGCTCGACGCGGTGCCCGACCCCGTCACGATGTCATGGGTCGCGCGCTTTCCGCGCCTCTTCGTTCCGCTGGAGAATGTCTCGCCTTCCGTGAGGGCGGTGCTGCCGCCCATCACGGACGCTGCCCGGGTGCAAGCCATGGCATTCGCCGCGGCCGGCCGGCGAGGCGACAGCCTGGAGGTCAGGCATTTCGCCGTGCAGGACGGCGCGGACTCTGGGGCGGCGCGCGAGCCCGTCCACGCGGCCATCCCACAGCTCGGCGGAGTGACGGCGATTTGGACGCTCCTCGATTCTACGGAGCGCGTTCGCGGCGTGGTGGCAGCCACGGGCGGCGCATCTCGCATCACGCATTGGGTGCCTGTTGACCTGGACGGCACCCGCTGGGGGACCGTGATTGACCGGCTACGGATGGCAGATTCCTCCTCGCGTGAAACTGGGGTCATGCGATCGGCGCTTCGCGTGTTGCCCGTGGGCGGCAAGCCCCTTTACCTCCAGTCGGTTTTCCAGGTGCGAGCCGGCGCGCCACCCACACTCCTTCGCGTTTCCGCATTGGCTAACGACAGTATCCGCACCGGCAACACGCTCGCGGCCGCGCTCGGAATTGCTCCCGAGCTGCACCGGCCGGAACCGGTAGTCCCGCGCGACCTGCGCCTGGTTGCCGACAGCCTGTACAAGTCCATGCGTGAGGCACTGGGCCGCGGCGACTGGCTGGCATTTGGACGCGCGTTCGACGCCCTTGGTGTGACAATTCGCGCCACGGCCCGATGAGCTTGCCCACGGTTCGGGTGAGGTCTAGCTTGCCACGGCGGCCGCAATGACGCCCGGCGGTGTGCGCACTGCAGTCATCGCACTCGGAGGCAACGCGCTCGCGCCAGCCAACGAGAAGAGCACCATCTACGACCAGTTTCGCCACGCGCGCGAGAGTCTCGGCCCCATTGTCGATCTCGCGCATGATGGATGGAATGTGTGTGTCGTGCACGGCAACGGGCCGCAGGTGGGGGATGAGCTCGTGCGGAACGAACTGGCCAGGGGTGAAGCCAGTCCACTTCCACTCGGTGTGCTCGTTGCTGCCACGGCAGGATGGATTGGCTACATGATCCAGCAGTCGATCGAGAATGCGTTGCGACGGGCAGGCTCCGATCGCGACGTGGCCACGATCATCACGCAGGTGCAGGTGCTCGCCGACGATCCCGCGCTTGCGAATCCGCTCAAGTTCATCGGCCAGGCATTGAGCGCCGAGCGAGCGGAAGAGTTGAGAAGCGAGGGGCACGTGGTGAAGGCCGACGGCCGCGGCAACCTGCGGCGCGTGGTGGGAAGCCCCGCGCCGCAGGCCATTCACGAGCTACGCACGATCAAGCGGTTGGTTGAAGCCGGCACGCTGGTGATTGCGTGCGGTGGCGGCGGGGCACCCATCTACGACGATCCCGTCAAGGGATGGGAAGGCATCGACGCCGTGATAGACAAGGATCTCGCGGCTGCGGTACTCGCCCGTGACCTGGGCGCGCAGTTGTTGTTGATCCTGACGGATGTTGATGCCGTGTATGCAGACTGGGGGACGCCCAATCAGCGCCCCATCCGGTTGTTGTCGGCAGGGGAGGCGGAGGAGATGGACCGCGCGGGTGCGTTCGGCGAGGGTAGCATGGCGCCGAAGATCCGCGCGGCAATCGATTTTGCGCGTCGCACCGGCGGTCGCGCGATCATCACGGAACTCAGCCGCGGCCGGGAAGCAGTGCGCGGCGAGGCAGGAACGACCATCACAGCGGAGAAGGCGTGAACATCCACGAATATCAGGCCAAAGAGATACTGCGCGCCGAAGGCGTGCCTATTCCGCCGGGGGAGATCGCGACCACTCCCGAGCAGGCCGAAGCAATCGCGAGAAAGTTTGGCGGCATGGTTGTCGTGAAGGCCCAGGTGCACGCGGGCGGACGCGGCAAGGCTGGCGGCGTGAAGCTGGCGAAGACCCCCGAGGAGGCACGCGAGATCGCAAGCAAGATTCTCGGCATGCAGATCAAGGGGCTGACGGTGTACACGGTGCTCGTGACCGCCGCGGCGGACATCGCGAGTGAAGCGTACGTCGGCATCATCCTCGATCGCGCCACCAAGAAGCCCGTGTTCATGGTGAGCCCGGCCGGTGGTATCGATATCGAGGAAGTGGCGGCCACCACCCCCGAAAAGATCCTGAAGCTTCCGGTGGACACGCGGTACGGCCTGCTGCCGTATCAGGCATCGGAACTCGGCTTCTTCCTGTTCGACGATGTGAAGAAAGTGCGCGCCGCATCGAAGATCATGATGGCGCTCTACCAGGCGTTCATGAAGAGCGGCGCGTCGCTGGCGGAGATCAATCCGCTCGTGGTCACGCCGGCCGGTGAAGTCATCGCGCTCGACGCCAAGATCTCCATTGACGACAACGAACTCGATCGTCATCCGGAGCTCGAGGCGTTGCGGGACGAAACGGCAGAGGAGCCGAGTGAAGTGGATGCGCGCAATTCGCATCTCACCTTCATCAAGCTGGACGGCGACGTGGGCTGCATCGTGAACGGCGCCGGTCTGGCCATGGCCACGATGGACCTCGTGAAGTACTACGGCGGCGAACCGGCCAATTTCCTCGACATTGGCGGCTCGTCCAATCCTGAAAAGGTCGTGAACGCGCTGCGCATCATCACGGCGGAACCGAATGTAAAGGCCATCCTGTTCAACATCTTTGGCGGCATCACCCGCACCGACGATGTGGCGAATGGCATCGTGACCGCAACGAAGGCGAATCCGCTCAAGATCCCCATCGTCATTCGTCTCACCGGAACGAACGAAGAGATTGCCATGAAGATTCTCACCGAAAACGGCTTTACTGCGTCGTCCGACATGGACGAAGCCGTGAAGAAGGCCGTCGAGCTCGCGAAGGGAGGACAGGCCGCGTGAGCATCTTCATCGACAACTCCACCACGGTCATCGTGCAGGGAATCACCGGTCGTGACGGTGGCTTCCACACCAAGCAGATGATCGAGTACGGCACGAAGATCGTCGGCGGCGTGACGCCGGGTAAAGGCGGCCAGAAGTTCGACGACACGGTGCCCGTGTTCAATACGGTGCACGAAGCAGCGAAGGCCACCGGCGCCAACACGTCGGTCATCTACGTGCCGCCCATGTTCGCGGCCGACGCGATGATGGAAGCCGCAGACGCCGGCATCAAGTTCATCGTCTGCATCACCGAAGGCGTGCCCGTGCTCGACATGACGCGCGTCTATCCCTTCGTGAAGGAGAAGGGTGCACGGCTGCTCGGCCCCAACTGCCCGGGTCTCATCACCCCCGGACAGAGCAAGGTGGGCATCATTCCCGGCCGGATCTGCACGCCGGGCAACATCGGCGTCGTGAGCCGCTCGGGCACGCTCACGTACGAAATCGTCTATCAGCTCACCCGTGCCGGTATGGGCCAGAGCAGCTGCGTGGGCATTGGTGGTGATCCCATCAATGGAACGAACTTCATCGACTGCCTCGAGGCGTTCGAGAAGGATCCCGACACGCATGCCGTGGCAATGATGGGCGAGATTGGCGGAACCGACGAGCAGGAAGCGGCGGAGTTCATTGCCAAGCACATGACGAAGCCGGTGGTTGGCTTCATCGCGGGGCAGACGGCGCCTCCGGGACGCCGCATGGGACACGCTGGCGCGATCATCTCCGGTTCGGCTGGCACGGCGGCGGAGAAGATCGAGTCGTTCGAGAAGGCGGGGATGGGCGTAGCCAAGCGTCCGATCGACTTCGTGGAACTGTTGAAAGCCCGCATGTGAGTATCGCGTCGTGAAGCTGCGCGATTTCCTCGCGCCCGAGCGGGTTGTCGTTCCGCTCGCTGCCACGTCGCTCGCAGAGGCGTCGGCTGAGCTTCTCGAACGGTTGGCGGTGGCCCACGGTGTACTCGATGCCGCAAAGTTGCGGCGTCGAGTCACCGCCTCGGGCGCCGAGGATGTGATTGCGATGGGCGACCGCGCCTTTCTGCTGCACTATCGCACGGACGCCGTTGGCCAGTTGCTCGTGGCCATCGGTGTCGCGCCCAATCCTATTCGGGTATCGTTGGGCGACGACCAGGAGCATTCCGCACGGGTGGTGTTGCTCGTCGTCACCCCGCCGCGGCACGCGGCCCGGTACCTCCAGGTGGTGGGTGCCTTTGCGCGACTGCTCCGCAAACCGGAGGAGCTCGCAGCCGTGCTGGGCGCTGCCAGCGCCGAGGATCTCGTGAACCATGCGAGCTTCGCAGCGTACGGCCTTCCCGAGCAATTGACCGTGCGCGATGTGATGAGCTATCAGCCGCGTACCATCAGTGCCGAGTCGCCGCTGCGCGAGGCGGCGTTGACGCTCGTTCGTACTGGACTTGGCGCGTTGCCCGTGGTGGATGAAGAGGGGCGGGTGCTGGGTATGGTGAGCGAGCGCGAGGTCATTCGGCACCTGCTCACCATCCAGGCGTTCACGGGGCCGGATGCGCGGGTGGCGTCGCCCGTGACGTCAGTGAAGAAGCTGGTGCGCGATGTGATGTCACGTCAGGTGCTGTGCGTGGCTCCGGAGCAGCCATTGGCCGAGGTGGCGTCCTTGATGAGCAACAAGGATGTGGATCGGGTGCCGGTGGTGCGCGAGGGGAAGCTGGTGGGTTTCCTGACGCGCGGCGACATCGTGCGAAAATTGATCGGATCGTGACCCGCACGTAGCCGTTGGGGCTGGGAACGGTCTATCTTTGTCATGCGTCGACAGGCGTGGTGCTCGCGGCGGGGCAGGTGCGCGCGGAGCCACGTTGGTGTTCGGCTCCACCTCACACATCACAATTGTTGGCTGCCGGCCCGTCTGGCGCCAATCACACAGGAGTAATGCACATGGCCGGCAACACGACCCTCACCATCGTCAAGCCCGACGCCTTTGGCGCTGGCAAGGCTGGAAAGATCATCGCCCTGCTCGAGGAGAAGGGGTTTGCGGTGAAGGCTGCCCGGGTGATGCACATGACGACGAAGCAGGCGAGTGAGTTCTACTCGGTGCATCGCGAGCGGCCGTTTTATGGCGAGCTGGTGGAGTTCATGACGTCGGGCCCGTGCATGCCGCTCATCCTGGAGAAGGAGAACGCGGTGTTGGCGCTTCGTGATGCCATTGGCGCCACGGATCCGGCGGAAGCGGCGGCGGGGACGGTGCGCAAGCTGTATGCGGAGTCGAAGGGCCGGAATGCCATCCATGCGTCCGATTCTGATGAGAACGCCGCGCGGGAGAGCCGGTTCTTCTTTACGGAGACGGACGTCATCCTGGGATAATCGGTGGGTGAAAGGGCGGCTGGGCGTTCACGGACGGACTCTGTCGCTGCTCTCCCCGAGGCTTGATAAGTGGTTGGGACACAAGTAGTTTTCATGGCTATGCTGTCCTTTGACATTCGGTCGCTGACTGAGCGCGCCGTCGCCGTGGATGATACGTTATCGGCGGACGATCCGGTGTGGTTGGCTGGTGATCCAAAGCCGACAGAGCCTCTTCAGGTGAAGGGGCGTCTGTCGCCTGCAGGGCCGGACCGGTACTACTGGCACGGTTCGATGGAGGGGGATGTGGCGTTGGCGTGCAGCCGCTGTCTGGGCGACACCACCGCGCACGTGTCCAATGAAGCACACTTGATCTTCGCGGAAGCGGGGGCCGAGGGTGTGGAAGATGATCCTGATGTCTTTCTGCTGGATGAACGGTCACCCGATCTCGATCTGCGGCCGGCCATCCGTGAGCAGTGGTTGTTGAACGTTCCAGGCTACGCGTTGTGCCGGAGCGACTGTAAGGGGCTTTGTCTGACGTGCGGTGCCGAGTTGAATCTCGGGCCTTGCGAGTGCGCTTCTTCCGCAGCGGATCCACGCTGGGATGCGCTTCGCAAGTCGCGCGGCGGACAGGGCTGAGTCGCCCCGGTTCTTATCCTTTTCCGACCAGACCATGGCCGTCCCGAAGCGCAGAACCAGCAAGCGAAAGAAGCGCGCCCGCAACACGCACAAAACCGCGCCCGTTACCGCTATCCAGAAGTGTCCGCGATGCCAGGCCATGAAGCGTCCGCATCATGTGTGCGCAGAATGCGGATATTATGCAGGTGAGCAGCGAGTAGCAGCCAAGGAAGCCTGACCTTGGCGCGGATCGCGTTGGACGCCATGGGGGGCGACTTCGCTCCCCAGGCGACCGTAGCCGGTGCGCTGTTGGCGCTCGCCGAGCTCGATCCCGCTCACACAATTCAACTCGTCGGTCAGACCGCCGTCGTAGACGCGCAATTGCGCGCCCTCCTCGACGGTGATCTGGCCGCGCACGCCCGCCAACGCGATCGCCTCACGATCGTGGAAGCACCCGATGTCATCGAGATGACGGACAAGCCCAGCGCCGCCGTGCGCAGCAAACCCCTCAGCTCCATGGCCGTCGGCCTGCGCATGCAATCCGAAGGCGCCTCCGACGCGTTCGTCTCCGCCGGCAGCACCGGCGCGCAGATGGCCGCATCCATGGTCCTCCTCAAGCTGCACGCCGGCCTCAAGCGGCCGGCCATCGTCACCCTCTTTCCGTCGGCACGCAACGCCGTCGCGGTGCTCGACTCCGGCGCCAATGTCGACTGCTCCCCCGACGAACTGGTCCAGTTTGCCAGACTCGGCGCCGCCTATGCCGAGTGCGTGCTGGGTCGCGTAAATCCGGCCATCGGCCTGCTCAGCATCGGCGAAGAACCCGAGAAGGGAAACGCCGTTACCAAGGAAACGCACCAGCTCCTCCAGACGTCGGGGCTCAACTTCATTGGCAACGTGGAAGGACGCGATCTGCCCACGGGCGGAACCGAGAGGCACCACCTGGACGTTGTGGTGTGCGACGGGTTCGTGGGGAACGTGCTCCTCAAGTTCTATGAGGCCATCGGACCGCTGATGATCGACACCCTGCGCGAGGCTGGAGTGGATCCGGAGCACCTGGCAACGGCACTCAAGCACCTTGACTACTCCGAGTACGGCGGCGCTCCGCTGCTCGGCGTTCGCGGCGTGAGCATCATCGCTCATGGCAAATCGTCACCGCGTGCCATCAAGAGCGCGATCAAGGCGGCCGTGCAGGCGGTAACCAGCGGCATGAACGACGTCATCGGCCAGCGGCTCGGTGGCGAAGCGGAGAATGCCGCATGAAGCGACCAGTCGCCTACATCGCCGGCACGGGACGAGGCATTCCCGCCCGCGTGATGACCAACCACGACTTCGCCGCGCTCGGCCTCGAGACCGACCACGACTGGATCGTGGAGCGCACTGGCATCGTTGAACGGCGCATCGCGTCGGAATCCGAAACCACGTGCAGCATGGCGTCCACGGCCGCTCGTCAGGCCATGGCGCGCGCCGGCGTGGGGCCAGGCGAAATCGACGCCATCATTCTCAGCACGGCCACCGCCGATCGCCTGCTTCCGGCTACCGCCGTGGACTTGCAGGCCGAGTTGGGCGCCACGCGCGCCGCCGCGTTCGACATCTCTGCCGCCTGCTCGGGCTGGATCTACGCCATGACCGTGGCGGAAGGGCTCATGCAGTCCGGCATGATCGAGACGGCGCTGGTGGTGGGTGCCGAGAAGATGAGCGCCATTGTGGACTGGAAGGATCGATCCACCTGCGTGCTGTTTGGAGATGGCGCTGGCGCGGCCGTGATCAAGCGGGCCAAGACCAACTCCAACCGTGGCATCCTGAGCGCGTTCATGCGGAGCGACGGCACCCTCGCGGAGCTGCTGTGGCGTCCGAGCGGTGGGGCCAAGGTGCCCTTCAGCGAGGCGGTGCTCGAGGACCGGTCGTCATTTGTCCGCATGGCCGGCCGCGAGACCTTCAAGCACGCCGTGCGCTCCATGGCCGAGGCGTGCGATCGTGCGCTGGATGGGGCGAAGCTCCGTGGCGAGGATATCGACATCCTCATCCCGCATCAGGCAAATGCCCGGATCATCGAGACCACGGCCAAGTACGCCAATATCCCGATGGACAAGGTGTACGTGAACGTCGACCGATACGGGAATACGTCGTCGGCGTCCATCCCCATTGCCCTGGATGAGGCGATCGAGTTGGGCCGCGTGAAGGAAGGCACCACAGCGCTATTGGTTGCGTTCGGTGCGGGCTTCACGTGGGGCTCGATGGTCGTTCGGTTCTAGCCCATGCCGAACGTCGTTCTTCTTTTTCCCGGACAGGGATCGCAAGCGCCCGGCATGGGCAAGGACCTCGCTGAGCGCTTTCCCGTAGCGCGCGAGGTGTTCCTGGCTGCCGACGTGGCGTTGGAATTTTCCCTCAGCACCCTCTGTTTCGAAGGCCCCGTGGATGAGCTGACGCTCACCCTGAATGCACAGCCCGCATTGCTTACGCATGGCGCGGCGGTCTGGGCCGTCATTCGCGATACGGTTGGCCCGCTGGTGGTGGCTGCCGCGGGCCACTCCCTTGGCGAGTTCACCGCGTATCATGCGGCCGACGCTCTCGCCCTGCCGGAAGCCGTGCAGCTCGTGCGCAAGCGCGGCCAGTTGATGTACGACGCCGGCGTCCGTCGGCCCGGCGCGATGGCGGCAATTCTTGGCGACACCGACATCCCGATTGGTGAAGTGTGCGAGCTTGCGTCCGCCATGGGGGTGGTGGTTCCCGCGAACTTCAACACGCCTGGACAGGTGGTGTTGAGCGGTGAGGACGCCGGGGTCACCCGCGCGATGGAACTGGCGAAGGAGCATGGGGCGAAGAAAGTGGTGAAGCTCAACGTGAGCGGCGCCTTTCATTCACCCTTGATGTCCGACGCTTCGGTAGGCCTGGAGAAGGCGCTTGACCTGGCACATTTTGGCGTGCCGCGCTTCCCAGTCTACGCGAACGTGAACGCCCAACCCGTTGTAAGTGCTGCGCTTGCGCGGCAGTTGCTCGTGGAACAACTCACCATGCCTGTGCAGTGGGTCCGGGAGATGGAAGCCATCACGTCCTTGCATCCGGACGCGCTGTATCTCGAGGTGGGCCCAGGCGCGGTGTTGAAGGGATTGGTGAAGAAGATCGCTCCTGACGTGAAGGTTCTCCCCTGCGGCACCGCTGCGGACGTGGAGGCCATCCTGGCCGTGGTGACTGCATGAAGATCGATTTGACGGGGCGCACGGCGCTCGTGACGGGAAGCACGCGTGGCATTGGACGGGCCATTGCGCAGACGCTGGCGGACGCTGGAGCGCGGGTGGCCGTGGTGGGTCGCGACCAGGCGAAGGCGGCGGAAGTCGCGGCCGGCATCGGTCCATCGGCCCAGGGGTTCGGGGCCGACGTGGGCGACATTGCGTCCGTCGTCGCGCTTGTGGAGGCGGTGGAAGGGGCGTTCGGCCAGATCGACATCCTGGTCAACAATGCCGGCCTCACGCGGGACAACATCCTGTTCCGGATCAAGGACGACGACTGGGATACCGTGCTCGACGCCAACCTCCGTGGGGCGTTCGTCGCCATTCGTGCCGCGTCTCGGGGGATGATGAAGCGCCGGTGGGGCCGGATCATCAACATTGCGAGCATCGTCGGCCTCACGGGCAACAAGGGCCAGGCCAACTATGCCGCCAGCAAGGCCGGCCTCATCGGCCTGACCAAGTCCGTGGCAAAGGAGCTGGGATCGCGCAACATCCTGGTCAACGCCGTGGCGCCGGGTTTCATCGAGACGGACATGACGGCGGCCATGACGCCGGAGGCCCGCGCTGCGCTGGCGGGCCAGATTCCGCTGGATCGGCTGGGCAGTCCGCAGGACATAGCTGGAACCGTCGCGTTCCTCGCATCGGATCTCGCCGCGTACATCACCGGGCAGGTGCTCGTGGTGGACGGCGGCTTGGTCATGTGACACGTCTCGGCAAGTGTCAATATCACAGAACTTTCGCTAACTTTCCCGCGTTCATCACACCACAGGAGTCAGTTCGATGGCCGACAATGCCAAGAAGGTCCGTGACATCATCGAGAAGGAGCTCGGAGTCGAGCGGGACAAGATGACGGACGAGGCGAGCTTCATCGAGGATCTCGGGGCCGACAGCCTTGATATCGTCGAACTCGTCATGGAGTTCGAGAAGGAATTCAACATCGACATTCCGGATGAAGATGCAGAGAAGCTCCGCACGGTTGGTGACGCGGTGGCCTACCTGAATACCAAGGTCGGAGCGTAATGCGACGTCGGGTCGTCGTCACTGGTTTGGGTGCCGTCACGCCCATCGGAAACGATGTGGCGACGACTTGGCGTGCAATGCAGGACGGGGTGTCTGGCGCGTCGCCGATCACGAAGTTCGACGCGTCAACGTTCCCCGTTCGGTTTGCCTGCGAGGTGAAGGGTTTCGATCCATTGAAGGCAATGGACCGGAAGGAGGCCAAGCGCGCGGACCCGTACTCGCAGTATGCGGTGGCGGCCGCGGTGGAAGCGATGAACGATGCGGGGTTTGGCCAGGGTGGCTACGACGTCGATCGCACGGGGGTCATTGTCGGCAGCGGCATCGGCGGCCTCAAAAGCTTCGAGGAACAGCACGACACCTATCGGGAGCGCGGGCCCAGCAAGATCAGCCCGTTCTTCATCCCGATGTTCATCGCCGATATCGCCGCCGGCATTGTGTCCATGCGCTTCAATGCGCGCGGGCCCAATTACGCCACGGTGTCGGCGTGCGCCACCAGCGCCCACGCGATCGGCGATGCCTTCCGGACCATTCAGTATGGTGACGCGGACATCATGATCTCAGGCGGCGCGGAAGCGACCGTCACGCCGATGGCCATTGGCGGGTTCGCGAACATGACGGCCCTCTCTACCAGGAATGACGACTACACCACTGCCTCGCGCCCGTTCGACGCGACGCGCGACGGTTTCGTCATGGGTGAGGGTGCAGGGATCATCGTATTGGAAGAGCTCGAGCACGCCATCAGGCGCGGCGCGCGCATCTACGGAGAAGTCGTGGGCTATCGCGCCACGGGCGACGCGTACCATCTCACCGGCCAGTTGCCCGATCACGAAGGGCTCCAGCGCGCCATGCGTGGGGCAATGTCTGACGGCGGGCTCACTCCCGCCGACGTTGATTACGTGAATGCGCACGGCACATCCACGCCGCTGAACGACTCCAACGAAGCCAAGGCCATCTCGATGGTATTCGGCGACGCCGCGAAGCGCATCAGCATCTCCAGCACCAAGTCGATGACCGGGCACATGCTCGGCGCCGCCGGTGGCGTGGAGTTCATCGCGGCCACGCTGGCCATCCGCGACGGCATCATTCCGCCAACCATCAACTACGTCACTCCGGATCCCGAATGCTGCGATCTGGATTTCACACCGAACCGCGCCACCCAGCGTGAAGTACGCGCCGCGCTGAGCAACAGCGCCGGTTTCGGTGGACACAACGTTTCCATCGCCGTCAAGCGCTACAGGGAGTAACCTCGTGGCACCCGCAGTCGTGTTGGACCGCACGCGCATTACCGATCCGGCGCTCCTGCCCATCGCCGACAAGGTCATCGCGGGTGAGCGGCTTTCGCCCGAAGATGGGCTCGCACTCTTCAACACGTTCGACCTGCTCGGACTGGGCGCGATGGCTGACGCCGCCAATCGCGCTCGACACGGCGACCAGGTCACCTTCGCGTCCAACCAGCACATCAATCCCACGAACATCTGTACCCTGCGGAAGACGTGCGTCTTCTGCTCGTATGCGCGCCTTCCAAAGGAAGATGGCGCCTACCGGTACACGATGGATCAGGTGTGGGCCGAGGCCGAGTCGGCAACGGGCGGCTTGACGCGTGAGTGGCACATTGTGGGCGGCCTCGACATGAAGGCCGGGCTCGCGTACTACACGGAGATGTTCCGGGGCCTGAAGGAGCGGCATCCGCAGGTGCACATCAAGGCGCTCACCGCCGTGGAGATCGCACACATCGCGCGCATCGAAAAGATGACAGTTCGCGACGTGCTGATCGCCCTGCGTGAGGCCGGCCTGGATACCATGCCGGGTGGCGGCGCCGAAGTGTTCAGCCCAGGCGTACGTGCAACCATTGCCCAGAAGAAGCTGTCGGGCACCGAGTACATCGATGTGCATCGTACGGCACACGAGCTGGGCATTCGGTCCAACTGCACCATGCTCTACGGCCACGTGGAGACGTACGAGGACCGCATCAATCACCTGGGCATGTTGCGGGACCTTCAGGATGAAACGGGGGGCTTCCTCGCATACATCCCGTTGGCGTACCATCCCGACAACAACGAACTGGGCGTTGAATTGGGGCGGACGGGTACGGCCACCACTGGCTTCGACGACCTGAAGAATCTCGCGGTGGGGCGGCTGTTCCTGGACAACTTCGAGCACATCAAGTCGCACTGGATCATGGTGACGCCGGCGATGTCGCAGCTGTCGCTGAGCTTCGGCGTGAACGACCTGGAAGGCACGGTAGTCCGCGAGAAGATCTATCATGAGGCTGGCGCTCACACCGCGCAGGCCATGAGTCTCGACGAGATCGTGCGCATCATTCGCGGGGCCGGCAAGATTCCAGCGGAGCGCGATTCGTTCTACAGCGTGTTACGGGTGTTCGACGCGCCGGCAACGGCCGAGGCAGCGTAACATGCGCGTTGGCCGGATTCCGTACATCAACTGCTACCCGGTGTATGGGGCGATCGATCGCAAGATCGTGAACCTGGACGCGGAACTGGTGGATGGAGTGCCAACGGCGTTGAATCACGCCATGGCCGCGGGTACGCTGGATGTGAGCGTGATTTCCGCCGTGGAGTATGCGCGGGACGCCTCGCGCTATCTGCTGCTGCCGGACGTGTCGATCTCGTGCGATGGGCCTGTTCGCAGCGTGATGCTCTTTTCACGCCTGCCCGCTGAAACGCTCAACGGACGGCGTGTGCTGGTGAGCCGCAGTTCCATGACCAGCGTCGCGCTGCTCGAGTTGCTGTTCGCGAACGTGTGGCGGTCAACGCCGGCGTTTGTTCCGGCCGACGCGGAAATTGCGGACCTCGCTCGCTCGGGCAACGAGTCGCATGATGCGCGGTTGATCATCGGCGACGCTGCCCTGCTGCTCACGTCGGGTGCCAGCACCCTGGCCGGTGACTATCCGTACGTCTACGACCTCGGCAGCACGTGGAAAGAGTGGACGGGCCTTCCGTTCGTGTTTGCCGTGTGGGTGGCGCAGCGCACCTCGCCGGTTGCGGGCGCGCTTGCCGTTCACGCGCAGCTCATCCAGAGCCGCAACTGGGGGCTGGAGCACCTGGACCAGCTCGCGGCACAGGCGGCGGTGGCAACCGGCGTCACGCGCGACGCGGCATTGCAGTACCTCTCCGGGCTGGACTATGGCCTCCGCTATGAGCACCTGGCCGGCCTGACGGCGTTCTTCGGGAAGCTGGCCGCAACCGGCCGCGTCCCGAACGGTTCACTGTCCTTTCTTCCGGCGGCATGATGCATTCATCACCCATCGCCTCCGTCACCAGCACGTTGCCCGGTGCCACTCATGCGTGACCTGCTCGATTTCTATACGAACGCGCCGTTGCTGGAGCTCGGCGCCGAAGCTGATCGTGTCCGCGAGCAACTGCATCCGGGCAACACGGTCACCTACATCGTCGATCGCAACATCAACTACACCAACGTCTGCGTTGCGGACTGCGGATTCTGCGCGTTCTATCGTCGCCCGAAGGACAATGAGGGCTGGACGCTATCGTACGAGCAGATCGGCGCCAAGATCGACGAGACCAAGGCACTGGGCGGCGTACAGATCCTGATGCAGGGCGGACACAATCCCTACATCCCCTTCGAGTGGTACCTGGACCTGCTACGCTACATCAAGACGTACCATCCCATTCACGTACACGGGTTCAGCCCCAGTGAAGTGGACTTCTGGGCAAAGCTGTACCGCATGGACGCGCGCACCGTCATTCAGGAATTGCAGAAGGCGGGGCTCGACTCCATTCCTGGCGGCGGCGGCGAGATTCTCGTGCAACGAGTGCGCGACGAAGTGGCGAGGAAGAAGGCCGGCGCAGACCGGTGGCTGGAGATCATGGAGATCGCGCATCAGGAAGGGATGAAGACCTCCGTGACGATGATGTACGGCATCGGCGAGACGCTGGCCGAGCGGCTGGAGCACCTGGAGCGCGTGAAGGAAGTGCAGGCGCGCACCGGCGGCTTCACGGCGTTCATCTGCTGG
>JBDUCM010000242.1:0-6325 GCA_040003455.1 bacterium
CGATCCTGGCACCCTCGAACATGGCATGGCCCGCCTCAGCTATCCGGAAATACCGATGGCCGCCCTGACCGTTCGCGTCTTCGGAGACGAGGCGGCCGCCCGTGCATGGCTCGCCGACCAACAAAAGTTCGACGATTCGCAGCCCTCATCCGCCTGACGCGCGTTGCTCGTGCCCCTTCCCGTTCATGCTGCCCACGACGGAAGGAACGCTCCCATACGATTCCGGCCTGGCACGCTGTTCCATCTCGTCACGAAGACGCATCTGGGCCACGTCCCGCACCAGGAGTTCGAAGTCGTCCTCGGTCATGTCCGCCGCGTGTGCGAACAGGAACTCGCGCACTTCTGTGCGGATGGCTTCGAACCTGGTGCCGGCTTCAGTTGAATGGCCACTCATGACTCCATCACCTTCCCCGCGGTTGTCAGGTGCGCGAAGTAGACCCGTGTGCGACTACGCGACGGTTGTGCCGTGACTCGCCAAAACCAGGATGTTTCCTGGCTGCACGCGACCCGCGCACTGGATCTGCGGGTATCCCATGATGCGATGCGCCACGGCACGAACGAGCCGTGGGTTACGGCGCCTTCATCGCGGAGTCCCGCTTGGCCTTCGCCAGCTTCTCGTTTTCGCCACGGTGCGTGAGCGCCGCATTCAGCCCGCCGAGCTGCTTGTTCTTCACGACTTCGCCGCTCATGGCGTCGATCGCCACTTCCGTGGCCCGCTTGCTCTTGTTCAGCACCTTCACGTTGTAGACGAGCTGCTTGTCCATCATCTTCAGTTCGGCGGAGCTCACCTCGCCCCCATCCGCGTTGGCCTTCGCAATGGCCATCGCGGAATCACCGCTGATCTTGACGGAATGCGCGAGCGACTTGCTGACCTTGATGTCAACCTGCGCCGCTTGCGTTGTCTGTGGTTTGGGGGCGTCCTGAGCCATCGCGCTGCCGGCGAACGCGCCGGCAAACATGCCGGCGAATGCCAGAGTGAGTAGTTGTGTCTTCATGAAGCGATCTCCACGTGATTCAGAAAAGGGCGGCGAACTGCGAACCAACCCTGGTTGTGAATGCACTTCGCGTGCGAGAGTACGGCCTGTCCTGCCGAGTCCGGTGCACATGACGCATGATGCTGATTGAATTGACTGGCGTGATCGCCCGCGGCATCGTCCTGGCCGCGATGGTCGGCGTGAGCGGTGCGGTGGTGTTTCAGTTCGCCGTCCTCCGCCGATGGCCGCAACATGAGCATTCCGTTCACGCCTCCTGGCCACGCCTCATCACGCGTGCAGGGCTCATCGCTGCATTGACGATATTGCTCGTGGCCCCTGCGCGTCTCTACGTGCAGGCGCGAGGGCTCGTGGACGACACGGACCCGGTCGCGCCCATGATGGCGAACGTGCTGCGGACACTCTGGGGAAAGGGGCTGTGCCTTCAGGCCGCGGCCGCCCTGCTGGCCGCCATTGCGTTCGTGATCGCGACGCGAGCCGGACGCACAAAACGCGCGGGATGGTGGATGGCCCTCGCGGCGGCGCTCGGACTCACCGCAACCCCCGCCTTCATGGGGCATGCATCCGCGTCCGAACAATTTCGCACTCTTGCCCTGTTCGCGGATTGGATCCACATCACCGCGGCCGGCGGATGGATCGGGTCGCTGCTGATGCTCGCGCTGTGTGCGCGCACCGTTGACGCGGACGATCACGTTGGCACGTACACGGCCACACTCATCAGCCTGTTTCATCCCGTCGCACTCACCAGCGCCACTCTCCTGATGGCGAGCGGACTCACGAGCAGCCTGCTTCACGTACGCCGCCTCGGCGATCTCACCTCCTCCACATACGGGCTGCTCCTGAGCACCAAGCTCGTGCTCACGGCCGTCGTTGCCGCGATCGGCTTCTATCACTCTCGTCGCGGGCCCACACTCGCGCGCACGCACCAACGCGGTTCCCTCCAACGCTCGCTCGCAACAGAAGTGCTGCTCGCGGTGCTCGTTATCAGCGTCACCGCAGTGCTCGTTGGTACCTCACCGCCGACGTCCGATCGGGAGGGCAATCCGCACGATCACGCCGCACGCACCGCTGCACTCACTGCCGAGTTCGCGCGCGTTGGTGCGCTGCGTCACATGTCATCGCAATAACAGGAAGGGTCACTACGTTCTTGTTCGTCTCGCAGATGGGGACCACGTGATCAGATGAAACGCGCGCGTCGTATCCACAGTACAAACCGCGCGAGAACCCACCACACACTGCATGCCTGCTTCACACATTGACTGCACGTCAATGCGTCGCTGATGAAGTACGACCACGGGAAGGCTGAACCGTTTCATCGGCTGTTCGATCAATTGAATGAGTGGGGCAATCGCGAATTCGGCGATGACGATGAGGCAACGTCAGCCATCGCGCGGACTGCGGCGCAGGCGGAGCGCGCAGTGCAACGCCTCGGTGTCTCCGCTGCTGCGACGCTCGCCGAGTCTCGCGTTGCCCTGTGGCTTTTCATCACGCGGACATGGAACGCGCTGCCCTTTCAGTCCAGCCTGACGCCGCGTGACGTAGCACGAGCGATCGTGCGCGAGCTCACGCACGTGAGGGAGGCGTGCAATCACGGGTCGGCGGCGTTGTACAGCGTTCAGGCGCTCACCCCCGCGCTGCCCCACGGCTGGCTTGCGCTCTTCAAGGCGCCGCGACCAGAAGCCGCAACCATATCGCAGTGGCTTGGGTTGTACTTCAACGAACACCCCGAACGTGCGACACCATGGGCGGACTTCATGCGAGCGGTGGGGCACGCCTACGACAATCACCACGACGCTGAACAGGCGCGCACGACCACGGTCGAGCGCGAGAGGCCGGCGGTGACGGATGCCAGCGCCGCGCTCGACCACGTTACGCCACTTCCGTCAGGACCCCGGCCCGGAGAGGTCTAGCATCCGGAGATCGCCGTGATACGGAACTGACTGCAACTTGTCCACGTGCTCGAGACGGTTGAGCGCCCCCGCCAGGCGATCCGTGAGCTGGACGATCGTCGTGGCGCTGATGCGATCGCTCGCCGTTGTTTTGTCGCCGCTTGCAAGCATCTCCACCTCCAGGCGAAGCGCGGCCAGCGCGTTGTTCATCTCGTGTCGCAAGCCAACCACGAGCTCTCGCAACGCGGTCACCTGCTCTTCGCGAATGCGCGCGGCCTCCGCCGCCTTGCGTGGACGGAGATCCTCGTAGACACCCACGAGCGCGATAACCTCGCCATCCGCCGACTTGATGGCCGACGTGGACAGACACACGTCGATGGTGGCTCCGTCCTTGTTGGTGCGTCGCACCTCCACGCCGGACAAGCGCTGGCCTGCGAGCGTGCGGCCGCTGAGTTCCTCGTACTCCTCGAGATGCTCCGGTGCAACAATCGGGTTGGAGCCGCCAACCACCTCGCTGGCAGTCCACCCGAACAGCCGCTCCGCCGCCTTGTTCCAGAACACCACCGTTCCGTCAGCGCCGATACCCTGCATCGCGGCCGGCGAGTTCTCGATGATGGCCGCGAGATTCTCCCGGGCAACGTGCAGCTCGGCAACTGTGCGATGACGCTCGGACACGTCGCGGAAGATGACAAAGGCGCTGGGTTGCCCGGTTTCGTCCTCGCAGATCACCGATGACAGCTCCGCGGGAAACCTCGAGCCGTCTCCACGAATCATCGTCGCTTCCCCGACATACCGGCCCGTCGCTGCGCGCTCGGCCAACCCGGTAGACACACGCGGATCATCGCGATCGAGCACACCATCACGCCCCGCCGCGAGGATATCCGCTTCGGTGCGGTTCAACAGCCGGCACGCCGCCGGGTTGGCGGCGTCGATGCGACCGGACGGATGCGAGATGAGAATGCCGTCGAGGCTGTTCTCGAACAGCGCGCTGAGTCGGTGAGACAGGACCATTGCTGAAGTGTACACCTACCGAAGCTGATCCGTTGTTCGGCTTGCGAGTCCAAGTCGCATCTCACTACGATGCGGTAGGCGCGTCCCGACGAGGGGGCTTCGGTGTCAAACCCAATCCTCCTTGCGATGCCTGTATGCCGGGCCTTTAATGTCCGCGTCGCTGGCTTTCTCGCGACACTCGCGTTGTCGGCGAGCTGTTGGTCGCATCAGCCATCGCTCGTCGGCCAGGTCGCCGAGGGCCCGGTCGCTCTCATTGGTGTTCCGGAGAACCGCCTCATTCGGTGGCCATCAGTTGCCGTGCTCTCGGACACGGTGTTCGTTGCCGCGAATATTTTTCCCATCGTGGGCGATTCGCTGGACGCTCGGCCCGCGTACCTCGGTCGTCTTCGTCAGAATCCGGCTGGCGACCTGGTTTCTCTCGGCGGGCTCGATCTTCCACCGGGCGACTTTCAGTTCGCCTATCCACGGATCATTCAAGCCAACGGCAGACTGCATCTGGTCTGGGCCGAGTTTCGGTCGCCGCCGCGGATGTCGTTCGCCTGGCCACCATCCATTCCGACGAGCCTCTGGCAAGCGAGTCTGGCCAACGGTTCATGGTCCGTGCCCGAGAGGGTCGCAACGTCTCAGTGGTTCGGCTGGAACGACGAGACGGGGGGCATCGCGGTCGATGCTCGAGGCGCGCTGCATATCGCCATCTGGACCGGTGACTCAGTTGCGCGAGTGCGCCACATTCGGTTGGCCGATGGTCAATGGGATGCGTCGCTGTTGCCGGTAACCGGTTTGAATCACACCACGGCAATCGCAACGTACGGCGACACCGTGATCGTTGGATACGTGGATGCGGTGATCGACACCGAGCGCGTCATGCTCGTTCAATCAACCGATCAGGTGACGCATTGGAAGAATGCTGTCGTAGCGTCCCAGCGCGTGGGCGGCTTCGTCACCAGCTTGGCAATCGCGACGACAACAGAGGGGTACCTGGTCGCGATTGGAGAGAAGGCGCCGGATTCATTCTATCTCGACACCATCCGCGTGCTGCGGTCGACGGGAGCAATCGGTCCATCAGTCACGCAACTGATTGCTCCGCCGCCAACGTCGGATGGCTTCGCGTTGGCCTTGGCGTCGTGCGGTTCCGCAGTCATGCTCATTCGGACCTTTTCTCTCACGCCACAGATCTTTGAACTCACGATCCCGCGCGATGCGCCGATCACGATGAGTCGGCCGCTACTGCGCTCTGCCGCCGCTGCGGTGTTCCCGGGCATTGCTGCCAGTGGGCGATCGGCCATTGCGGTCTTCGCATACACCTCCGCGTCAGACACGCCGGCCCGAAGTGTCGCGATGACGCTTCCCGGCTGTGTGCCGTAGGCCGTATGGCACGTTAGCGAGATATCTTGTCGTCACTACTGGAATGAGAGGTCGATCCAGATGCGTTTGTTTCGGACTTCGCGCGTGGTGTTCACCGTTGTACTCTGGAGTCTGGCGTTCGGTGGCTGTCGCCAGACGGATTCGCAGGTGAACGAACAGCTAAATCGGCAGGCGCGGCTCGCGGCCGGCGCATCGGTGCGACTTCAAGATGTGACCTCATTTCCCTGGGACAGCGTCAGGATTGCCGGGCCCTATGACGCACCCCGAACGGCCTCAGATTCTTCGACGAAGGTCTGGCAAGCCATTTCAAAGACGGGACTCGCCTCCCGCGATGACATTGATGTACTGGTCTTCCTTCGCGAAGGACAGGTTGTGGCGGTGGTGGAACATCCGCGTCGCCTCGGCGATTTTGATTCCACTGCGGTTCGTCGTACTTACACGCGTTCTGAGGCCGTCTTCGCGTCCCGGATGAATCCTGCGGACAGCACCACCACGCTTTCGTATCCGGAGCGGAAGTTGATGCCATAGCCAACGCGAGCAGAACAACGACGTCGGCTGCCCAAGGCTTTCGCCCTGCGCAGCCGAGTCTTGTCACGAACGTACGAGTGTTGACGAGCGCCTGCCCTGATTGGTTCGCATGAGATGCTCCTATAAGGAAGTAAATGGCGCGCCGATCGATTTATCGGCGAAAAGTGTTACGACTGCCCGTCGCGTTGGTGCAACGACGTCGGCATGTGTTTCCTCGGCGGCGTACTGTGGTGCAACTCGGCGGTGCATTGGTGCATCGTGACGTTGCGGTGGTGCGACATCGCGTTTGGTTGGTGCAGGGTTGGCGGTGCCCACGTTTCAGGTTGCCGCGGCGCCGGTGCATCTCCGCGTTCCGTCGTGTCGCATGACCGTGTGGTGTGGTGCAACAAACGAGGGGGCGTGGTGCACGTGCGCGTCGGTGTGTGTCTGGTGTGCGTCTCGTTGGTGCATGTGCCTTCCCTCTTGGTGCAGGTTCACGTGCAGTTGTTTCCGGTGCCCGGTACAGTGTGTCGCCCTCGCGGTCGCGTGGTGCAGGGAGCG
>JBDUCM010000088.1:0-21086 GCA_040003455.1 bacterium
CGTCGTCGTCCCAGCCGATGGTGGAACATCCGCCTTCCTGCTCGCGGTCGCCCTGAATGTTCATGAACGACGGCCCATACTTGAACTTGCCGAGCTTCTCGCGCGGTGGCGCCAGGAAGCTCGTGCCTGCGTAGTTGGCCTCGTAACCCATGGCGCGATCCAGTTCCGTTGGGTGCGCTACACTCTCATGGATCGTGAGCCAGAGATGCGTGGGATGCAGCACCAGATCGTAACGACCCACGTCCACTGCCTTGGCCTTCAGTTTTTCCGCCGCTTCCTCGCCCCACTTCCGCGCATTCTCTACCGGCTTGGCATCGGTGAGGTACTCGTAGCCGCGGGCCGCGGGTTGAATGACGTTGGTGCGCGTCTGGAAATCACTGAAGTCCGGCTTCACCGCCGTGGCGGCAAACGGAAGCCAACTGCGAATGACGGTCTGCGTGGTGAAGGTGCCTTCGGTGTTCGCGTAGTTCTTCTCTTCCTTCACGAAGAACATGTTGCTGTTCACGAATTTCACGCCGTCCACCTTCATCGCCTCGGCATTTGCGCGAATGAGCAAGTCCGCCTTCTGCTCGATCGGGACGGTAAATGGATCGACCGTGTGCGGCGTGACGTAGCGTCCATCAGGGGTCGGCGTGGCAGGCGCGAGACGGACGCGGTCGGCGGCCGGGAGTGCATTGGCCTTGGCAATGGCCAGCGCCTCCTTCGTGGCAGCGACGACGCCGTCCTTGGTGAGCTTTTTCGACGCGCCGAAGCCCCAGGTGCCGTTGACGAGCACGCGTACCCCAACACCCATCGTATCCGTATCCACCACGTTCACGATCTGCTGCTCGCGCGTGATTACGAAGTTGTTTCGATATCGGCCAATGCGCGCATCGGCGAACGATGCGCCGCCCATCCTGGCGGCATTGAGCGCCTCGGTGAGCAGCTCCTTGGTCGCCGGGTCCATTGCCGGCAGCTCGTTCGGGAGGGCAAGCCGCTGCGCGAACGCTTCCGCTCGACTCAGCGCCGGCGTTGCAAGGACCAGCGCGCTGGCTGCCGCGCCGGTTTTCAGAAAGTCACGCCTGTTCGTCATGGAAAGTGGGGGAGGAAGACGTCGTGCTCCAACTGCTCAGTAGCTCGAGTGTGACAGCGCAGACCCCGGCGTGGTTGCGCGGGTGATCAACCGGTACGGCCGGTATTCACGACATTGGCGGAACGAAATCGACTCGGTGGACATCCGTGACTGACGGCATTTGCCTGACCCGGTTGTCCCTTGCCATCGTTGAACGTTCCACCCAGTTCGTAGCTCTTCGGACCCCCGAGCATGTCCAGCGACGCCCAGAAGTCGGGGGTCCGCATCTGGTAGGCCACATCCTTCAGCATGCCGACAATCTTTCCGCCCTTCACTTCATAGAAGAGCTGACCGCCAAACTGCGCGTTGTATCGTTGTTGATCGATGGAGTATGACCCGCGACTGTAGATCACGATGCCCTTGTCCGTGGCCGCGACGAGATCTTCGAGGCTGAGCTCCTTGTCGCCCGGCATGAGGGAGACGTTGGGCATCCGCTGAAACTGCACATCCGACGAGCGCTGCGCATACGAGCATCCATGCGAACGTACCGGCCGGCCCTGCTTCGTGTACCACCAGTCCAGCACTGGCGCTTGTTCGCGCGTCGTCTGGTAGTCCACGAACATGCCGCCCTTGATGATGTCGAATCGATCGGGCTGCACCCCTTCGTCATCCCAACCGATTGCCGCCAGCGATCCGTTCTGGTCACGATCACCGACGATGTGCATCAGTGGCGATCCGAACTTCAACAAGCCCAGCACCGCGGTTGGAGGGGCGACGAAGCTCGTCCCGGCATAGTTCGCCTCGTAGCCGAGTGCGCGGTCGAGTTCCGTGGGGTGTGCCACGGATTCGTGAATGGTCAGGAAGAGATGACTCGGATGCAGAATGAGGTCATATCGGCCAACTTCCACCGATTTTGCCTTCAACTTCTCGGCGGCCTGCTCACCCCACTGGCGCGCATTCTCGACGGGCTTCTTCTCGAGCAGGTACTCGTAGCCGCGCCCCATCGGCGCGATCACTTCGCCGCGCGACTGGAAGTCCGTCCGGTCGGATGACACCGCCGTTGCCGTGAACGGTAGCCAGCTTCGAATGGCTGTTTGCTGCGTAACGCTGCCATCGGTGTTCGCGTAGCTCTTCTCCTCCTTCACGAACAACATCGAGCTTGTCACGAAACGAACGTTCGGCGCCGTGAGGGCCGCGGCGTTGGTGCGCAGCAACAAGTCGGCCTTTTCTTCCACCGGCACGGTGAACGGATCGATGGTGTGTTGCGTCTCCCAGCGCCCATCGGCGATCACTGGCGCCGGCGCCAGCCGCACCCTGTCGGCTTCCGCTACCCGATTCGCCTTCGCAATTGCCAACGCATCGCGGGTCGCGCGTGTCACGCCGCCCTTGGTCAGATCCCGCGTGGCGCCAAACCCCCACGTACCTGCCACGAGCACGCGCACCCCGAGTCCCATCGTATCCGTCTCGGCGACATTCAAGATCTGCTGCTCGCGCGTGCTCACCGAACTGCTTCGTGCCCGTGCAATGCGGGCGTCGGCAAATTCCGCCCCACCGCGCCTTGCTTCGTCAATGGCCTCGAGCAACAGCTCGCGAATGGCCGGATCCATGGCCGCCGGCTCTCGGCGTACCACTGGCGGCCTCACTCGCGCCGCAGCGGCGTCAAGTGGACCGAGTACGCTGCCGGCAACGGCAAGCGTCGCCGCCATGCCGGCCGACTGCATGAATTCGCGCCGACTCTGGCTCACTGCATTTCCATGCGCTGAATGGGAGGGTACAGGTTCAGGTTTGGTGCGCGAAACTACCGTTATGAACGGACAAGCGAAACGTGCCGCCTCGATTGCCCTTCGCGTAGCGGGTGAGCCTGCCACCGGTCACGCTCCGAGCGGACTAGTCTCCCCGGTTGTCACCGGCCCCACTAGAAGAATCTTGGCATCCCTGCGATTGGCCCGGGTGGCATGAGGTTGGCGTTAGGAGTCGACCCTCCGTCAATGGATCCAGATTCGGCTGCCGGCACACGTTCCTGGGTCCGTACGTGGAATGTCCCGCGTTTGTGCCATTCGCGTGTAGCCATGGACACAGGACATTTCGGCCCTGCAACGGACAATTGCTCGGACGGGAACCAGCTTGGTCACGACCCCGAGAATGTCGGACGGGATGCTGGCGAACCCGCGCGACGCATTACTGATTACTCGACGTTACTCATTGCGCACATGAAGTGTCTGCAACGAGGCGAATCGCCTTCACGCCTCAGCTACCGTCCATGGACTCCGCTCCGCCGACCACCACAAGCATTGAACCGCCCTCCGAGCATGCCGATGATTCGAGCGTGACGGGGCCGGAAATACCGCAGCCAGGCGGGGCCAGGCCTGCGATCAGGCGGCGCAGCACGCCAAGTCGCGGCACGAGCGTCCAACGTCCAGAGGTTCCTTTCGCTGCTCCCGTGACCACCGACTTGCCTGTCGCGCCTCTTGTGCGCCCCGATGGAACGCCCGCACCCGTCGTGCACCTCGCGGCGGAATTGTCGCCGTATGCCCGCACTGGCGGGCTCGGTGAGGCGGTGGCCAGCCTGGCAAAATATCAGGCCGCGTCGGGCATTCCGGTCACCGTGTTCATGCCGCTGTACTCGGCCGTGCGCGAACATACCGAGGTACAGCCCGTTGGGGCGCCCTTCACCCTCACGGTGGGGCCGCGCACCGAGACGGCGTGCATCTTCGAACCGGCCAAGCCCCGCGAGCCAAACACGCCACGGGTATTCTTTGTGGAGAGCGAGCGGTACTTCGACAGACCCGGCCTGTACGGCACAGCCGAAGGCGACTATCCGGACAACGCGCGGCGCTACGCACTCTTCACCCGCGCGGTGCTCGTCGCCCTGCCAAGGCTCCTTTCGCAGCCACCGAGCATCCTCCATGCGCATGACTGGCAGACGGCGCTCGCCAGTATCTACCTGAAGACAGAATTCCTGGCGCATTCATACTACGAAGGAATTCGCGCCGTGCTTTCCGTGCACAATGCGGGCTATCAGGGACACTTCCCTGAGCAGACCACGACGGACATCGGCCTGCCCCACGCCCTGTACAACTACAAGCAGCTCGAGTGGCACGGTCGCATGAACCTGCTCAAGGGCGGGCTCATCTTTTCCGATCTCGCCATTACGGTGAGCCCCACGCACGCCCACGAGCTTCGCACCGAGAAAGGTGGCTTCGGCCTCGATGGCGTATTCGTCGCGCTCGGCAACCGGTTCCTCGGCATCGTGAACGGCATCGATCAGGACGTGTGGAATCCTTCCACGGACCCGCTCCTTCCGCGTCGCTACACTCCCGAAAATCTCGCCGGAAAGAAGCGATGCCGTATCGCGCTCCAGCGCGCCACGGGCTTGTCGCGGTGGCAGGCGCCGATTTTTGCGCTGACCGCACGCCTCGTTTCACAAAAAGGACTCGACCTCATCCTCGGCGATCCGGGTTACTTTGCGTTCGACGCGCAGTACGTCTTCCTTGGTCATGGCGAGGAGCGATACGAATCGATGCTCACCGAACTGGCCGAACGTGCGCCAAGTCGCATCGCCGTGAAACTGGACTTCACCGATGAGTTCGAGCACCTGCTCCTCTCGGGGGCCGATATGTGCCTCATGCCGTCACTCTACGAGCCATGCGGCCTCACACAAATGCGGGCGCAGCGCTACGGTACCATTCCAGTGGCGCGCCGTGTTGGCGGACTGGCGGATACCATTGAAGACGGCGTGACCGGCTTCCTGTTCGACGACTATTCATCCGCCGACTTCATGCGCGCTGCCATGCGCGCCGTGGACGAATATCGCGATACCGAAGCATGGTCGGAAATGATGCGTGAAGCCATGGCGCGCGATTTCGGGTGGGAGAAGAGCGCCGCACGATACCTGACGGTTTACCGTCGCGTACTCGGCCTTCCGTCCGTTCGATAGCGAACGTTCCGATGCGCCGGCTGCACCCCGCTGTCCTTGCCGTCCTTTCGTTCGTCATGCTGGCGCTGCCGGCGGGCGCGCAGGCGCCGTCGGTGGCAGCCATGGATACGGCGCCGCCCGCCGTACAGCGCGAGTTCCGGGCTGCGTGGGTCGCGACCGTGGGCAACATGGACTGGCCGTCCAAGCGCGGGCTCAGCTCCGCAGACCAGCAGCGCGAGCTAATCGCCATTCTCGACAAGCTCGTCGCACTCCGCATGAACGCCATCGTGCTGCAGGTGCGGCCTGCGGGCGACGCATTCTATGCCTCGAAGATCGAACCATGGTCCGATTTCCTCACGGGTCAGATGGGCCGGGCGCCGAACCCGTACTATGACCCGCTCGCATTTGCGATCGCCGAGGCACACAAGCGCGGCATCGAACTCCATGCGTGGATCAATCCGTACCGCGCCAAGGATCCGTCAACCAAGAACGTAAGTTCCACGCACATCAGCAAGGCGAACCCCGAGCTGGTCCGAAAGTACGGTGAGTTTCTGTGGATGGACCCGGGTGATCCCAAAGTGCGCGCGCGCACGGAGAAGGTCGTGCTCGATCTGGTGCGACGCTACGACGTCGACGCCATTCACATGGATGACTACTTCTATCCGTACCGCGAGATCAAGCGACACAAGGAAATCCCATTCCCCGACAACGTCACCTGGAGCCGCTACAAGAAGGCCGGCGGCACACTCGCGCGCGATGATTGGCGCAGGGACAACGTGAATCGCCTGGTCAAGGAACTGTACGAGGACATCCACAAGGAGAAGCCGTGGGTGCGGTTCGGCATCAGCCCGTTCGGTATCTGGCGGCCTGGCTACCCGGCATCCGTGCGCGGCATGGACCAATACACCGAGATCTACGCCGACGCGCGGAAGTGGATCAATGAAGGCTGGGTGGACTACTTCAGCCCCCAGCTCTACTGGTCGGTGGACAAGCAACAGCAGAGCTATCACGACCTGCTCGAATGGTGGACGCAGGAGAACGTGAAGGGCCGCAATATCTGGCCTGGCAACTACACGGGAAAGGTAGGCTTCACCAATTCCTCGAAGTGGCGCACGGACGAAGTACTGGAGCAGATCCGCCTCACGCGCGCGCAGCCCGGTGCCACAGGCAATGTGCACTTCAGCATGAACGTCTTCATGCAAGACCCCGACAGCCTCAACGAACGGTTGGTGAACGAGACGTACGCGTCGCCGGCACTCGTTCCCGCATCGAGTTGGCTCGACAAACGGGCGCCGGCCGCGCCAGCCATTCGCGTCCGGACCGACTCCACCACCGGTCAGACCGTGCTGGAGATGACGCCAGGCGCTCCCGCCGTCTGGCTCTGGGTGGTGCAATCGAAGAGTGACGGCGCCTGGATCACCGCCATCCTGCCCGGCTCGGACCGCTCACGCATCCTGGGCGCGCGCGGAGAGAAGCCTCCGCTCGACGTCCGGGTCACGGCAATTGACCGCGTCGGCAACGCCAGCGCCGTGAGTCGAGTCGCGCCGGCGCGATGAGGTTCTCCGTCCGCTAGTCCAGAACGGCAGTCGGCAGGTAGCGCGGGGCCACGCGGTGCTTCGTCGCCTGCTCATACGCGAACGCCAGGCGAAACAGCGTGGATTCGGCAAACGGGCGGCCCATGAACGTGATGCCGAGTGGAAGTCCGCGGAAATAGCCCATGGGCACCGTAATGGCTGGATATCCCGCGACCGCACACGGCGATGTGCTGCTGCCACCGCCCGAGTCGCCGTTCACGCGATCGATCAGTCCCGGCGGCCCCTGTGTTGGCGCAACGATCGCGTCCACCTTGTGCTTCGCGAACGTCGCGTCGAGACCCTGCGTCCGCGCAAGGGTCGCGCATGAAGCAAGTGCCTTCTTGTATCCCGCACTCGACAGCGAGCCTTTCTTCGTTGCCAATTCGAAGATTTCTTGCCCGAAGTACGGCATCTCTTCCTTGGCGTGCGCGCGGTTGTACGCAATGAGATCGTCGAGTGTTCGCGCCTTTGCGCCCGCTGGCAGCTGCCCAAGGTACGCATGCAAGTCGGCCTTGAACTCATAGAGCAGCACTTCGTATTCCGCGTCGTCGAACTTGCCGGCCGTCTCGATATCAGCGGGATCGACGACCGTCGCACCGTGCGCCTTCATGACCTCGAGGGCCGTTTCGAACGCTGCGTCTGTCGCAACGCTGTAGCCCGTGTATTTCTTGCGCGCCACACCGATTCGCGCGCCCTTGAGGCCATTCACGTCCAGTGATCGCGTATAGTCGATGGGTGGAGCGGTATTGCGGCTCGTCGCGGAATCACGAGGATCTCGACCGGCGAGCGCGCCGAGTAGAATGGCGGCGTCCGTGACCGTCCGTGCCATCGGGCCCGCGGTGTCCTGCGAATGTGCGATGGGAATAATGCCGCTGCGGCTCACGAGACCGATCGTCGGCTTCATCCCCACAAGCGAGCACGCCGCGGACGGCGACGTCACCGACCCATCCGTCTCCGTACCCACCGCCACCGCGCAATAGCTCGACGCTGCGGCGCCGCCCGATCCGGAACTCGATCCCGAGGGCGTACGATCCAACGCGTAGGGATTGCGACCCTGCCCGCCGCGGCCCGACCAGCCACTCGACGAATGCGACGAACGAAAATTGGCCCACTCGCTCAGGTTGGTCTTGCCGAGGATGATCGCGCCCGCCGCACGAAGATTCGCGACGATGTGAGCATCGCGCGCCGCGATTGAATCCTCCAGCGCAAGTGATCCGGCCGATGTGTGCATTCTGTCGGCGGTATCGATGTTGTCCTTGACCAGTACCGGAATACCGTGCATCGGGCCCCGCACCTTGCCCGCCTTCCGTTCAGCGTCCAGGCCCTCGGCGATCGCGCGTGCTTCTGCATTGATTTCGATGACGTGCCGCAAGGTGGGCCCCTGCTGATCCATCGCCTCGATACGAAGGAGGTACTGCTCCACCAAGTCGCGTGCCGCCCATTCGCCGCTCCGCATGCCGGCGGTCAATTCGCCGATGGTCTTCTCTTCCAACGCGAATGGTGCCGCCTTGCTGATTGACGGTAGCGGGAGCCGCTTGGCGAACGGGTGCTCCATCGGGAGCGCCGCGGCGGCGGCAAGGGTTGTGGCGGCGCCAACAAAATTTCGGCGCGTGAGCTTGAGATCGGCTTCAGTCATGGCAGGGTCTGGTCGGCGAAGCCACGAACATGCGGAGCGGGCGTCTGCTCGGCAACGTTGCGGGATGTGCACGAGTCCTTGACGAATCGCCTTCGATGTATAACCTTTCATCCGGATATACGGATGATACAAGCCCGCCCGATCTTCGATCGCCTCTCGGCGCTCGCCGACCCCACCAGAAGTCGGCTGCTGCTGCTACTCGACCGACACGAACTGACGGTCGGCGAGCTCTGTACGGCGCTGCAACTCCCACAGAGCACCGTCAGCCGCCACCTCAAGACGCTGGCCGACGAGGAATGGGTCACCGCGCGCGCCGATGGCACCAGTCGGCGGTACGCCATGCCGGGATCGTCCCTCGACCCCAATGCACGGCGCCTCTGGCATCTCGTCCGCGACCAGATGAGCGCTACTCCGTCGGCGCGACACGATCTCACGCGCGCGGAGCGCGTGGTGCAGGAACGGCGCACTACTTCCCAGTCGTTCTTCTCCACCCGGGCCGGCCAGTGGGACAAGCTTCGGTCCGAACTCTACGGCGCGAACATCGATCTCACCCCCCTCGGCGCATTGCTCGACCCGAACTGGATTGTTGGTGACCTCGGTTGCGGCACCGGACAGACGACCGCGGCACTCGCGCCATTCGTTCATCGCGTAATCGCCGTGGATGAATCCAGCGCCATGCTCGGTGCGGCGCGCAAACGGCTCGACACGAGCGAGAATGTCGAGTTGCGGACCGGCAAACTCGAGGATCTTCCGATTGACGACGCGTCACTGGATGCCGCGATCCTCTCGTTCGTCCTGCACTTCGTGGTCGAGCCGGCGGCGGTGTTCGTCGAAGTCGCACGCGCCCTGAAACCGGATGGTCGCCTGCTCATTGTGGACATGCTGCCGCACGAGCGCGAAGAGTATCGAGCCACGTATGGACATCTGTGGCTCGGCTTCAGCGAGCAGCAACTCTCCGGTTGGCTGGATACCGCAGGCTTCAAGCAGTTGCGCATCATTCCACTGTCGCCGGACCCTCACGCAAAAGGTCCTGGGCTCTTCACCGCCCGGGCTGTTCGTGCACCATCGTCGTGAACGCAACGCCCCGTCATCCTGACCGCGCCACCCGATCTCCTTTGTTTCATCCGCTGCACCGACCAACCGCCTAACCGAGCAACCGATCCCATGGCCACTACGCAATCTCCCGTCACCACTGCCCTCGATCGACCGGCATTCAAGGTCGCCGATCTCTCCCTCGCGGAATTCGGCCGCAAGGAACTCCGCCTCGCCGAGCAGGAAATGCCCGGCCTGATGGCGCTCCGCGCGGAGTACAAGAGCAAGAATCCGCTTGCCGGCGCGAAGATCATGGGGTCATTGCACATGACCGTTCAGACGGCCGTCCTGATCGAGACGCTCACGGAACTCGGCGCCGATGTACGCTGGGTGAGCTGCAACATCTTCAGCACGCAGGATCACGCGGCGGCCGCGGTGGCTGTGGGCAAGAACGGCACGATGGAAAACCCGAAGGGGATTCCGGTGTTCGCGTGGAAAGGCGAGACCCTCGAGGAGTACTGGTGGTGCACCGAGCAGGCACTCATGTGGCCCGACGGCAGTGGCCCGAACCTCATCCTCGATGATGGCGGCGACGCCACCATGCTCGTGCACAAGGGTGCCGAGTATGAGGCTACGGGCATCGTGCCGGCGTTCAATCCTGACACGGACAGCGAGGAGTGGGGTGTGATTCTCGACCTCCTGCGCGTGGAAATCGTGAAGAACCCCGGCCGCTGGACAAAGGTCGCGTCGAGCGTGCGCGGCGTCTCCGAGGAGACCACGACGGGCGTGCACCGCCTGTACGAGATGATGAACGCTGGAACGTTGCGCTTCCCGGCCATCAACGTGAATGACGCCGTCACAAAGTCCAAGTTCGACAACCTGTACGGTTGCCGTCACTCGCTCACCGACGGCATCCTCCGCGCCAGCGACGTGATGCTCGCCGGCAAGGTTGCCGTAATCTTCGGCTACGGCGACGTAGGCAAGGGATGCGCGCAGTCGCTGCGCGGCCAGGGCGCACGCGTGATCATCACCGAGATCGACCCGATCTGCGCGCTTCAGGCGGCCATGGAAGGTTACCAGGTCACGACGTTCGACGAGGTCGTGAGCACGGCCGACATCTTCATCACCGCCACGGGCAACAAGGACATCATCACCGTGGACGACATGGCGAAGATGAAAGACAAGGCCATCGTCGGGAACATCGGCCACTTCGACAACGAGATCGACATGGCCGGCCTGAAGAAGCGCAACATCACGCGCGTGAACATCAAGCCGCAGTACGATGAGTACGTCTTCCCCGACGGCCACTCGGTCATGATCCTTGCCGAGGGTCGCCTGCTCAACCTCGGTTGCGCAACCGGCCATCCGAGTTTCGTGATGTCGGCGTCATTCACCAACCAGGTCATGGCGCAGCTGGAGCTGCACAACAACGCGGACAATCTCGAGAAAAAGGTGTACACGCTGCCCAAGCATCTCGACGAAAAGGTCGCACGCCTCCATCTCGACAAGCTCGGCGTGAAGCTCACCAAGCTGTCGGCGGACCAGGCGGCATACATCGGCGTCCCGGTTGACGGCCCCTACAAGGCCGATCACTACCGCTACTAGTTCCTGACCGCAGAGGTTGCCGTAAGTACGGGCCGCTACTTCACTTGGAGTAGCGGCCCGTTTTTCGCACAACGGTTCAGCCCGCGCCGACGCGGCACGAACCTCCATCCGTGCGAATGCCCGTCCTGTCTCTTCGACCGCTCTTCCTCGCGCTGCTGATCGTGCTCTTGATCGTGCTGGGCATCGCGCCCGCGCGCGCGCAGAAGCAGGAACCACGCAACCCGCACGACTCCATCGATGTCGTCACGCTGTCCTTCCCAGGTGCTTCTTCGGTCAGCCCCACCGACCTGAAGCTCGTGATCTTTACCCGCGCTTCGCCATGCCGGCTCCCATTCCTCATCCCGGTGTGCAAAGTCAGCGCGAGCCAGCTGTTCACGGACAGGCGTCGCACCACAGAAGCGGCCCTCGGCCAGGATATCACGGCATTGCGTGTCTACTATTGGCGCCGAGGTTTCCGGCAAGCGCAGGTGGACACACAGCTTGTTCCCGCAAAGCGTGGTTACAACGTCGCCTTTCGTATCATGGAGGGGCCGCCGACAACCATCAGTTCACTCGAAATCCTCCAGCGCGCGCCGGTACTCTCCACAACTGATTTGTCGGCGTCCGTCGTGCTGCATCAAGGCGAGCCGCTCAGCCTCATCGCGCTCGACACGACGATGGCGCGCCTTCGAATTGCGGCATGGAACAGGGGCTACGGTGATGTCCGCATCGACACCACCGTGCCGCGCCCCGACGCCGCGCACAACGTGCCGGTCCGTATCGAGATTGTCCCCGGATCCGTCACGCGCGTGGGTCACGTGGATTTCCAGGGCAACCACTATCTCTCTGACGCGACGCTACAACGCGGCGTGTTGCTCCAGCCTGGCGCGCTGTACACACACGACGCCGTTCTCGAAAGCCAAAAGCGGCTACTCCAGTCACCCGCCATCGCACGCGCCGTCGTCGTCACGCCCGCCGCACCCGACACGATCAAGTCACTGACGTTTGACGTGACCGAAACACCGGCGCATCACGCCGAGGTCACGCTGGGTTTCAACACCATCGAGTTCGGGCAAGCCGAGTCGGAGCTGCGACTCAACTCACTTGGCGGTGGGCGATGGCTGCGCGCGCACGCGGCGGTCGGCAATCTCCTGGCTGAACAACTGGACGGACGCGCGATCTTCCAGCAATCCGTACCCGACGGTGCCACGTTTGACGGCCACCCCTTTCTACAGCCCACATATCAGGCGTCTGTTACGCTGACACAACCGTGGATTGGTAGCGCCCGAACGAGCGCTGCCCTCACGGGGTTCGCTGGGCGACGCTCATTGGTTGGCGTCGTCATTGACGAGAACTACGGCGCCGGACTTGGTGTCGTGCATGAGCCCGCGCCGAAAATTGCCCTCGGGGCAAACTATCGTCTGGAATCAACGCGCGTGCAGGCGAGCACCGTGTATTTCTGCGCCGGCTACGGCATCTGCGACGCGCCAACCACCAAGTCACTCGCCGGCTTTCAGCGTCTTGCACCGATTGCCATCAGCGGCTCCGTCGATCGTTCCGACGACCTCGAGGCGCCGTCGTCAGGCTACACAGCGTTGCTCGATGCCGAACATGCATCACGCATGACCGGCTCTACTTTCGCCCACGATCGTATCGCCCTGGACGCGGCCTTCTATCACGCCCTCGCCGCGATGCCCGTAACGCTCGGCGCGGTCACACCCACGGTCATCGCATTGCACGGTCGCGCAGGCTTTGTGCATCCGCTGGCAAGCGACCGCGCAGCACTCGGCCTCAACGATGATGGTATGGGCATCCTGCATCCGCGCGCTCGGTTCTACGCAGGCGGAATGCAATCGGTTCGCGGCTTCACGGAGAACGAGCTTGGGCCTCGCGTCGTGCAGGTACGGAGCGCCTCACTCCTCGCCGCGGGATGCTCCGATGTCACGATCGCGAATGGCCAATGCGACCCCTCAAACGTGCCAAACGACCAGCTTTTCGCTCGCCCCACCGGTGGCAGCAGCGTCGTGGAGGGCAGTGCCGAGCTACGCGTTCCGCTGCTGAAGGAGTTGGGTGGTGTCGTCTTCGTCGATGGCGCATACGTAGGAACCAGTGGCCTCGGCATCTCGGCACACGGCAAGGGTGCGGTCACCCCCGGCCTCGGCTTTCGCTATCGCTCGCCCCTCGGTGTCATCCGGCTCGACCTGGGATTCCGGCCAGTTGGCGCAGAGTCACTGCCTGTGGTCGTGGCAGTGAGGGACGCGGACGGGAGTGACCGGATTGTCCAGCTTGCGCGTGAGAAGAGCTACTCGCCAATCGCTCCCTCGACCGGGGCACTCCACTCGCTCGCCCGTCGCCTCGTGGTGCACTTCGCCATGGGCCAGGCGTTCTGATGCCCACGGGCACGCCCGAAGGCCCCGCCGTTCGTCGCGGCACCAGTTATCGCGTCGTGCGCGTACTGGCCACGGTCGTCGTCGCGCCCGTAGCACTCGGCGCACTCGTGGTCCTCGTGCTGGCCACAACGCCATGGGGCAACGAGCGTGTCCGGCGCCTTCTTGTATCCCAGGCGAACGATCGTCTCACGGGCACGGTGTCGATCGCATCAATGCAAGGCAATCTGTTCGCGGACGCCGTGCTCACAGACGTCAACGTGTTGGACAGCGCCAAGCAGCCCGTGTTCGCTGCGCGACGTGTGCAGGTCCGCTACGCCCTCTGGCCCGCGCTGCACGGCCAGGTAGTGTTGCGCTCGCTCACGCTCGATTCCACAACGATCGTCATGGACAAGCGGTCGGGTGCAGACTGGAATTTTCAGACACTCGTGCGCCCCACGGGAGCGATAAAGGACACCTCGCGACACATGGCCACACCTGTGCTGGAGAACATCACCGTCCGGCACGGTCGGTTCCTGTATCGGCGACCCTGGGTCCCCGACTCCACGGTAAGCCAGGCGGCTCGCGACTCGCAGATCGCGGCGGCGTTGAGCCCCTCAGCACGACGACGCACGGAGGCCGTTGCTGGTGGGTATCAGCGCGTACTCGACTATCACGACCTCGACGCGACGCTGACTTCCGTCGTCATCGCGCACAACGGGCAACCCACCGCCGTGGCAATCGCGTCCCTCTCGATGCTCGCTGAGCCGTACCGTCCACCGGCAATCGACGTTCGCTCGCTGGTTGGCGTGCTGCTGGTATCGAAGGATTCGCTCTGGTGGCGCGGCGCGCACATGCGATTGCCTGCGTCAGACGTCAGTGGCGATGGCACCATCGGGTTTCACCGGAGTGGATTGCGACTCGATCTCACCGGTGCGCCCATCGCGCTCGCCGACCTTCGCTGGTTGAATCCGAAGTTGCCAACAGAAGGCGGAGGCGGCCTTCGGTACGCAATGCACTTCCATGGCGACACGGCCGACTTCGACGTGACCGGCGCCAACGTTCACTACCGCACGGCGACGCTCGTGGGCCACGGTGGTCTCTCGCGGATCTCTCCACCGAAGGAGAAGTCCGCGATGGTCATTCGCGGTACGGATCTCACCATTGCGGGTTTGACCACGAGCATCATCCATGAACTCGCGCCGAATGTCGTCATCTCCCGATCGGGGGTGATCGACGGGCATATAGCCTTGAGCGGCGCCCCACACGCATTGGAGCTGGATGCGGACGTTCGTTTCGCTGATGCAACTGCCGGTGTGAGCCACATCCTTGCACGCGGCGGCATGGGCATGGAGAACGGCGTGAGTGCGCATGACCTCGCGATCACCTTGCGACCGCTTCGGGCGATCACTCTCGCCGCCGCGGGCGTTCATCTCCCACTCGCCGGAGAGTTCACGGGGATCGCGACGATCAACGGTACACTCCGCGAGGGCGGAAGCGTTCGCGGAGATCTCACGCTCACGGATCACGGGAATCGCTCGCACATCAAGGGCACGGGCTCCTATCAAGTGAACAGCAAGCGCATTGCAGCCACCGCGACGCTCGATTCCCTCTCGCTCGCCTCGGCTGGACGGTTCGTTCCAGCGGCGCAGCTTCACGGTGCGGTCGCCGGTGACGTGCATGTGGAAGGCACCACGCGCGACATTCGGTTTCGAAGCGCCCTTCGCTCGCTGGAAGGTGGCGGGCTCGATGCGCACGGCTCGGTATCGCTCCGCGGTGCAGCGTCTCGCTACGATATAGTGGCAGTGCTCGACTCGCTCAGCGCCAGAGCGTTCACTCCCAAGGCGCCCATCGCACGTATGAGTGGTCGCGCGTCGGTGCGGGGTACCGGCTTCGCGCCGGCAACAATCAATGCCGTAGCCGATATCGACCTCGCGCGTTCGAGCTATGACACGTTCTTCGTTGATGGGCTCAGCGCCCATGGGTCGGCGGCCGATGGCGTGGTCCGCGTTGACACGCTCATGTTGCACGCGAGTGGAGTTCAGCTCACCGCCAAGGGCTCACTTGGGTTGATTCCCGAGCGAGCCGGCACGCTCGCATTCTCCGCTCAGGCCGATTCGCTCTCCACCCTTGGCAACGTGCTCGGCACGAGCGATACAGGTAGCGTGCACGCGCCGGCGCTCAAGCAACGCACGTTACTCCTTGCCGCGCGCGCCGACTCAGGCCGACGCGCGGACTCCGCACGTATCGAGCGGCTCGCGCTCGGCTTGCCGCAAGGTGTGGCGCTGATGATGGACTCTCTCCCCTCCCTGCGTCGCGACTCCCTCGCAGGACGCGTGGCCGCACACGGATCACTCACGGGCAACACCAGCGCGCTCGCGATGGAGGCGACGGTCACCGGCGACGGAATCGTTGCGCGCGGTAGCAGCGTGCGCCATCTGAACGCCGCGATATCGAGCCGCAACGTGCGCGACAGCGTTCCGTCAATTGCATTCCGCGCGCGAGCAGACACGATCGAGACCAACGGATTGGCATTCGAGCGCGCGCAGACAGACGGCAGCTGGCGGCGCTCAAACCTTGATATCGGACTGAGTATCCAGCAGGATGCGCGCGTTTCGTATCTCCTGTCGGGTGGCTACGGTCGCACCGCAGCAGATGGTTACGATGTCCGTATCGCTCGACTGCGCGCCGCGTTCGATACGCTCGTGTGGGAGACCGTGCGGCCTGCCCGCGTCCGCATCGATCACGAGGTCTTCGCGATCGACTCCCTGTTGCTTCGCAACTCGGGTGGCGGGCGCCTGTTCGCCAATGGAGTCGTCAGTTCGTCAGGTGCGGCCAATCTCGACGTCGCAGCCGAGGGAGTTCGGATTTCCACGGTCCTTCGCGCAATGCAGCGCGACTCCACCGGCGAGGGTGTGGTTGATGTGCACGCGCACATCGACGGTACTCGCGCTGATCCCGGCATTACGGGAAATGCCGCGCTGCATGGCGCAGTATACCAGGGCACTCGGGCTCCGGACGCGGCCGTTGGCCTGCGCTATCGTGACACCCGTCTCTCGCTCGACGCCACTGCGCGTGATTCCAACGGGCGGCGCGTGCTCGTAGGTACAGCGGTACTGCCCCTGAACCTGTCGTTCGATTCCGTATCAGGATCCCGTCTCGTGGCAGGGCCGCTCTCGGCAGACGTCGTACTCGACAGCCTGAAGCTTGCTGCGCTTCCCTTGGCATCGCGCGGACTCGAGGATATTGGCGGCGCGCTAACGGCCGACGCGCATGTGTCCGGAAGCTGGAGCACGCCACGCTATACCGGCAGCGCGGCCGTTCGAGACGGCGCGCTCACGTTGAACGCAACGAACATGAGGATGCAGGGGGTCGTTGCCGACGTTCGCGTGTCTGGCGATACCGTTCGCCTGGATTCGCTGGTGGCACGGGCAGGAGGATCGTTGCGCGCGTGGGGAACCGTGGACATGCACGATCCCGCTCGGCCATTCGTCAACCTGAGTGCAACCGGCGAGAACCTGCGCGTGATGGATCAGCACAGGGGGCTCGTGGATGCCGACGCCGATATCTTCGCCATTGGCCCACTGGATGCGCTGCGCGTTACCGGCCGCGGCGAGATGCGCGACGGTTTTCTCGCGTTGAAGCAGTTCCGAAAGGACCTGCTTCGTGTGAAGGCGCCGGGCGATCTTTCGTTCCTCGCTGTCTTCGACACAAGCGCGCCGCCCAACGAAGCCACCCGATTGCGGCTCGCGCGCGCCGAGAAGAAGCGCGTGGCGATCATCGCGGATCTCGCGATGACCGTTGATCGCGGCAACTACTATCGCAACAGGCCGGACGCGAACACGGAATTCTATACGGACCGTGGAGAAGAACTGCGCGTGCACCTCGACCAGCGCACAGATGATCAGTGGGTCGTGGGATTCGTACGCATCGGCGAGGGGGTGGCCTTCTTCCGGACGCGTCCATTCACACCGGCGCACGGCGCGCTCACCTTCGAGCCACACACCGATGCCCCCGGAATTGTGCAACAGGTTGGTGAGCGATTGATCTGGGAGCCGGGGCGCGGATGGTTTCCTCTTCAGCTGTTCACGGGCGGAACATCCAAGGGCCCGTCGGTAGGCCTCGAGAGCGGCACCTTGTTTCCGCTTCGCGGGCGTGAACTCAACGGCTACCTCACGCTCGGCCGATCGTCCACGACATTGTTGCAGCAAACCGGCTCGTCGTTGTCCGGCAGCGCGTCATGGAGCGGGCAGCTCAGCGGCGAGAGTGGCGCTCTCGCTCACCGGCAACAGGGAGCGACTGCACTTGGCGTGATGCTCCATGACATCGGCACGGGAGCAACCAAGGCGTTCGATCTCGATGCATTGAGCGTGTCGCCATCCGACGTACCCACGGAGCTCGTCTTCGGAAAGACCGGTGGGGTTCGCGGTGCGCTCGTCGAAGCCGGTACATATCTCACAACCGACCGGTACGTCGCCGGCGAGTTTCACCTCACGTCGGGCATTCCCGGATTCCGCATCGCGCAGCGCTTCGGCACCACGTACCGCCTGGATTTTGGCGTTGAACCGCGATTTCTCTTCCGCGCGCCCGAAGAACTTGGCATTACCCATCCAACTATTCGCACCGGCGTACTCGGCATGTTCTTGACGCGATTCTGGGACTTCTAGCCCGGGCTCGTTCGCGAAAGGGGTCACGCGTCGCCTGTCGCCCACGCAAAGGGCCACGAATCACAGAGTGATTCGTGGCCCTTTGCGTAGTAACTCCGTTTCAAGCGATTGGCAGTTCAGCCAAAACCGACGAACCGATCAACCGTGAACGTTCAGGTCACTTACAAGCCGGCTCGCCGTCGCCAGCCGTGCCAACCACCGGGTTCGTCGTGTTGACGCCGATACCGCAGCTGAAGCTGGCGATCTGCGTGTGCGTGATCGTCGCTGACCAGTAGCCCGCGCCCGGCACGATCGTCGGGTTCCCGACACCGGTGGACGGCTTGAACTTGATCTTCGTGGTGTCGTACGTCACGTACTTGGTCGAGTCAGCGAAGAACGACTCTTCGGCCGTGACCAGGTTACGGAGATCCGACTTCATCGCGGCGATGTACGCCTTCTGCTTGGTGTTGGCAAACTTCGGAATCGCGATGGCGGCCAGAATGCCGATGATCACAACGACGATCAGCAGTTCAATGAGGGTGAAGCCGCGGCGGGACGTTGTCTTCATGATAGGAGTCCGTGTGAAGGAAAACTGTGCCGCGCTCGGAAGCTTTACTGCGGCGGGGAGAGCACTGCGATGTTCCGGCGAGTCACTCCATTGCACCGTCGGTGCCAAGTGGTCCATTTCTCCGCACGAGCCCATAAGCCTCAATACATCATCATCTTAACGGCGACCGCATATCGCCAGAATCCGCACTCCTGTGTTCACTCCTGCCGCAGTCTGCAAGCAATTGGGGGAACTGCGACAGGTAGTTGGCGCCCTCAACTGCTTCCGTCCAACCCCGCATGCACACAGGTGGACCGAGTCAACCGGCGAGCGCAAGCATTCCGCTGGACGGCGTATGCCGCCAGGTGCCGCGCCGCACGATTTCCTCAAACGAGGCGAAGAGCGTCGGGTCGAAGGCCTTGCCCACGTCGCTGCGCATGATGTTCATCGCCTCGTCGTGCGTGAATGCCTTTTTATAGCTCCGCTCGGAGGTGAGCGCGTCGTACACGTCCGCAATACCGAGCACGCGCGCTGTGATCGGTATGGCCTCTCCTGCCAGACCGTGCGGATACCCCCGCCCATCCCAGCGCTCGTGGTGACTCTCCACGATCGGCCGCACATCCCAGGGAAACTCGATGTCGGCCAGTAACTCGACCCCGGCCGTTGTATGTCGGCGCATGAGGCCCCACTCCTCGTCCGTCAGCTTCCCCGGCTTGTTGAGCACTTCGGCCGGCACCATCAGCTTGCCCACGTCGTGCAGCAGCGCGCCGATGCGGAACCAGAAGAGCGATGTGTCGTCGCCGGCGCATACGCGTACCCAGAGCGAGCACGCGAGGTCGGCTACGCGCACGCAGTGTCCCTGGGTGTATTCGTCCTTTGATTCGATCGAGTCGCCCCACTTGCGCGCCACGTCGAGGAAGTCGCCCTCGAGCATGGACGTGCGGCGATCCACGTCGGCGAGTTCGCGGCGCGCGCGGAGCTGCGCGAATACGCGGTGCGATTGATTGAGGCGTTGCAGTGTCTGGCGATTCCGGCCCTGGTGCCGGTACAGGACGGCGAGTTCGCGCGATGCTTCGCCCTGGAGGATGAGGTCCTGTCGCTCCAGGGCGATCGATTCGGCGCGAAGGAAATGCGCCTCTGCCGTCGAGTTGTCGCCTGTCGCCCGTCCAATCAGCCCGTATACGTATTCGGCTTCGCCGTCGGCGTGGTTGTCGCCAATCTGGTGGGCCATGCTGACGGCCTCGTCGCAGGCGTCGCGAGCATCCACATGATTGCCCTGGCGAATCCGCAGCCCGGCAATGTTCAGCAGGGTGCGAATGCACGAATTCATGTCGCCGAGCACCCGCGCGATGCCGAGCGCTTCGCGGAACGCGCGATCTGCCTCGACCAGGTGGTTGGTGTGCGCGTGCAGCATGCCCAGGTTGTTCAACGCAAGCATGGCCTGGTCGGCCAGGCCGGCCTCCCGTGCTTCCGACAAGCCGGACTCGTAGTGGATCTGTGCCTGGTGCTCATCGCCACGGATCGTGGCGATGATGCCGAGATTGGTTGCGGTCATCACCGCGAGCTTTACCTCACCGGCGCGGTGCGCGAAATCACGCGCGGTCACGTACAGGGGTTCCGCTCCATCAAGGTCGCCCTGCGAGTAGCGGATCACCGCGAGCATGTTCACGGCGTGACCTCGGCCAGCCATGTCGTTGGCGGACTCTGACATCGCGAGTGCCGCGTGCGCCGCGCTCTCCGCTCCGGAAAAATCGGAGTCCTGCATGAAGGTGCGCGCCGTCCAGCGAAGCAACTGTGCGCGCTCGTCCTGGCTCAGCGCCGCTTCGTCGCTCAGGCCGAGCGCGTAGTGTCGCCTTGCTTCTTCGCGCTGTCCCCGACGCTCGAGGGCGAGGCCTTCGTCCTTCAACGCATCGAGGGTCACCGCTCCGCGAGGAGGGTGTGGCTGTGCGTCTGGAATGGAGCGTGCGCGGTCCACTATCGGCTTGGCGGTCGGTCGGTTCGGTGACATGAGCGAAATCGCCGCCAACGTGGGACACGCGGCGAAACGACGGTCATCGTTCACTAGACGAACGAAAACGAGGCGAGCATCATCTCGATGCTCGCCCCGCATGCCGCGCATACCGCGCGTTCGCGCTTCGGGTGAACTACTCGTCCGATGCGCCGCCGCGTCCGCAGGCAACCATGTAACCCGAGAAGTGCCGGATGCTCGACGTGAACTTCCAGCTGAGGAGGTTCGTCGTGCCGCCAATCAGCTCGGAGACCAGGGTCGTCACCGTACCGATCAGGCTCGGATCCGTGTAGTAGCCAAGGTTGAGCAACGGTGCCGTCAGGAGCGACACGTTGGTCCCGGACAGATTCTGCGTGAACACGAGCGGCTTGGCGAACGTGATGCCGTGCGGGGCGAAGTCATAGGCCACCGCCGAGCCGGCCCGAGCGGTCATCGTGATCGTGGTGTTCGACGCCAGTGCGCCGGCCGGGAAGACGACCGTCACGCCAGCAGACGGGATCGTCATCGTACCGCCAGCAGCGCCGATGGTCTGCTGCACCGAAATCGCAGCGGCAAGCGGGGTGGTGCGTTTCACATTGCCTACGAGCGACAATGTGTTGTTGAGCAACCCTCCCAGCGCGCCGAGGAGATCGCCCGAAGGCGCAGCAGACGGCGTTGCCAGAGGAGATGTGACATCCGTGCGATCGTTCGAGCAGCCAGCCAGGAGCGTAAGGCCCAGGGCAAGTG
>JBDUCM010000089.1:0-20890 GCA_040003455.1 bacterium
GAGCTCGAGCTCGAGCCCTGATCGGCTCAATGCTGGCAGCTCCACGCTCACGCTCGTGCTCCCGCTGGTGGCTCAATCTCGTGCTCATGCTCGTGCTTGTGTTGTTAGCTCCCTACATCTCTTCCAGCGGCCGAAGCTCACACTCCCCTTCAAACTCGGGGAAGTAAATGCGGTGCATGTCCATGAACTTGGTAACGAAGGCCATGGCTTCTTCGCGCGTGGCTGCTTCCACAATGGCGTACCCGCCAACGACCTCCTTCGATTCCGCGAAGGGCCCGTCCGTGACTGTGAGCTTGCCCTTGCCTACGGCAATCCTTGACGCGTCGGCGGTGCCCTTGAGCCCGGCGGTGTCCGTGATGGTGCCGTTCTTGAGCGCCTCACCCACGAAGGTATTCATGGCGTCCATGAATCCGGGGGGAAACGAGAGGGAGCGTTGGCTCTCCTCGTGCTTGATGAGGCACATATAGCGCATGGCAGGGTCTCCAGAGGTTGGTGGTGTCGGGTGGTTCTACCTCAACGACGAACGAGACTCTGCGAAATCGACACCATCATCTACCCTTGCTTCGTCCGGTGTCGCTTCCATCGCGGGATGCGAACCGCCAGGCTGGCTGAAGTGCGCACGTAGGCCACGGGGCGAGCCATTCGCGCGCGCTTTCCTGTTGGGCCGGCCGTCTCGAGGAGGCGCAGGAGGCCGTCGTCTCCGAGCACCTGCCACCCTTGAGGCACCGGCCGGATCCGGCGTACTTCCGCCATGTGCCGAAAGCACAGCCAGCTTGCGGCGTTGTGTTCTGCGATGTCTTGCGTGCTGAACCGGCGATCGTTCGGGTGTGCTTCGAAGATGGACCAGACGCGCCCTGTTATATCCTCAACAACACGCAATGCCGTCATGGGATGATCCTGCTCGCCTCACCGCCGCGACGTCGAACGGGCGAAGAGCGTTCGGCGTGTCGCCACGGTCGGAGCGGCGACGATTTGATGGGTGGCAGAACGTGGGCCATATAAGTGCGCCGCCCTTGATAACCAAAGGGATTCTTGGAAAGCGGGGTATACCCCGAGAATACACGAAGGATGGCCTATGACCGAATCGATTCGCTACTTCAACTTCCCGCTCGCGCAGATCGATGCCATGGGTGCGTGCACAGCACGCTCCTACCCGCGGCACTCGCATGACCAGTATGGCATTGGCGTCATTGACGACGGGGGCCATTCGTCGTGGAGTGGCCGAGGGCAGGTGGAGGCGGGGCCAGGGCGGTTGATCTGCTGCAATCCGGGCGAAGTCACCGACGGTCGCGCTGTGGGAGGTCGCCCGAGATCATGGCGGATCCTGTATTTCGAGCCGGATCTCATGCGCACACTGTGTGCGGACGTGCGCGATGGTGTGCCACACGAGTTCACCTTCGGCGATCCGGTGTTTGCCAGCGACCAGACGCGCGGCGTGTTCGATCGCACCTTTGCGCATGCGATGGAGAGGGCGGACTGTCACGACGTCATGCCGGCGGAGTCGGCGTTGCTTGGACTGGTGGCGCGGTTGCATGTGCACTCGACCACGCGCGTGAAGACGGGCGGTCCGGTGGGCTCCATTCGGAGAGCGAAGGACAGGATCGATGCGGACCCCGCGGCCCCGGTGATGCTTGTCGACCTGGCACGTGAAGCGGGACTGAGCAGATACCAGTTGCTGCGCGCGTTTTCGCGCGAACTCGGCATCACGCCGCACGCCTACATCCTTCAGTGCCGGATCCAGCTTGCACGGCGCCTCATCCGTGCGCGGTACAGCCTTGCCGAGGTGGCCGTGGTGGCCGGGTTCCATGACCAGCCGCATCTCACGCGATGCTTCGTGCGGCAGTTTGGCGTTACGCCGCGTCGATACGCTGCCCGATTGGCCTGACTGGCCAACTGCCCTGAACTTTTGTGCAAGACTCGAGGGTGGCTCGGCGGCACAATGAGCCCTCCTTTCATCTGGCAGGCAATGCATGGCGGGCGTAGCAAGCGAACCAATCATTCGCGCGTGTGGTGAAGCGGACCACGCGGTCATTCATCACATCATCAATGGGGCAGCGGAAGCGTATCGTGGCGTGATCCCACCGGATTGCTGGCACGAGCCGTACATGTCGTTGGCGGATGTTCGTCGCGACATCGCCGCGGGAGTCGCGTTCTGGGGTCGCGAGAGTGATGGGATGTTGATGGGCATCATGGGCATGCAGCGGGTGGACGACGTGGACCTGATCCGTCACGCGTATGTCCGGCCGGAGCATCAGCGCAGCGGAACGGGCGCGGCGTTGATGGCCCATCTGCATTTGCAGACGTCACGACCAATGCTGGTGGGCACGTGGGCGGCGGCGAATTGGGCCATTCGCTTCTATCAGCGGCACGGGTTTGAGCTCGTGGCTGCCGATGAGACGCCGGCGCTGCTCAGGCGATACTGGTCGGTGCCGGACCGGCAGGTGGAGACCTCGGTGGTACTGCGACGAGACCAATAGGCGCCAGGAGGGCCGTTCCCGGTCTTGTGCACCATACCTTGACATTCGACAATACAAGCGCCCATAGTATTGTCGAATCTCTAGGTATCAAGGAGCGGCGGCGTGCCACCCAGAACCGACCTGTTGCAGGGCAGTCTCGACCTGCTGATTCTCAAGAGCCTGCTGCTCGGACCCCTGCACGGATGGGGCGTATCCAAGCGAATACGGCAACTCTCGCGAGAGGTGCTCGAGATCAACCAGGGTTCGCTCTACCCCGCCCTGTACCGCCTCGAAGACCGCGGCTGGATCGAGGCTGAGTGGGGCACGTCGCCGGAAGGGCGCAAGGTGAAGGTCTACACCCTCACACTGGCGGGGCGAGCGCAGTATCGCACGGAGCAGGAACAGTGGCGCCTGTTCGCCGGTGCCGTTGCCCGCGTGTTGGCCGCGACCTGACCACGTGATACCCACCGCGCACCGGCTGCGACGACTGGCGCGATCGATTCTTCGCCGGCACGAGATCGAAACAGAGATGCAAGCGGAAATGCGCTTGCACGTCGAACTCGAAACGGAAGAGTTGGTACGCGGAGGCATGCCGCTCGAGGAGGCGCGACGGCAAGCGGCCATTGCGTTTGGTGGGCTTCAGCGCGTTACGGAGGACGCCCTGGATGAAGGCAGCGTGCGCTGGCTGGACGGCGCGCGACGCGACGTGCGCATTGCGATGCGGGCGCTCCTGCGACAGAAGACCTTTGCCATCACGGCGACGCTCGCCATGGCACTCGCCATTGCCGTGAACACCACGATGTTCAGCATGCTCGACGGCATGATCAATCCCACCGTCGGCGTTCGCGAACCCGAGCGGGTCTTCTACATCCAATATTTCGGCGACCCACGCCACAAGGTGGATTTCGCTGCCAGCCAACGAGCGATTGATGCCACCGTCGGCACGCGCGATGGGTACACGGGCATCTCCGGCAACGGCAACGTATCCACCGCTGCCGAGCGTGGCGGTCACGTGGCGGCAGCGAGAGTCGCCAGGGTGCGTGAGAACTTCTTCCCGACCCTCGGCGTCACCCCGCTTGCTGGTCGCTTGACGCCCGGATCGGATCTGGCCAGCAGTACATCGTCAATCGTCATCAGCGCCCGATTGCGGGCCGCGCTGTTCAACGAGACGGAAGCATCCGTTGGCGCTTCGATCATTGTTGACGGTGAGACATACACTGTCATCGGCGTCGTCGAACGGTTTGAAGCCTTCGACCCGCTCGACTACGATGCGTGGACGTTCGCACCGCCAAACGTGGTTCTTAGTGGCCGATTGGTTCGCCTCCAGACCGGCACAACCCTCGAACAGACGCAGCAGCGTCTCGACGTGCTCGCCGCGCAATTGGCTCTGGCCGCAAGCGAGCCCACGAAGGACACACGCTTCTACCTGAAGCCGGTGCTGCGGCAGTTCCACGCCAACCGGTTCCACTACGCCCTCATCGGTTCCGGCCTGGCTATCCTGTTGGTGGCCTGCACGAACCTCGCGAACCTCCAACTCGCCCGTGGGCTTACGCGCGGCGCGGAGCTCGCCGTCCGCTCGTCGCTCGGCGCATCGCGACGACAAATCGTCACGCAGCTCGTGCTCGAGTGTGGGCTGTTGTCCGCTGTCGCGCTGGGCCTGGCCCTGTTGTTCGCGGTCGTTGGGAACGCCGTGTTGCGCGCCACCATTCCGCCCACTGTTGGCGAATTCGTCGTGCAACCGCATGGCAGTTGGCGCATGGTGGCCGTCGCCTCATTGGCCGCGGTCGTCTGCCTGTTGGCCATCGGGCTCTTGCCCGCAATACGCGTCTCGCGAATTGATCTCAACGCATTGCTCAAGGGTCGCGCGGGTACCGGCGCACATCAATCGAATCGCCGGCTGTATGGCCTCCTCGTCGTCGTGCAGATTGCGCTCACGCTACCCCTGGTCTGCGCAGCGGCACTGCTGTCACGAGAGGCAGCGCGTACTGCCGACATGCAGAGCCTGGTGCACGACTGGCTCGGATATGATCCCACGCCGCTCGTTCATGTTGGGCTGACAGTGCCGAAGGCAACCACGCCGGGTCAGATGATCTCGCTCGCGGACAAGACCGACGAGGTCGTGAGTCGTGCGCGTACGGTGCCTGGTGTTGTGGATGCCGCCATCGTGGGCATTGGGTATACCATGAATTCGGCACTCACCGTGGACGACCCGGACGGCGCGCTGAGAGAAGTCGCCGCCCCCATCTGGAGGTACAACGTGGTTTCCGTGGGCTACTTCAAGACGTTCGGCCTTCCCTTCCTTGCAGGACATGGATTTGAGGAAGGCCGGTTCGAGTTGCCGCTCGGAATCGTGGACGCGCGGACGGCGGCGTATCTCTGGCCGCGCTCCGTTGCGACCGGTCGATTGATCAAGATGGCACGCGCGCACACGGACTCGGTATCGTTCCGCGTAGTGGGCGTGGTGGGCGATCTCCTTACGCCGGAAGCGCGAGACCGGCAGGCTGCGGTGAGCCTCTCGCGCGTGGGGTCGGTATACCGGCTGATCACGGCGCGTGACAGCATACCGCTCTTTCGGCGACCGCAATCACTCCAGCTCGTCGTGCGAACCACGGGTAACCCCGCCGCCGTCGCCGAACTGTTGCGTCAACGCTTGCGGCCGGTGTCGGCCTCCACGCCATTGGTGACCCCCTACACGGACTATCTCGGTATCCCTCGGCTTCACGTCACGAGTCGCTTCTTTGCCGCCATCTTCACCACCTTCGCAGCCCTCGCGCTCGGACTCTCGTTGCTTGGCGTCTACGCGATTGTCGCGCAGTCCGTGATCGATCGGCAACGTGAAGTGGCCGTTCGCATTGCACTCGGCGCCACGTCAAAGAGCATCGTGTACACACTCATTCGCGAGGGAAACGTGCTCGTGCTCGCAGGCGTTGCTCTCGGTCTCTTTCTGACAAAGGAGACCGTGGGATGGATCGCCCAGTTCCTTCAGGAAGAGGAGCTGTACAACGCACCGTTCTTTGCGGCCATGTGCATTGCGCTGTTCGCGATCACGGTAGCTGCCGCCCTGCTCCCTGCCATTCGGGCAACCCGACTCGAACCCATGCAGGTGCTGCGTGCTGACTGATACAAGGCGCCGATGGACATAGCACGCGATCCACCAAAAAGCCTCAAGAAGTATCTCGTGGCCAGCATGATCGTGGTGGCGCTGGCGCTCGTGACATTCGGCGCCACTCGCCTGCGGCCCGCGGTGGTGACGATGGAGCGATCCGTCATCACTTTCGATACGGTTGCAATTGGAGACATGGTGCGTGACGTTCATGCGCCGGGCTCGCTCGTGGCTGAGCACACGCGAATCATCGTCGCGACCACGGGTGGCCGAGTGGAGTCGTTGCTATCTCGCCCGGGTGACAGCGTTGCGGCCGGCGGTACGATCGTGGTGCTCAGCAATGCCGATGTGGCACTTGCCGCACTACAGGTGCAACAACAGCTCACGCAGGCGCTGTCGGGATTGGCGCAGCTCAGAAGTTCATTGCAACAGCAGCGAGTATCGCAACTGGGGCTCGTTGCGCAGTTGCACACACAGGAGCTCGAAGCCACACGTACTGCCCGAGTGTTTGACACCCTCGACAAGAGGCGCCTGGCGTCGAGCAACGAGGTGGCGGCGGCACGCGATAAGGCGAAGGAGATCGAGCTTCGGTATCAGCTCGAGTCGGCGCGCGCAGCGGACATGAAGGTGGCCGAGGCCGAGCAGATTCGTCTCGAGGAAGACGGAATTGACGGGCTGCGCAAGATCGTGCAGGAGCAGCGTGGCCGGGTGGCGTCGCTGCGAGTGACTGCGGGGGAGGCTGGCCAGTTGCAGTCCCTCGGAAATCCGACGCTGGAGCTTGGCCAGTGGGTGAACTCCGGCATCGAGCTCGCGCGTGTGTCGCAGCCGGGGCGACTGAAGGCGGTGTTGCGCGTTCCGGAAACGCAGGCACGCGACATCGTGCGCGGGCTGTCCGCATCTATTGATACTCACGATGGCGTGGTGAGTGGTCACGTCGCCACCATCGATCCCGTGTCGCACGGCGGGTCAGTGACCGTGGAGATCGCGCTCGATGGTCCGTTGCCGAGGGGCGCACGCGTTGACCTCAGTGTGGATGGCGCGATCGAGATCGATCGTCTGCGCCGTGTGCTTCACGTTGGCAGGCCAGCGTACGGCTTCGCGGAAACTGTGGTGAAGCTGTTCAAGGTCGTTCCCAATACCGGCGAGGCCGTTCGCGTCGACGTGGCACTCGGCAAGGCCACCGTGAACAACGTGGAGTTGAAGGGCGGACTGTCGCGAGGCGACAGTGTCATCATCTCCGACATGGCCCAGATGCTGACGGAAACGCGGATCCGTATTCGATGATGACGTCGATGACTGCAACTCCACCGCTCATTCATCTGTCCGGACTTGGGAAGGTCTTCCTCACTGCCGAGTTGGAGACGCATGCCCTGTCGGACGTGAACCTCGAGATTCGCACGGGTGAGTTTCTTTCCATCTCTGGCCCGTCCGGCTGTGGCAAGAGCACTCTGCTCGCCATACTCGGCCTCATCGACTCGCCGTCGCATGGCGAATACAGGCTAGCCGGCGAATCGGTGGCCGGCCTTACTCCGAATGAGCGCTCACGGATCAGGAGTCGTCAGATTGGCTTCGTGTTTCAGGCGTTCAATCTTCTCGGCGACCTGACCGTGTATGAGAATGTCGAACTGCCGCTGAGCTATCGCGGCATGAGTGACGTGGCTCGGCGGCGCCGTGTGAAGGATGCGCTGGACAAAGTCGGGATGACGCATCGCATGAATCACCTTCCAGCGCAGCTATCAGGCGGTCAGCAGCAGCGGGTTGCCGTTGCGCGGGCTGTTGCCGGTGATCCGCTCATCTTGTTGGCTGATGAGCCGACTGGCAACCTGGACTCCACCAATGGCGAGGGGGTCATGCGGCTGCTGCACGAGTTGCATGCTGAGGGCGCGACGATCTGCATGGTGACGCATGACCCGCGGTATGAGGCGCAGGCGGACCGTGTGGTGCATCTGTTTGATGGACGGGTGCTCGTCGAATAGCTCGTCGTTGTTGGGCAATTACCCAATACAAGAAGCCCATTGCCATTTGTGCCCGTTCACCGAATAGCCGCCCACAGCAACTTTGCGCATGGAGGCGTTGTCCTTTTCAAAAGTACAGACAACACGCGTTCTGCACTTTTGCCTAGGCTTAAAGGCATTTTCGGAGGGTTATTTCGCAAAACTGTACTTGTGTAAAGTACAGAAAATGCCAATATTGTACTTATGACGAGGACAGTATCGAGCGAGCTGCTATCACTGAAGTTGGCGGAATCGCGCGAGGCGCCCCTTCCGACTCGCACCGCCCGTGATATCCGCCTCCCGCAGGTCCCTGATAAGGCCTTTGCGGTCATCGGCGTCCGCCGCGGTGGGAAGACGTCATTCCTGCATCGCCACATGGGCGAACGGATCGCAGCAGGCGACCAGCCCGGTACCCACCTGCTCGTTTCGCTCGAGGACGAGCGGTTGGTAGACATGACAGCGGAAGACCTGGGCTGGCTGCTCGAGGAGCATCGGCGCGTCACCCCCGTCGTCCAGGAGCAAGGAAGGCGAACGGTCTACCTGGACGAAATACAGGTGGTTGCCGGATGGGAGACGCTTGTCCGGCGTTTGCTTGACGCCCGCGACACGGAGGTCTTCGTCTCCGGGTCGTCGGCCAAGCTGCTCAGTAGCGAAGTGCACACCTCGCTGCGTGGCCGATCGATGGAAGTCCTCGTCCACCCCTTCTCGTTCCGAGAAGCGCTACGGCATGCCGGAGCCGAGCCCACGATCGAGTGGATGCGTATGGGGCCGGCCGAACGTGCAATCGTGGATAGCGCCCTTCGTCGTTATCTGGAGGTTGGCGGCTTCCCCGAAGTGCAGCACATCGAACGGCGCGACCGGATGAGTGTCCTCAAGGGATATGTCGATCTCATGGTCCTTCGGGACGTGATCGACAGGCACCATGTCTCGAATCCGGAAGCACTTCGACGGATGCAGCGGCACCTCCTTACCAACCCCGGCGGAGCGTTCAGTGTCTCGAAGTTTCATGGTGACCTGAAGTCGCAGGGGCTCCATGTCGGGCAGGACACGCTGTACACCTACCTGGGGCACCTTGAGGATGCGTTCCTCGTCCGCCTGCTTCGTATGCACAGCGCCTCGGAGCGCCAACGCACGCTCAACCCACGAAAGGTGTACCCGATCGACACCGGGCTCATTCCGGTCTACGAGTGGGCGGGCCGGGAGAACAGGGGACGGAGCCTCGAGACGGCTGTGCTGCTGGAACTCGAGCGACGCGGATATGACGTTGACTGGGTGCGGGTAGGTGGTGACTTCGAAGTGGACTTCTATGCCGAGCGTGCCGGTGATCGTCCGTTGCTGATTCAGGTCAGCCTCGACACGACAGCGGCAACAACGTGGGATCGCGAGGTGCGCGCGCTCACGATGGCGGCGGAGCAGTATCCCGAAGCTCGGCCGCTCCTCGTCACGCTCGATCCAACACCGCCGTCACGACCATTGCCGTTGCGGCTCGAATGGCGTGCGGCATCGCAGTGGTTGCTTGAAGAAGAATCCTGAGCGACGTCATCGCCGCAGCACCTCGTGTAGCGCAGCGAGCCCGCGCTCGATCTCAGGCAGATCAACCACGCCATATCCGAACACGAGTCCCTGTCGAGGCGGTTGCGTCACGTGATAGCGCGCGAGTGTATGAATCTTCACCGAGTGACCCGCAAGCGCTTGAGCAGCAGCATCCAGGTCGACTCCATCGCGAGCCCACGCAGCCACGTGCATCCCGTACTGCGATGGGATCGGCTCCACCCAGTCCGCAAAGTCTCGCTTGAGGAGCGCATACAGCAGCTGTCGTCGTCGACCATAGACCTGGCGCATCTTCCGGACGTGACGCGAGAGATGCCCCTCGGCGATGAATGCGGACACGCCGAGCTGCAGCGGCGTTGAGCAATGCCAGTCGAGACAGTTCTTCGCAGCGATCATGGTGCGCCGAGCCCATTCCGGTACGACGACGAATCCGAGACGGAGTGACGGCAGCATACACTTCGAAAAGGTGCCGACGTAGAACACCACGTCCGCGGCGTTGCTGGCGCGGAGCGATTGCAGTGGGCTGTCGCCAAACCGAAACTCGCCGTCGTAGTCATCTTCGATGATGACCGCTCCGTGCTTGCGGGCGAAGTCCACCAGTGCGGCACGCCGACGCTTCGACATCGTGATACCCAGCGGAAACTGATGCGATGGGCAGACGCAGATGACTCCGACGCCGGCCGGTAGGTCGTCGACGACCAGCCCCTCATCATCGACTGGCGCGGGCACGATCCGGGCGCCCGCGGCAGCAAAGGCCACGCGCATTGGCGGATAGCCGGGGTCCTCGACAGCAACGACGGTCTCGCCCGGTGTCACGAGGATGCGCGCCAGGAGATCGAAGGCCTGCTGTGCGCCCGCTGTGACAACGACGTCGTCGGAACGGCAGACCACCGCGCGCGTGAGAGCGATGTGACTGGTGATGGCGTCGCGCAAATGAAAATTGCCTTGATTGCCTTGCGGGCTCTTGGATGCTGGGGGCTTTCGCTCCAGGCCGTTCAACTGCTTGGCGCTGACGCGACGATACACGTCGAACGGGAACAGGCGCGGATCAATCAACGCCGGACGAAAGTCCAACGCCCGCTCGGCGCTCGGCGCGACCGATGGATCGTCGCGCCAGAACCCCATGGCTGCGGTTACATCCTCCTGAAGCCAGAACGGATTGAGCCGATAGGTACTGGTTGGCGAAGGGACTAATGAAGGGTCGCGAGTGAGCTCGGCGACGTACGTGCCCGATCCATGGCGGGCCACGATGAGACCTTCCGTCGACAACCGATCATAGACCTGCGCCACCGTGTTGCGCGACAGGCCGAAGAATTCAGCCGATCTGCGGCTCGCCGGCAGCCGAGTGCCGGGCGCGAGACGGCCATCTCGAATGGCTGCTTTCAATTGACGGTAGAGCGAGCGGCCGGCCTCCCCCGATCCCGGGACGGCGCGTTCCAGCTCGATCTCGAACAGTGTCTCCATAAGTGGCCCACTTTTCTTTTGACGAAGTGGCTCGTTGTGAATGGGCCACTTGAAGAATACCGTCAAGCATGAGTGGGCCGCAATGCTACCGCGGCCATGCATTGCAGCGGCGTGGACCAGCACCGCGGCACTCGAGACCAATTACCGGGGAGTAGAACGTGAATCGTTTGATGCAGCTAGCGGTCGGGATGGCATTAGCCACCGTCACGTGTGTCGCTTGTCCCAGCGTCGGCCTTTCGCAGTCAGCCTCGCCGCCGTCAGCGGCGCGCGACGGGCAACACGACTTTGACTTCAACATCGGCGTGTGGCACACCCACATCACGCGGCTTGTCGATCCATTCGCGAGCGGTTCGGCATCGGTTGAACTGAATGGAACCGTCACCGTGCGCAAAGTGTGGGATGGCAAGGCGGAGCTGGAGGAGATCGAGGCGGATGGGCCGAAAGGACACTGGCAGGGCCTGACGCTCTTCCTTTATAACCCGACCGCGCATCAGTGGACGCAGTCGTTCGCGAACAGCAAGGCCGGGACGCTGACGTCGAACGTCGGTGAATTCAGGGACGGTCGGGTGGTGCTGGTTGGTCAGGACAACTCGGTGTATGACAAGACGATTCTGGTGCGGGCGGTGTGGTCCGACATCAAGGCGGATTCACATCAGTACGAGGAGTCGTATTCGAATGATGGTGGGACGATGTGGGTGCGGTCGTTTACCGCGAAGTTGACACGGTTGAAGCAGTAAGCAGTTCAGGAGAGCCACGCCTCTGTTCCGGACCGTAACAGACAATACTTCTCAAATCGCTTCGTCAGTACGTGTACTGCTCCGGCTGCCTGCAACCAGAGAATTGCAGTCGCACTCATGTACGCAATGGCCGTCGCTGCCATCGTGCCAACAACGCCAACCAATGCCAGTGAGGCACCGACGACGATAGGAGCAACAGCGACTATGGCGAAGAAGGCGACCGTCGTCGCCAAGATCGCCACATACGCGCTCCCCGCACTGTCCACCTCTCCATCCTGCCGCATCCCGAGTCGTACCAAATGGGGACTACTCAGCGCAAGCAGGTTCTGCAACGCGAGGGCGGCGACATTCACGGCCGGTAACAGCGGGAGTGAGGCGAGCCAGCGAACAGCGACGCCCCTGAAAAAGGCAGGTCCGAACGCAGTGCTAGTGATAGCATCAACAGGCCGCTGCAAACCGTCTGGGCGAGGGTCAAGACGATGACGGCCGAAAGCAGCCCCGCCCGCGCGATGTCGGCTAGGCGAATCGGTGCATGCAGGAGCACGGCGATGTCGGGCAGGTCGAGTCGTAAATCGTTTCGCACGAAGAGCGGACCAACAGCGACGAGCAGCACGATCCACCCACAGGCCATGCCGACGACAAAGCTGGATGCTCCATGAAGGCCGGAAAGGGCCGTCAGGCCCACCAGGACCGGGATCGCCACTGCGCACAATCCGAAGCGATGCAGCGGCTGCGTTCGAAACACCGTCCGGACATTTTTCCAGACAATGGTTGAGGCGCCCGTCCATCCGCCCCACATTCGAGCCAGTCGATCGATATTTCTCCACCCTCGTCGCGCTGGGCGCACGCCATTCTCACTCCAGACAGCCTCCGCGTCACCAGTCACGAGGATTGCCAACACGAGCACGTGCGCTACGACGAGGAGGAGGATCAAGACAACCGCGTCGGGGCCAGCAGAATGAGGCCGAGCGTCTGGTGCTTCAATGAGAGCCCGAATTGGCGCTTGCGTGATGCCAAGTACTGTCTCCAGTGCTGGAGAGTACGTGTGTAGAACCGGCCCCTCTAGGAGGGAGTGATCGATCGTGATCTGTGCGACCTGCATTGCGAGCGTGGCTACACTCGCCGCGACAGCTACGCGCGATACGCTGCGAAGAAGTAGCCGAACGGGCGATCTCCCTGTTCTTGCCCATGAAGCCAGCACATGGTGGATGGCAAGGCTTGTGGCGAGGCACCACATGACCCCAAGACGTACCAGGACGCTCGTATGCGCGAGCGGTGTCAGCGCCAGAGAAAACGCAACGGTCGTCACCAGGGTGGCACGCTGCAGCTGCACGACCTTGAAGATCGCGAGCGTCACCGCTCTCACCGGTCCTGCTCGCAATGCCACGAACTCGGCGCGCGTCAGCGACAGTGGGTGCGGGCCAGGACGTCCGAACCACAATCCGGCGAGCGCCATCAACACGGCGCCTGCGCCAACGCAGAGTATGTAAGCATTGTTGGCGAGCGCCATCCTACAGTTTCTTCATTGTTTCCTCGCTTGCGAGGAACGGGCATGGTTCGCGGGACCATGCGCCGAGGAGCCGGTGGTCGGAGACCATTACGCGACGGCATTTCCGACTAGCTGCGCAGGAGAGCCTCGAGACTCATTTCGCCCCTGATGACCGTCCGGAGCGTTCCCGAGCTGTCGACGACAAAGAATGACGGCGTGATTGCAACACCGGTGGTTCGCATCCACGCCGCCAGATCGACATGGCCCCACGTCTTCCCGGGCGAAGTGGCGAGGCGAGGCCACCGTGCAGCGATGTGGCGGTCGTCGAGTGGAGCAGGGGTGAGAAAGTACATATCGACACCGCTGAGCCTCTCGGGACTCCGTTCCATGGCGTCGAGCGAGTATTCACAGTGACTGCAATCCGGGCTGTAGAACACGATGATGGTTCGCCGACCATTTCTTGTGGTGTGATGCGTTCCCGCTCACACTCGTGTAGGTGATTGCGGGCATGGCGTGCGCAGGGCGAAGGGCGACTACGTGCGTTGCTCGACGTACCACGAGGGTCACGAGGATGGCAACACAGCCGAGAGCGATGCCGGCGACAAGACGACGATACACACGCGGTGGTGGCATGAAGTGCTCGATGGTGGGGCGTCCGCTATTCGGAATACCGGCGAAGCCTGCTATTGTTCAGAGCAGAGGGCGCGAAACGTGTCTTGGCGCCGGTGCTCGCGTTCTTACGCAACGTCACCTTTTCATGAGGGTTCACATGTTAGGAGTCCTGCCAATCAGTGCGACCGTCTTTGTCGGCGCCGCGTGGTTGTCCCATCGACAGGCGGTGATCGGACAGAGTGGCCCCGAGGCGCAGAAGCGCGCGCATCGTCGCCTCGTATTGGCAGGGATCGTTTGGGCGGCGGTGTGCGCGGCATATGCCTTCACGCGGTTCCTTGCGCGATGAGCGTGTGGTGGGCGTCTAAGGGACCTTCGGATTCCACAGCACAGATCGCGCTTGTGTCCAACATTGGACGGCCGAGACGGTGTCATGATGGCGCAGGCTAGGTGGCGCTGTTGCTCCTCGCAAGCACCCGTTCGCCAACTGGTCGCTGTCGCCAGTGAACTGGGCGCCATGGCACTTCAATGGGACTCGCCGTGCAGTACCGCACGGCGGCCGTTCCGCGCACTCGCTACTCTAGTAGCGTCTAGCTGGCGAGTAGGGCACGAGGACAACGCATCCCCTGAACTGTTGCGTGGGTGCGGTCGTTTACCGCGAAGTTGACGAGGCTGAAGCAGTGACACCGCGCGTCGTCTGTTGGTCTGTTTTTGCGTTGACAGCATGACGGACGACGGCAGTCCCTTTTGGACGACTAGGCGCACGTCTGTATCAGAGCGGGCGCTGCCGGATGTGTCGTCGATCGATCACGCTGAACCGTTCGCTCCAGACAAGATCTGTTCGTGCCCTCAATCCGATGAGGAGTTCCGCGACCTCGTCGGGGCGGTTCGGCACAAAGCGGAGAAGGATGACTCCTCCGGCAGCGCCACGACGCAATCGAACCGCCAGCTCACCGAAGTCGCGATCGAAGGTGATCAGGAGTCGATGTTCGACATCGGCGCGTGCCAGGAGCACATCGTCCGCTGCTCCCGCGGAACTTTCAGTGGCCGAATACACGTCGTGCCCTGCGGCGCGCAGGGCACGAACGGTCGCGACCGGCACATTCTCATCCAGCAATAGCAGCACTAGGCAGCGCCCGGATGGACGGACAGCATCGTCTGGTCGTGCAAGACATCCGCCGCATAGCCGAAAACGGCGAGGAGGGCGTCATCCGTGAGTTGCGGGTAGTTCTCGCGGAGCTGCTCCCGGGTCCAGCCTTCGGCCAAGAGGGCAAGGACAAAATCGACAGCGAGTCGGGTGCCTCTGATTACCGGCTTGCCGCCAGCAATGTCAGGGTCGGCGTGTACGTGATCGCTCCAGGTCATGTGGTCCTCCCTTGCCGGAATATAGGGGGCAACGAAGTGGATGCGAAATAGTGATATGGCAGATTCCCGACAGGAGGACATTGGTGTCCAGCACGACGCGCACGGCCGGCCGCGCTCGCGTGTTCACTTGCTCCGGCGTGCCTTGGCAATGGCCTTCGTGAGATCACCCCGGCGCATTCCAGCGCGCTTGGCGACGTGCCGCGCCTGTTTCACGAGCGTGGCAAAGTCTCTCGAGGTGGGAGGTTGCAGGACTTTGAAGATCACCACGTGAGGCCGGTATTCCTATCCCTGGGATAGCGCCGTTGGCTGGTGGTGGTCGCCGCGACGGGCGCGGCGGACACTCGGAAATGCGCTAGCCATCCTCGCGCAGCCGCAGCATTCGCATCAACACCGGCATGGACAAACCCTGCACGATGATCGAGAGGAGCACCATACCCACCGTCATCGACACGAGGAGATCGCGCGCGGGAAGCGTGTCTGGAAGTGCGAGCGCCAAGACAATCGAGAGCGCGCCACGAAGCCCGCCAAGGGCAATGGCGGCGCCCCAATTGAGCGGCAGGCGCTCCGCACCACGTTGCCGGTGCAACAGGCCGAACCCAACCGCGGCTCTCGCCAGTAACATCGCCGCGACTGCGACGGCCAGCAGGACCGCAATTGGCCTGAGGCGAAGTGCGTCGAACTGAAAGCCCCCCAGCAGCTTGCGTGAGGGGCGGCGCGCCAACGAGATGAAACGATCCGAGCACGATGGGGCCTCCGCCACTTGCACCAGCATTGGCATTCAACGGCGGAAGTTCTAGGTGTAGCGAAGATCACCGCCATCAGGACTCATCCCTATGTCGTTGAAATGCGCGTGGGTTCAGTGAGGTTGCTGCGCCGTTGATACTCCAGATATCGGCAATTGGGGAGGCGAGCCGATCGCCCGTATGAGCGACAATGTTCATTGGGTCACGACGGTCAAGCGAGCTGAAGCCTACCGTGGAGGCCGCACGTACTGCTGCTCGAACAGTTGTTTTTCTTTTGATCCTCTTAGTCGTCAACCAGTCGCGAGTGATTCACCAACACCGCGATTTTCGAGCAATGTCGCTGCGCGCCGACGCGTAAGTGTTGCATCGAGTGGCCGCGTTCAACGCGAACGCCGGGCTACGAACCACGTGTCAGCGCACGCGTACACCGCAGGACATGCTCGTTTTCCTGAGTATCATCTTCACACTGTCCGGCGGGGCGGGACTCGTGTACGAGTCCATTTGGACTCGCTACCTCGGATTGTTCGTCGGGCATTCTGCGTACGCGCAGGTACTGGTGCTCGTGATCTTTCTTGGCGGAATGTCCATTGGCGCCCTGGGCGTCGGCCGACGTGCCGAGCGGGTGCGGAACCCGTTGCTCTGGTATGCGCTGGTGGAACTCGGGGTCGGTATCATCGGCCTCGCATTCCACGACGTCTTCGTCTGGACGACGCGCGTCGCATATGACTCGATCTTTCCGGCTCTTGGTCCCGGCGCGATGCACATCGCGGTCAAGTGGACCATCGCCGGACTCCTGATCCTCCCGCAGTCGGTGCTGCTTGGCACCACCTTCCCGCTGATGACTGCGGGCACGCTTCGACTCATGCCCGAACGCGCCGGCCGCACCATTGCCCTGCTGTACTTCGCGAATTCGCTCGGCGCCGCGATCGGAGTCCTGCTTGCCGGGTTTGCATTGATGCAATGGGTGGGGCTTCCGGGAACACTGCTCGTTGCCGCGATGACCAACATCGTCGTTGCAGGCGCAGCATACCTCGCGTCTCGGCGACGCGACACTACCGACCCCCACGCCGCAGGCGTGCCCGAACACGAGCCTGTCACGGCAACCGCGATCACCCTCAATCCGTCACTCCAACGGCTGTTGCTCGCCGTGAGCTTCGGTACGGCGGTGTCGTCGTTCGTGTACGAGATCGGTTGGATCCGCATGTTGTCGCTCGTGCTCGGCTCCGCCACCCATTCGTTCGAGTTGATGCTCTCGGCGTTCATCTTTGGATTGGCCGTGGGCGCATTTCTGGTGCGGAGACGCAGCAGCGGCGATGACCAGGCGCTTCGTCGGCTGGCGCACGTACAGCTCGCGATGGGCGCACTCGCGGTAGCGACCCTGCCGGTGTATGCCCGCAGCTTCGACTGGATGGCCGACTTCATGGCTGCGTTCACCAAGACGCCGGCCGGTTATGTGGGCTACAGTGCGGCACGCTACGCCATCTGTCTGGCGGTCATGCTTCCAGCAACGATCTGCGCAGGCATGACACTGCCTCTTATTACGCGACTCCTGTTGCGCGGCAAGCATGGTGAACGCGCGCTCGGACAGGTATACGGAGCAAACACGCTGGGCTCCATACTTGGCGTGGCGCTGGCCGCATTGATACTGCTTCCGCTCGTTGGCCTGAAATGGATGATCGTGGTTGGAGCGGCGATCGACATTGGACTCGGCTTCCGCCTTCTCGGCTGGGATCGTCCAGAGCATTCGACGAAGACGGGCATGGTCCGATGGATACCCGCCATCGCGGTTGCTGCGTTTGCCTTGATCGTGGGCGCGACGACGCATTTTGATCGGGGCGTGCTCACCAGCGGTGTCTTCCGCTATGGCACTGCACATAGCGCACAGACTCCCGAGATCACGTACTTCGCCGACGGCCGGACGGCCACGGTGAGTGTGCGTCGCATTCACGCGAGCAATGGATTGTCACTCGCCACCAACGGAAAGCCAGACGGCTCGCTCGGTCCGGAATGGTTCACTGCCGCGGCCACTCGTATGCCGTTCACGCACGATGCGTCCACGCAGGTACTGATGCCGCTCGTTGCCCTCGCCCACGTGCCTCAGGCACGTGTGGTGGCGGTCATCGGGCAGGGAACCGGCATGTCTTCGCATACACTTCTGGGTGATGACCGGCTCTCTCGTCTCGTGACCATCGAGATCGAACCGGAGATGTTGCGTGCATCGCGACAGTTCTATCCGGCGAATCGCCGTGTGTTCGACGATCCGCGCGCGACTTTCGCACTCGACGACGCGCGTTCCTACTTTGCCTCGCAGGGTGAGCAATACGATCTCATCCTTTCGGTTCCGTCCAATCCTTGGGTGGCCGGCGTGTCCGGACTATTCACCACCGAGTTCTATACGCACGTTCGACGATTCATGGCGCCGCATGGTGTGTTCGCGCAATGGATCCACTTGTCGGAAACGAACGACGGGCTCGTACTCAGCGTGGTGCGTGCCATTGCGGAAAACTTTCCGGCCTACGCGCTTTATACGGTGGCGAACAAGGACATCCTGATTGTCGCCACCAGCGACGCGACGCTTCCGGCGCCCGACTGGACCGTGCTGCAAATCCCTCCGATTGCTGCTGACCTCAGGCGCGTATTTCCAATCACGCCGGCGATGCTCGATGCACTGCACATCGTTGACGGCGCCACGCTCGCACCGCTCGCGCGCACGAGCGGCGCCAACTCCGATTTTTATCCGACTCTTGACCTTGGCGCGGAGCGTTCGCGCTACCTGCGTGAAGGTGCGATGGGGTTCGTAGGCTTGTCCGGTGATCGGTTCGGACTTGCTGGACTCCTGGAGTCACGGCGTTCCGGTGTATCCCCTGCGCCCTACTCCGTGTTGTACGGTGTGCCACGATTGGATGCGATGGAGCTCAGCGCTCGTGTGGCGCTCGGCAACTTTGCAAATGCGAGTGGTCCGCAGCTCGGCGCCGCGGAGCGCGCGCGCATTGTGCAGCAGGCGCTTGCCTCGAGTGAGCCGCCCATGGACTGGCATGTATGGATCGATGCTGTTCGCGAAACGGAAGAGACGCGCGCTGGCGGCAGCATCGGCGTGGCTGACACTGCGCTGTACGGGAAAGTGTCGCGCTACCTCGCGCGGCAGTCGCCGCCGGCCGAGGCGCGCGCGGCGGTGGCCTTCCTGCACGGGCTTTCGGCCCGGGACTACGCCGAGACAGCAACGGCTGCCCTCCCGCTCGTGGCGGCGGCGTTACGTGGAGACTACTGGTTGCCAGCGGACCTCCTGCGCGATGGTGCGGTGGTCGCGCTCATACGAACGGGCGACGCGAAGGATGCACGCTACGTGCTCGAGAATTTACGCGCGGCGTCGTCGAGAGCGCCTAACGACGTGAGAGGACAGTTGCTTGCAGCGTGGGCACGGCGTGCTGCGGTAGCGCCAGAACCTGGCCTGCTCCGATAGTTGTTTCATTCACCGATGCAGGCGGTCATCCCGAACTCGACGTTTTTTCAGATTGATACTCGTGTATCTCAAGTCATCGGCGCGTTGCGGATCAACAATGGCTCGTTTGCGGGTGATATACCGGCAACCGGAACTGTGTACGTCTCGGCCGATGGTTCATCCTTCATACAAGTGAAGCAATGGACTTCGACCGACATCGTGAGCGGTATTCTTACGGTGAACTGGCCCCCCGCCACTGCGCGCTACGTCAAGCTTGTGGCTACTAGCACGCCCGCCGTCTCGTCCAACTGGTTCAGTATTGGTGAGATTGTGTTGTTCTCCGGGAGTGCTCCAGTTCTGTGGAGCCTTACAGCCAGCGATGGTGCGGGAGGTGTTTCTGCCGCACAGGATGGCAACCTGGCCACGCGTTGGACCTCCGGAGGTGCGATTGCGCCGAATTCTTCATACCTGATTGCCGATGCGCACCTCTCATATTCGGTGTCAGGCATGATGATTGATGACTCTCATTTCCAAGGTGATGTCCCCCAGACTGGCGACGTGCTGACGTCGACAGACGGTACCAACTACACGTTGGTGAAGCAGTGGGTCGCCGGTGACATTGTGGCTGGAATGCTTGATCTCCACTGGAGTGCGGTGCAGGCGCGCTATTTGAAGGTTGTCGCGACCAGCACGCCGGCGGTTTCCTCCAACTGGTTCAGCATCGGTGAGCTAGTCATCTATTCGGCGTTCCCTTGACGGTCCGCCTGCCGCCGCTCCCTTAGCGGCTGCCTGTTTATTGACGAACGCCCGATCAACGCAGACAGAAGCCCGACCAGGTCCCCTTGGTCGGGCTTCTGTCTTCACGATCACAGCACTTGCTGACGTGCTGCCACTTGAGACGGCCCACCGAGTGTACCGCATAGGAGTCCGGCGTCTCTCTCACATGCATACGTTCCTCTTCTATAGAGCGAGCTCGGCGACATACGCGCGGACACTCGTAAAATGCGCTAGCCATCCTCGCGTAGCCGCAACTTTCCCATCAACACCGGCATGGACAAACCCTGCACGATGATCGAAAGGAGCACCACACCCACCGTCATCGACACAAGTAGGTCGCGCGCGGGAAGCGTGTCTGGAAGCGCGAGTGCCAGCACGATCGAGAGCGCCCCACGAAGCCCGCCAAGGGAAATGACTGCGCCCCAGTTGAGCGGCAGGCGCTCCGCACCACGTTGCAGGTGCAATAGGCCGAACACAACCGCGGCTCTCGCCAGCAACATCGCCGCGAATGCAACGGCCAGCAGGACCGCAATTGGCCTGAGGCGAAGTGCGTCGAACTGAAAACCCACCAAGAGAAAGACGATCGAGTTCAACGCGAACGCGATGTATTCCCAGAATGTTTGCACAGCCTCGCGCGACACATGAGACATCCCCAGGTCTCGACCCTGTCGTCCACACATCATCCCCGCAATGACGGTACCGAGTACGCCGGACGCATGAATCCCCTCGGCAAGCACGAATGACCCGTAGGCGGCAATGACCGTCAGGCCAATCTCGATCATCGGCTCGTCAACGCGCCGAATGATCATTGAAACAGCCAACCCGACCGCGAGTCCCACAAGCACGCCCCCGCCAACAACGAACACGAATTGCACGAGTACGCCGCCGACGCTCGTGGTTGCTCCTGTGACGTAGGCAAGCACGAGCGACAGAAACACCACCCCCGTGCCGTCGTTGAATAGACTCTCGGACTCGACCAGCGTGGCGAGCCTCGCCGGTGCCTTGAGTTCTCGAAAGAGTGCGGTTACCGCGACAGGATCGGTTGCGGCCACGAGCGCGCCGAACACGAGCCCTACCTTCAGGTCTATTCCCGGCGCGAGTCCAAACCCGCGACCGATGAACGCCACAAGCAGCGCCGTGATACCCATCGCCACCAGCACGCC
>JBDUCM010000018.1:0-56971 GCA_040003455.1 bacterium
GCCGGCCATGCCTTCCGGATCGTACTTGGCGGATGGATTGGGTACCACTTCCACGCGATCGAGAATGTTCGCGGGCAGGCTCTTGAGATATGCAGCGAGTTGCGTCCCGGTGATCGGGCTGGGGCGGCCGTTGATCTGGATGGCCACATTCTCGTTGCCCCGCAGGCTCACCTTCCCGTCCTGATCCACTGACACGGACGGCACTGCCTCGAGCACCTCGCTGGCGTTGGTGGCCGCCGGCGCCACCGACTTGGTCGTATACGAATTGCGATCGGGCTCAATGGCCATGGTCGCACGATCTTCCGTGATCTCCACGGCGTTCAGCGCCACGGCGAACCGCCCGACGCGAATCACCCCGAGGTTGGCGAGGGGGACCGCCTCCGTAATCGTGACGGCCTGCACGCGCGGCGTATACCCCAGCGCCGTGATGCGAACGATGTAAGCTCCGGCCCGCAGCCCCTGCACCCGGAACGCGCCCGCAGAGGTCGCGATCGCGCCGGCCACCAGGGCTGAATCCCTCTTGTTGCGGATGGCCACTGACGCGCGCGCCATGGGAGTGGAATCTTTCATGTCCACCACAGTGCCACGGATCTCGCCGTTTCCGGCGGGGGATGGCGTTCCGGCTGGACGGGGGGCGTTCTGTGCACTGGCAACAGCGGGCGCTGCGAACGCGAAGGCAGCGATGAGTGCGACGAATGTGCGTCTCACGGGGTGTTCTCCGACAGGTGGTTTGGAACGCACAACAACAGGTTGGGTGGGATTGCGCTCCGGGTTCCCCTACGAAACGCCGCCCATCAAGTTTCGATTGTCATGCACGGCCCGTCGCCGGCCGAACGGACGACACGCCCCCGGCGTATCCCTCTATGGAAACTGGCGCGCGCTCGCGTCAGTATCGTTCTACGCCGACGTTCACCCTTCACACGACAGCCTCTCGTGCCCAGGACTCCACTCGTGCAGCGAATTCCACTCGCGCTGATGCTCGCGGCCGTCGCCGCATCGAGCGCAGGCGCACAGGCGAAGAAACCCGCGGCGGACAAACCCGTGTGGCCGGACGAGGGCCCGCGCACCTGGGCGCCGCGGCCCACGGTAGCCGACATAACCGCGAACGATCTCCGCACCCGGCTCTACCAGTTTGCCGACGACTCCATGAGTGGGCGTCGCATCGGAGAACCCGGCAACTACAAAGGCACCGAGTACATCGCGCGCGAATTCAAGCGCCTCGGCCTCAAGCCGGCGGGCGATAACGGCACCTACTTCCAGAACCTGGAGTTCGGACCCACTGGGTTCGACACAACCGCCTCGCGACTGGCCGCGGGGAGCGCTGCGCTCGCGACACGTGGCGATTGGATTCCCCTTGCGCCCACCGCCGCTAACGGCCTCGCCGCAAAGGCCACGCTGAACAATGTGGCCACCGTGTTCGCCGGTCGCTGGGGGGATACCGCCACCGTGCTCGACCCGTCGGCGTTCGGCGGGAAGGTTGCCGTCTTCGTGGGCATGCCTGCCGCCGCGGCCGGCGGACGCGGCGCCGCCGTCGCACCTGTGCTCCGGTGCGACTCGGTTCCTGACAAGTTCGGCGCCGCAGCGGCGGCGGCGGTAGAAGCGCAAGTGCGCGCGGACGTAGCCGCAGGTCGCGGTGGCGCGGCCGGTGGTCGCGGCGGCGCGGGCGGAGGCGTCCGTGATGGGCGCGCACAACGGGCCGGAGCAGTGGGCGTCCTGTTTGTCGGCCTGGATTCCATGCCCGCCGCGGCCGTGAATGCCGCGCTGGCAACCCGCATGGGCATGGAGCCCGCCGCCCCCACGTCCACCGCCATCGCCGGCGCGGCCATCACGCGCAACGCAGCAGCGCAACTCTTCGGCAAGCCGGTTGATCAACTGACGGTGGGCACGGCAGGCCTGCCGGTCACAGGCAGTTGGACCTACGAGTACCACATGTCGAAGACGCCGGCGCGCAACGTCGTGGCCGTGCTTCCCGGTTCGGATCCCGCACGTGCCGCAGAGTATGTATTGGTAGGAGCGCACAACGATCACGTCGGCACCAACGCCACAACAGTGGATCACGACTCGCTCCGCGCCGTGAACACCGTGACACGCCGCCAGGGCGCCAATGATCCGGTCTGTCGGCCGACCGCGGCGCAGCAGCACCAGATCGACTCGCTCATTACGCGTGCACGGAGCATCCGGCCGGCCCGGCGCGATTCGATCATGAACGGCGCCGATGACGACGGATCGGGCACGGTGGTGATGCTTGAAATCGCGGAGAAGTTCGTATCGGAGAAGCCGGCACGATCCATCATCTTCGTATCGCACCAGGGAGAAGAAGCGGGTCTGCTCGGGTCCAAGTGGTTCGTGGACCACCCGACCATTCCGCTCACCTCCATCGTCGCTGCGCACAACATGGACATGGTCGGCAAGGGTCGCGCGGATCAGGTGAAGTTTGGCGGACCGGCATCCATTCAGATGCTTGGCGCACGCCGCCTCTCCCGCGAGTTCGGTGACGTGATCGATTCGGTGAACGCCACACGGGCCGAGGTGATGGCCATCGACAAGACCTGGGAGGTGCCGGCCAATCCACTCAATCGATTCTGCCGCAGCGACCAGGTGAACTACGTGAACCATGGGGTACCGGTCACCTATTTCTCGCTCGGCTATGCACAGGACTACCACCAGCCGACCGACGAGCCGCAGTACATCGAGTACGACCACGCGGCACGCCTGGGCCGCTTCATTCACGATGTCATGGCGGCTATTGCGAACCGGAAGGACCGGTTGGTCATCGCCGGCCAGGACCCGAACTATCCGAGCTGCGCCAGATAGCCGGGTCGCGCCCGGCTGAACAATCTCGGGACAAGGGCGGCCGCCGTTGCGGCCGCCCTTCGTCTCCTTTGGTCCATCCCCCATATTGCGGGTCATGGAGCACACAGCGGTCGCGATCGTTGTGCGGGCTACCGCCCTCGTCCGATGCCCACCTTGACGCGCGCCCCATGATGCATGTCTGACCTTCGCAGTATCCTCCAGACAGCACTCGGTCCGGACCTTGTCGTGGACCGCGACCTCGGTGCCCGAGGCGCCTGGCTGTCCTTCACGGCGCACGACAGCACTCGGCACCGTGACCTCCAGATCAACCTGCTGGCCCCTGAGCACGCCGTCGGTGTGTCCGGGCCTCGCTTCGTCGAAGCGCTGGCTCGCATCACGACGTTGAAGGAGCCGCACATTCTTCCCGTGCTGACCGCCGGGGTGGCGAGCAACGGGCTGCCCTACTACGTCACGCCGCTGCTCGAAGGTGAAGTCCTGGGCACACGGCACGTCGAGTGGCGATTGAGCGCCGCCCAGATCATCTGCGTCTTGCGAGACACCGCTCACGCGTTGGCATATGCGCACGACCAGGAGATCGTCCACGGCCGCATCCTGCCGAGCAACGTGCAGGTGGTTCGTGGTGCGGCCGTGCTCTCCGACTTTGGCGTTGACCAGGCCCTCGTCATCGCCGGCCTCGCACCGCTGGATGATGTCAACGACTACACGGCGCCCGAGCACATATCGGGCGCGCCCGACCAGCGCGGCGATGTGTATGCCTGGGGCCTGTTGGCCTACGAAATGTTGTCGCGAAAGCGTCCGCCAGCGGGCGCCGAAGTGGCATTGGACCCCAACGCCACCACAGCAGAAGTCCAGGTCGCGCCGGACCTCGCTGCGCTCGGCGACATTCCGCCCAAGCTCGCCACGTTGGTCATGCGATGCATTGCGAAGGAACCCGATCACCGGCCCGCCAACGGGGCTGCGCTCCTCGAGGCGTTCAACTCCGCTCGGCGAAGCTCCAATACCACCATCGATACACTGAGCCTGCAGTCGGCCTCTGGACGCCGCTGGCTCGCCGCTACGCTGGCACTGGTTGCACTGATCCTTGTCGGCGCGGTGTGGTTCGTACAATTCAGCTCACACGATAGCGGCGAGACCACCATCGTGGTCGTTCCCTTCGAAAGCCGAGGACGCGCGGGCATCGAGTATTTCGCGGAAGGAGTGAGCGACGAGATCACGAACCGCCTCACGCGCGTGCCGGGCATCACCATCATCGCACGATCCAGTGCGGTCCATTTCACGGGTACCGGCAAGAGCCCCGCGGAAATCGGCCGTCAACTCGGCGCGACCTATGTCCTCACGGGCACCGTGCGATGGAAGCGGGCCAATACGGACACCACCGTCGGCGACGACAACGTCATCCACATCGCCCCCGTGCTCACGCGCGTGGACACCGATTCCATCATTTGGGGCGGTGAACCGTATGAAGGACGGCTGGCCAACCTCTATCTCGCCGAAGGTGAACTCGCCGAACAAGTGGTCGCCACGTTGCAAGGCCGCCTGGATGGCGACGCGCGCGAGGCCGTGTGGCATCGCGAGACGATCATCCCGCGAGCTCGCGATGAATTCCTTCGCGGACGCTACCTGCTTCGCCAGTCGGGCCTGACCAACCTCATTCAGGCAGGAGCGCACTTCAAGCGCGCCATTCAAACCGATTCCGAATACGCACGTCCGTGGGCCAGTTACGCACTGGTCGTCGCCCTGCTCCCTACTTTTGGCGACACCACACTGACGCCGAAGGAAGCCAACGACGAGAGTGAACGCGCGGCCCGCCACGCGATTGCCCTGGACAGCCTCGTCCCGGAAGCGTGGTCGGCGTTGTCGGCCGCGCTGTCCCGCAGCTATCAATGGCGCGGCGCACTCGGCGCCGCGGACCATGCGGTGCAACTGGAGTCACACTGGGCTCCGGGGCATCTTCGGCGTCAGTTGCCGCTATCGGCGCTGGGCAAGCAACCGGAATCGGTGGCCGCTGCGCAACGGGCGGTCGAGTTGGACCCGCTGGTTGCCCTCCTGCACTCGGAACTCGCCGCGGGTTTCATCGAGGCGCATCAGCTCGACAAGGCGGGCGCATCGCTTCACCACGCGCTGCGGCTCGATTCCACACTCGTCCAGGCTCGCCAAGGCATGGATGAACTGGTCTTCGACCGGTGGATGGACCACGGCATGAAAGTGGATGCCGACTACGCGACGTTGTCCAATGATCCCCACTCGCTGCGGCGCGGCTGGCTTGAACTGTTGCGTAATCGCCCGAAGACGGCGGCAGCGCTCGATGCCGCCATCGAGGCAACGTCGGGGCACGTCTCGGTCGACGCCCGCGGCAAGGGTCGCATTGTCTCCTTCGATGCCCCCCTGGCGCGCGCCGAACTGTACGCGGCTACTGGGGTGGCTGATTCAGCCTTCACGTGGCTCGAACGCCTGCGCGAGCACCGGTATCCGTTGCTTGCGCACGCCCTGTGGTCCCGTACGTTCGATCCCATTCGCGGCGACCCGCGATGGGCCACCTTCCTGCGTGAATTTCGCGGTGACCCGCTACCTGAACGTGCGGGAGCGTCACACTGATGTCCGAATCACTTTCTGCGCTGCTCACGCTGCTCGATCTCGAGCCGCTCGAAGTGAACATCTATCGCGGGCAGAATCGCGATCTCGGAACGGGCCGCGTGTATGGTGGGCAGGTATTCGCCCAGGCGTTGGTGGCGGCGCGCCGTACCGTCGACGAGCACCGGGAGTGTCACTCCGCGCACGGCTACTTCATCCTGCCGGGTGACCTCGCCGCGCCAATCGTCTATTTCGTGGATCGGTTGCGCGACGGCAACAGCTTCACCACGCGTCGTGTCACCGCCATCCAGCACGGGCAGGCCATCTTCAACCTCTCGGCATCGTTCCACGTGGCTGAAGAAGGATTGTCTCATCAGTCGCAGATGCCCGACGTGCCGGACCCGGAGTCGCTGACGCCTGAGCTGCAGCTCATCCGCAACATGGCGGACAAGATCCCCGAATCGCTGCGCCATGTGCTCACGCAGGACCGGCCGATGGACTTTCGACCGGTCGCGCCGCAGGACTTCCTGAACCCTGGCAAGAGCCCGCCGGTGCGGCACGCCTGGTTCCGTGCTGACGGCAGGCTGCCTGACGATCCCTGGGTGCATCAGGCGGTGCTGGCCTACGCATCGGACTACGGCCTGCTCATCACCGCTCTCCAGCCGCACGGCGTGTCGCAACGCACGCGCGGCCTCCAGCTCGCGTCGCTCGATCATTCACTGTGGATGCATCGGCCCTTCCGAACCGACGAATGGCTGCTGTACAGCACCGATAGCCCAGTCACCACCGGCGCGCGAGGATTCGTGCGCGGCACGATTTACTCGCGCACCGGCGAGCTGGTCGCGTCCGTAGCACAGGAAGGGTTGGTGCGCATGCGCGAACCGCGCCCGCCAAAGCCAGCCGAATAGCCTGAAAGCACGATCCCCACAACCATGAGCGACATGTCCCACCGACGTGCACTCTACGCAGGTCTCGTGGCGTCGTCACTTGTCGCCGGCGCTGCGTCCCTGCCCGCGCAAGCGCGGCATCGTCCATTGGGCGAGACGGAACTCAACGACATCGCGCACTTCTTGATGCTCGAGAACCGTCGCGAATTCGATTCGGCATCGTTCCGCGCGCTGCTCGACGCCTCGCACCCCGAAGTCCGCCGTCGCGCGACGCTGGCGGTGGCGCGCATTCTGGACCGCCGAGGGCTCGCGATGTTGCGGGCGCGGCCCCTCGACGCCGACACGGCACTCGCCGCCACCACGGTCTTTGCGGTCGGACAATTCCACGATACCACCGCCGTCGCGTGGCTCGACTCACTGCTGTCGAGCGCCCACACCGCGCCCACAGTTGCCGACGAGGCAGCCATCGCACTCGGCAAGATCAAGGCGCCGTCCGTGCGCATCGCGCTCGCGCGGTACCTCGATGCCACACCGCTCTCCGCGCGATACTCGGCGGCGCTCGCCAGCGCACTCCTCTCCATTGGCAGGTCGGCGCGCGGCGACATCGCGCCGATCGTGAGATGGACCACAGCGCCCAACGAAGAACTTCGATGGCGTGCGGCCTGGGCGTTGTACCGGCCGCGAGATCCAGCCGCCGTCGCCACGCTGCTGACGATGAGTCGTGACCGGTCCGCCCTGGTTCGCTCGTGGGCAATACGCGGGCTGGCCCGCCCACAGGCCGACTCCGCGAACCTTCTCGCACAGGCCCAGGCAGCGCTCCTGGCCGCCGTGAGCGACAAGGATCGGCGCGTGCAAACGGAGGCGCTTCACACGCTCGCCAGCTATTCGGATTCAGCCACCATTGGCGCGCTGGCGCGGGCACTGGAATCACCGGACAGTTGGATCTCGGTCCCCGCCGCTGAAGGGCTTGGTCGTCTCAAAGCCGTGGCAATGGCGCCGCAACTCCGGTCGGCAACCAGTTCGCGGCGACCATGTGCGGTGCGCGTGGTGGCTATGCAGGCGCTCCAGGCAACTGCACCTGGCATGGCATTGCAGGCGGTGCTCGACCTCGCGCACGACAGCGTTTCGTTTTGCGGGAACATCGCGCTCCAGGCGTTAACGCGTGTCGAGTCCGGCGCCACACAACTGGATGACGCGGCGCCCAGCCGGCAGGCACTCCTTGCGTCGCTCGATTCCCTCCGGTCCGCGCGGCGTACGGAATTGGAGTCGAAGGACGTAGCGACACGCCTCACAGCACTCCGTTCCATCGCGGCATGGGGCGACTCTACCGATCTCCTGCGAATTGCCGATGTGCTGCGACGTGCCGAGACCGAATCGCCGGCCGTCTCCATGCTGGCCACGAGTGTCACCGCCACGCTGCGCAGACGGTTGAGTGCTCCGGCCACACCGCCGTCGCCCGGCCAGCCACGTGCGCCAACGCCGCCCGTCACGCGGCCGCTGAGCGATTATCGCGAAATCGTGCAGCGGTGGATCGTGCCGGAGTACAACCGCGGGAAGCATCCGGTCGCACGTTGGTCCACCCCACGCGGGGTGTTCGATGTCGAGTTGTTTGCGGGCGATGCGCCACTGGCGACCGACGACTTCGTGCGCACCATGGAGTCCGGCGCCATGCTCGGCACTGAGTTCACACGCGTCGTCTCCGACTTCGTGGCGCAGCAACAACCCATCCGGAGCGGCAACGTCCTCCGCGACGAAGTGAACCGTCATGGACTCCTGCGCGCGAACCTGGCATGGGCCACCGCGGGACTCGACACTGGCACACCCGGCTACACGCTCGGACATACGGCGCAACCGCACAACGAAGGCGATTTCACCGCCCTGGGCCGCGTCATCCGCGGCATGGACGTGGTGGACCGGCTCGAGCTTGGCGACCGGATCGTGAGCGCCAAGATGCTGCCCCTAGATTGAACAACTGCATTCCCACTTTACCGTCCAATTCCGCGTCGGAGATTCGCATGCACGGATTAGCTCGTCGTCACATCGCACTCGTGTGGGTGACCCTCGCGTCTCTCGCTCCAATTGCCGGGGCGCAGCAGATTCCCACGCCGGAATCCGTGCTCGGCTTCCCCGCCGGCGCGGACTTCAAGCTCGCGAACTACGACGAGTCCATGCGCTACTTCCAGGCGCTGGCCAAGGCGAGTAACCAGATCAAGCTCGTCAACGTCGGCAAGACGTCTACCGGGCACGCGTGGACGCTCGCCATCATTTCATCACCCGCGAACCTCGCGAAGCTCGACCACTACCGCGACATCGCGCGGCGGCTCGCGCACCCCGATGGCCTCAGCGACGCGGAGGCGCACAAGCTCGCGCAGGAAGGCCGCGCGTTCGTCGACATCAGCGGCGGCCTGCACGCCTCCGAGATCGCGGGCTCGCAGCACACCATCCAGCTCGCGTACGACCTGTTGTCGAAGCCGAACGATCCGAAAACCCGGGCGATCCTCGACAACACCGTGTTGCTGCTCTGGCCTTCCATCAATCCGGATGGCCAGAACATCGTGGCCAACTGGTACAAGGAAAACGTCGGCACGCCGTACGAAGTCGCGCCGCTGCACGAGCTCTACCAGAAGTACCTTGGCCACGACAACAACCGCGACGCCTACATGCTGAATGTCGTGGAGTCGCGTGTGGTCGCGCGCACCTGGCGTGAGTGGGAGCCGCAGATCATCTACGTCCAGCACCAGACCGCGCCCTTCCCCACGCGCATCTGGCTGCCCCCATTCGCCGAGCCCATCGCGCCGCGCGTGCCGGCGCTTATGTCGCGCGAGGTGAACACCATCGGCATGACCATCGCGCAATCGCTCGAGAGCAACGGGCTCGTGGGCGCCACGCACATGGGCACCGGCTTCGATGCCTGGTATCCCGGGTACATCGACTACATGCCGATGCTCCAGAACATCGCCAGCTTCTGGACCGAAACCGCGCTGTACCGCTACGCCACGCCGCACTTCTACACCATCGACGAATTTCCGCGGGAAATGCGGGACCTGCGCCCGCAGTCGCTCTATCCTAGTCCATGGGCCGGCGGCTGGTGGCGCATCAAGGACGCAATGGACTACATGGAGACCGGTTCGTTGGCGGTGCTGGACTATGCCACGAAGTACCGCGAAGAGCTTCTCTACAACCGATATCAGGCGGGGCGGAACGCCATCCAGCGGTACCGCAAGGATCCGCCGTATGCCTACGTAGTACCGCGCGCACAGCATGATCCTGTCGCCGCCGCCGAGATGATGCGACGCCTGGCGTTCAATGGCATTCGCATCAGCGAGCTTCAGCGCGATGCATCCATCGACGGCGCGTCATATCCCAAGGGCACGTGGGTCATCCCGATGGACCAGGAATACGCGGAGCTGGTCCGCCAACTGTTCGAGGCACAGGACTATCCCGACCTGCGGGAATATCCGGGCGGCCCGCCAGAGCAGCCGTACGACGCCGCCGGATGGACGCTGCCATACCAGATGGACGTGCGCGTCGTGGAATCGCGACTCCCACTCGGCAGCGAGTTTCGCGCGGCCATGAAGCCCGTTGTCGGCAAGCCCACGGACTGGCACGGAGCGGACGACGCGCCATTCTCCACCGACTCGGTTGCTGCCGGCATCGTCCCGCTGCCCGGACGAATCACGGGAACGGGCGACCAGCTCGCGGTGGACCCCGCGGAGAACAACGCGTTCCGGCTGATCAACCGTGCGCTCGCCGGAGGCGGCGCGGTGCGGTACGTGGATGGCGCGTCCGGGAAAGGCGGACGGTACGTCATCTCGGGCATCGCCGCGCCAAAGGCGACCGAATGGGTGAACGAACTCTCCATCAGGGGCGAATGGGTTGCCGCGGCTACGGGGACTGTCGTTCGTCCGCGCATTGCGCTGTACAAGCCATGGACGGCGAGCATGGATGAAGGGTGGACGGAGTGGCTCTTCGACAACTACGGGTTCAAGTACACCACCGTCACCAACGCGGACATTCGCGGCGGCGATCTCAACGCACGGTTCGACGTGATCCTGATCGCCTCGGACCGGACGCGCTCCATTACCGACGGCTACGCGAAGGGCACCGTTCCTCCGCGCTACGAAGGCGGCCTCGGCGATGAGGGCGCGCGCGCGCTGGACAACTTTGTCCGGGCCGGTGGAACGCTGGTGGCACTCAACCAGAGCGCCGACTATGCGATCAACGCGTTGCATCTTCCGGTGCGCAACGTCGTCGACACCCTGTCCCGCCGCTCCTACTTCTCGAGCGGATCGATCATGCAGGTCACCACGGATCCCGCCCATCCCCTCATGGCCGGCATGCCCGAGCGCGCCAAGGTGTTCGTGGATGGCAGTCCGGTGTTCGCCACCCTCGACGGCTTTGAGGGAACCGCGCTCGCGAAGTACGCCAAGGACGGCTCGCCCAAGCTCTCCGGATACCTCCTCGGCGAGAAGTACATCCAGGGCTATGCGGCGGCGCTCGACGTCAAGCACGACCGCGGTCACGTGGTGCTCATCGGGTTTCGTCCGCACTGGCGTGGCCAGCCGTTCGGCACGTTCCGCGTCGTGTTCAACGCCGCGCTGTACGGCCATGAGGTAGCTGACAAGGCCAAGGGGACCGCCGGATTCTGGGCGATGCCAAAGCCCGCGGCGAAGGCGGAGGACAAGAAGGGTCCTTGATCGGATGGCCTCGCAGCCGGATATCGCGGCTCTGCAGTATCCGGCTGTTTCCGTTCCGTCCGGCTTCTTCTCGGACGACCTTGACGCCTGAACCGCAGCTCCGTATTACGAGGCGTGCCGCGGTCATGCTTCGACGCTGACAGCACAGTTCACCAAACTGATTCCGGCCTGGCACGGGGCGGCTGAAGCCGCCCCGATTGATCCCAACACGAATCCGCGCCAACCGCGCGGGGAGTGTAGCCATGGATCTGTCGCCGGTGACGCCCGACGCCATTGCCATAACCGCCGTCTACACCATCCTGCTGCTCTGGGGCATGTGGGTCGGCGTGCGACAAGTGTATCAGGGATTCCGTCGCCCGCAGGATCTCCTCAATCCGCTCTTCGGTAACAGGCAGGCGATCACGATCTTCACGTTTCACCTGATCGTCGTTTCCCTCGACCTGTTTGTCTGTGGCCCCCTCGCACTGCATTTCAAGAGCACGCTGTGGTACTGGGGCGGCCGCATCGCCCTGCTCTCCTCGTCGCTGCCACTGGCGTTCTACTTCAATAGAAATCCGCAGTCGTTCGGAAAGCTCATCGGCTACTGGGTGCGTTTTCGCAACATCTTCGAGATATCGCTGCACGTGCTGGCCGCGGCCGTGGCCCTCAACTGGTTCAACTACTACGGCCTGCTCTACTGGCTCGTGGCCTACCGCTATCTCGACGTGGGGCCGCGGCGACTGCTCCAGACGTTCTACAACACCCCGGAGAAACGTGCGGCGCGGCCGTGGGCTCCCACGCTCAATTGGGTGGTCATCACGAGCATCTACATCCTGACGGCACTCGCCATCTACCATCGCAAGGTGATCTACGCGGCACCGCCGGCTGATGCGCGCCTCGATCACATCTCCACACTGCTCGATGTCGTGCTCGTCGGCGCCATCAACGTCGCGGTGGCGATGCTCGCGTGGAGCATGATGCGGAAGTACACGGGGCCCGGCCCCGCTGCCAACCTCCTCCCGCGCGCCGACGCGCAGGCAGCCGAAGCATCGGCTGGTGGATACCTGAAGTGACTCCATCGCTGACGAGGGAAACAACGCAATGCTGAATCTCGACATCACCAAGGCCAACGAAGGAATCGACAAGCTGCTGGCCATCACCACCAACCCGCGGCACCGATACATCCTCATGGCGTACAGCCGCCATCGCTACCTGGAGTTCTCCGGCAGGTACGATGAAGTCCTGGCCGACGACATGATGGTCGAGAATCCCGTGTACAACCTCCATGCGCTGGGGTTCAACACCCAGATCAATGGCAAGGAAGAAGTGCGGAAGCTCTATCGGTACTGGGCCGAGACCAACCAGTGCATCTTCTACGGCGAGAACGAGCAGGTCGCGGTCGCCGACAACTTCGTTGCCTCAACGGTCACCGCATACCAGCAGGTCTGGGGTGCGTCCATCACGGCGTCAAAGGTGATGGGATTCCTGCCCAAGGGGCTCTCGAAGGAGTTGCTCCTGAAGCTGATGGACTTTCATGGATTGAAGCCGGACCCCGACTCGATGTACCTGTACAAGAACTTCGAGGAAACGATCTGGCCCTACGACGACCGATGCCGTCTCATGCGCGAGGACGTGATTGAACCGGATCCGTCGAAGGCTGAAATCATCAAGCTGGCCCCCGCCGATGTGATGACGACGGCTCAGGCAGCGAAACTACTGGCCCCCTTCGTGAAGCCGTTACCGAACTTCGACGAGTACGTGCTGGGCAAGAAGCCGAGCTAGTCTGGCAGCGATCGCACCGCGCTCCCGGTGGAGCAACACGAGCGCGGTGTGCGCTGCTCACCCCTTGGTCAGGGTCGAGCGGAGTCCGTCTCACGCCGCCCGATGCGGACCTTCGGCCGGTGCGCGCGCATGTCGGCGTGAACCACGCGGACCTTCGCCTGAACCGGGGACGTCCAACGCCGCACCGTCGACTTCTCGTGTCGCGAAGGCGACTTCTTTGTTCGGGCCGTCGACTTCTTTGTCCGCACCGTCGACTTTCTTGCCCGCAACGCGCGCTTCTTGGCCCGCCGGATCGACTACCAACCTTGCCATGCGCGCTTTCCTCGCCCGGCCAGCTACTACTCCTGGCCCGCCACCGACTATTTGCCTCGCGCCGCCGATATCAGTCGTCGCACCAGGCGATTCCCAGCGAGCACCGCGCCCTTCCCACGCCGGGCCACGCGCTTATCCACGTAGTACGCCGACATCGATGCCGTCGTGGCGCACTTCATATGTATGTGCCTCCGACATTCCTCTCGTCGGGGCGCACTTCATCCCACCGTTGTCCGGCTTCCCACGTCGCGCGGGCGCCTTCCCCTGCTGGAACGCCGACTTCCCACGCGCCATCTCGCCGTTCTTCCCGTCCGCCACGCGCTTCACACGGCCCGCGGGCGACTTCCTCGCGAGGCATCGACTTTCCCCTCGCGCAGCCGACTTGCACGCTGTGTCAATTGGCACGCACGCTGTGCAACTTGGCACGCACGCTGTGTCAATTGGCACGCACGCTGGCGCGTGTTTCACGCACGACTGACCGTTTTGCCACCACGCGACGCCACTTGGTGCGCACCCTCTCGCTCCTGCGGGCCACGCCGAGCGTCGCGTGACGCACGCGATGCATTGCGCGGCCCACGGTGAGGCAGCCGTTGCGCACCCCGTCACCTGGAGAGCGCACCTACGCGCATGCAGCACGCACCATCAACGTTGTCTCGCGAACGCCCCTCCTCGTCGCACGCACCTCGTCGCATGCGCCGACCACGCGACGCATCGCGGTCACCACGCAGCGACATGAAGCGCCCACGCGCGGTACGGCGCGGCGCACGCAGCACGACACGATACACACGCCCCGCTCGTCGCAAGACACCCGGTGCAAAGCGCTGCGCACGGCCCGAGAGTAGCCACGCACGAGACGCATCCGAGCACGCACGTTCCGCACACTGCTTCCCACGCCGTGCATGTCCTCCGCACCCCTCAATGAGCGACGATGCGATGCCGTTTCCCAGCGGTGGCGCAACACCGGCCAGGGCAGCAATTGTTCACACGCCGTCGGAGCGAATCATGCGCACGCCGAAAACCGGAGCAATGCGCCCATTCGGCGCGCCGGATTGAAAGCGCACCGTCACCTTGCTCTTTCCCTGCACGAGATTCGCTGGCACTCCGTACTGCGCCAGGTAGAACCCCGTGGCCACTGCGTTCGGCTCGAACTTCGCGATCTGGGTGCCATCCACCATGATGGTGAAATTGCCCGATGCCGGAGGCAACCCAAGCTCGTTCAGGTATGTAACCACCACCGCGAGCTTCGCGGTGGGATCAACCGCCAGGTCGAACGAGAACCAACCCGTGCCGGCCCGATTCGCCCGTCCATTCGCCCGGGCGACGGGACGATCCGCCGGCTCGCTCTGATAGTTGAAGTCGCGCTCGGGCTGCATCTCGCCAGGTTGAACATTGCCCAACGTCGCCGCTTCCATGCGAGCCAGGCGCGCACGCTCCGCGGCGATGGCCGCCCCGCGCGCATCGAAATCACTCGGCGTCAACACGTCGAAGTAGACGCTGTAGTTGCGACGATGCGTGCGATAGAAGGGCGTCAGCGCAACGTCGCCAGGCGCGCCGGATTGGGCGGGCACACGTGCCACTTGTTGCGCGCGAAAATCGCCGACGCGAGTGCCCGTTGGCACCACCCATTCCGCCACCGGACGATTTGCAACAACGAGCACCGGCACCGGAGCATCAACAGTGGTGGCTGCCCGACGCCCTTCGTGTCGAGGGCCGTGATCTCCAGCCAGTACAAGCGGGCCCCACATGATCGCCGCCACCTGCTTGTTGTCGGCCGTGGGCTCCAGTCGCACCTCCTTGGGCAACGCAACCTCTACCACATCACCCGACTTCCAGGTGCGCTTGATCTCCACGAACGTGCTGGCGGGCGCCACGGCCTCGTTGCCGGGCGCACCACCTCGCCCGCCCGCACCAGGATCGCGCAACGTCGCGAGAAGCGGTTGCTCGATCTTCTGCCCGTTCACCGTGATCGCGAAGCCGTCGCCCGCCCACACCGGACGGCGAACGGCCAAAGTGAATGCCTTCGGCGACGGCAGCGTGAGTGTCATTGTCGCGGAGTCACCGTCGGGGAATCCGCTCTTCATCTCCAGGCTTGCTCCCCCGGTGGTGAATTGCGCGGTGGACGGCACGAACAGGTTGACCCACAATGTCTCCGCCGACTCGTAATAGATCCCGTAGCCATGCAGGGCATGGCTCTCCATCCCGGAACCAACGCAGCAGGTGAAGTCACGCTGCATGTCCTGGTATTCCTGTTGCACCCCGCGTCCCACGGGCACCATGTAAGAGGTGCGGCCATCCTCGGGATCGATGGACGCGAGGATCTGGTTGAAGAGCACGCGTTCGTGATAGTCGGCGTACAGCGGATCCGGCCGCAACGAGAACAGACGGCGCGTGAGCTTGAGCATGTTGTACACGTTGCACGTCTCGCACGTGCGGCCGTCAACGCGGGCGCTCAACTGATCGGGCGCGCCAAAATACTCGGCGAGACCATGACCGCCGGTGGCGTAACTATGATGTTGTGCCACACGATCCCAGAAGAACGACGCCGCGAGAATATCGGACGTATCCCCCGTATATCCGTATCGCGCCGCCGAGCCGATCAGCTTGGGGATCTGGCAGTTGCCGTGCTTGCCGGAAAGGTTGTCCTGGTGTCGCTTGAGCGCGTCAGTGAACGCGCGGTGTTCGAACCGGTACGAGAGGTCCAGCCACTTCCGGTCCCCGGTGTCGGCATAAAGGTCTGCGAGTACCTCGTTCATGCCTCCGTGCTCGGTATTCAGCATCTTCTGCACTTGTGCATCGCTCAACGGCGCGAGCACACCTTCAGCCCATTTCGCGTAGCGCACTTCGACATCGAGCGCGGTTCGGTTGCCGGTATGCCGGTAGGCGTCACGAAGTCCCGCGTAAGTCTTGTGTAGCGTGTACCATGGCGACCACAGGCCGTTGAGGTCGAACCCGCCGGAGCGAATATCGCCCTTGGAGACTGCGGCAAAGGCTTCACGCCCTCCCTCCAGCGCGCCGAGATAACCGTCGCCGTTCTTGTCCTGCACCTCCTTCATCTCGCGCACGAGATAGTCCGCACGCTCCTTGAATCGCACGTCGCCGGTGGCCTCGTACATCAGGCTCACGGCCGAGAGATGATGACCGGCAATGTGGCCTGTGAGGTTTCGTGCCCCTCCATCCCATCCAGTGTAAGGCTCCGCCTTTTGCGCGAGTCCGGCCCGTACGCGATAGAAGGCCATCATTCGGTCAGGGTCCAGCGCGAGGAGGTATTTCGCCGTCACGTCCTGCGCTTGCTTGAGCGGCCCTCCCGTCACGCGCACACGGTTCAGTGCTACCGGTTTCGCGCGGAGCATCCTGTCCTCAAACGCCTTGATCCCCGCGGGATCATCCGTGGAGCCTGAGGCTCCAGGAAGTGACTCGGCAGCGGCGGCGAGACCGAGGGGGCCGAGGGCCATGGCAGCGGTAGCGGCGGCCGAACGCTGGAGGAAATCGCGGCGTGAGGATGTCATGGGGAGATTCTGAGCATGGATCGGCCGAGGGGCAACCCTGAGGCGGAGAAACGGCACCCCGCGCCCGGGCGGTTCCCCCCGCGCTCCGGCTTCATGGAAACAGCCGCATGGGTGGTGCATAAACCCCCTGACAGCATATCTTTAGCGATTGCCCACGTCGTACGGGCGCCTGCTACCCAACATCCGATGACCATGTCCTCCCTGACCCGCGCCGCTGCGGCCCTCCTTCTCGCCGCGCCGCTGTCCGCGCAGCAGATCGGGGGCCCCGCTGAGAGCAGGCCTGCCAAAGTTGCGAAGGCGCCCATGCCGGCCGCCGAATGGGGCAAGATCGAAACGCTCGGCGCCAGTGCATTGTCTCCAGACGGAAAATGGGTTGCATACGACCTGCGCCGCGACGCGGGAGGCGGCGAGTTGCACTGGAAGGCACTCGTTGGCGAGGCAGACCATGCGGTGCGAAACGGAAGCGGCGAGACATTCAGCAGCAATAGCCGCTGGCTCGTTTACACCATCGCTCCTGATACCGCGGGTGGCCGCGGTGGTCGAGCCGGCCGTGCGGGAGGCACACCTGGCGCTGGTACGGGGACGAGTGCCGCGGGCGCACCCGCGAACACCAAGAGCAAGGTTGGCATCGTAGACTTGAAGGGCGGCACCACCAGTGTGCTCGAGGACGTCCAGTCGTATGCCTTCAGCAAGGACGGCTCGCACATCGCGCTCCGCCGTGCGTCGGCCAACGGACGGCGCGGTGCGGATCTCGTCATCCGCAACCTTGAGCAGAACAGCGACGTGACCATGGGCAACGTTGCGGAATTCGCCTGGAGTGATGTGGGCGCAACGCTGGCCATGACGATTGACGTGGACGGCAAGACGGGCAACGGCGTTCAACTGTTGAACGCCTCCACGGGTGCCATTCGCTCACTCGACGCGGGCGATCTCCTCTATTCCAACCTCCAGTGGCGCCCGCGCTCCGACGACCTCGTCGCCATGCGAAGCCGGATCGACAGCACCTATGCCGACACGAGCTACGACGTGCTCGCGTGGCGCGCCGTGGGATCAACACGCGCCGTCAAGTCCTCCTACGAGTTCGCCAAGGACGCGAAGTTCCCCGCTGGAATGCGCGTCGCGGCCTATCGCCGGCCGCAGTGGTCCGACGACGGAGCAACGCTGTTTTTCGGCATCGCACCGCATGACGTGAAACCCATTCCGGTGGAGCGCGGCACGCCCGGCGCAGCTCGCGTCGAAGTGTGGCATTGGAAGGACGTGCGCGAATACCATCAACAGAACCGTCAGAGCGCGCAGGATCGCCAGAAGACGCACCTCGTCGCGTGGCATCTCGACAAGCCGGCGATCGTTCGCCTCGCGGACGACTCGATGGAGACGGTGGTCCTCGCGGAGAACGAGAAGACGGCGCTGACCTGGGACGAGGCGCCGTATTTCAAGGAAGTGCTGTCGGGTCGCCAATATCGTGATGTCTTCACCGTCGATCTCGCAACGGGAAGCAGGACGAAGATCGTCACGAAGACGCCCTTCGCCCCGACGATGAGCGCTGACGGCCGCTACGTGCTCTACTCGCAGGACGGCCACTGGTTCACGTACGACGTGAACACGGGCGCGCGCGCCAACCTCACGAGCGCGATCAAGACGTCGTTCGTGGACATGGAAGATGATCACCCGGTCGCTGATCGCCGTCCGTACGGTGTGGCCGGATGGACCACCGGCGCGCAGTCCGTGCTCCTGTACGATCGCTTTGACGTGTGGCAGGTGAAGCCAAACGGCGCTGATCCGGTGCGGCTCACGAAGGGAAAGGAAGACGCCACCGTCTATCGTGTCGCCAACGAGGGTCGTCGCGGCGGACGCGGGGCTGGTGGGTTTGGCGGACCCCAGGCACCGATCGATCCGGAAGATCGCTGGATCGATCCGGCGAAACCGATCACGCTTTCCGCCACTGGCGAGTTCACGAAGCAGAGCGGTTATGCGCGGCTCACCATTGGCCAGCCGCTGCGTCGCGTGCTCTGGGCCGACAAGGGCATTGCGCGATTGGACAAGGCCAAGGACGCGGACGTCTACTCCTACGTGACGCAGACGTACGAGGAATCACCAAACTTGTTCGTGGGGACGAGCGCGTTCACCGATGCAAAACAGGTGTCGCACACCAACGCGATGCTCGGCCAATACGCGTGGGGCAAGCAGGTGTTGATGGACTACACCACCAAGCGTGGCGAGAAGCTCCAGATGATGCTCACGTACCCGGCCGACTACCAGCCGGGCAAGAAGTATCCGATGGTGGTCTACTACTACGAGAAGCTTTCGCAGGGCTACCACGATTTCGTGGTGCCCACGGAGAAGTCGTCGTACAACACCACGGTGTTCAGCCAGAACGGCTATTTCGTCCTTCGTCCCGACATACTCTTCCACGCACGTGAGCCTGGGTACTCAGGACTCGACTGCGTGACCGCTGCCGTGAAAACGGCGGTCGCAACGGGAATGATCGACGAGAAGAAGGTCGGCAACATGGGCCACTCCTGGGGCGGCTACCAGTCTGCGTTCTATGCGGTCCACGGCAACGGTATGTTCGCCGCAACCATTGCCGGCGCGCCACTCACGGACCTCATCAGCATGTACGGCTATACGTCGTACAACACCGGTGCGGCCGAGACCGGCCATTTCGAGACGGGACAGGAACGGATGCAGGTGCCGCTGTGGGAAGATCCACAGTCGTACATCCGCAACTCCACCGTGTTTGCCGTGGATTCACTGCGGACGCCGTTGCTGCTGGAGGAAGGCGATGCCGACGGCAACGTGAACTACTGGCAGAGCATGGAGCTGTACAACTTCGGCCGCCGGCTCGGGAAGGAGGTCATCTTCCTCGTGTACAACGGCGAGAATCATTCAGTCGCTCGTCCGGAGAGCCAGCTCGACTATCACCGGCGGCAACTCGAGTGGTTCGATCACTACCTGAAGGGTGCGCCCGCACCCGACTGGATGACGAAGGGCGAATCGTTCCTGACTCGCCAAAAGATGCTGACGCCGTCCGCGCCCGCCGCCGGCAGCGCTGCACCAACCCCGGTAACCGCCGGCGGAATCACGGGCGCCTACGCGCCGTAGGAGTTGTGCCGTAGGGTGGTGCCGTAGGAGTTGTGCCGTAGGGTGGTGCCGTAGCGGTTGTGCAGTATCCGGCAGTTTTTTATGTTAATCCGGCTTCTTCTAGAATCTAGAAAGCACCGTTCAATTCCGCCGAGGGCATCGCCTTGGCCAGCAACGTGAACGTCCCCTGCTCCGCAATCTCGCGCGCGGCCTGCATGAATCCGCCCCACGCCGCGCGCGCCAAGGCTCCGCCAACGCTGATGCGACGAGCGCCGAGGGATGAGACCTCGGCCACTGTGGTAAAGTCGCTGTAGACCAGCACGTTCACGGGCAGCGGTTGCACCGCGCTAATCACAGCGCGCATCTCGTCGGGTGTACGAATACCGGGCGCATACAGGACATCGGCCCCCGCCTCCCCGTAAGCAACAAGACGGCGGATGGTTTCCGGCAGGTCCGGCCGCCCCACGAGAAACCCTTCGGACCGCGCCGTCAGCAACACACCGTTTGGCGTCGCTCCCTCGATGGCGCTCCGCGCCGCACGAATGCGGTCCACTGCGAGGTCGAACGAGTAGAGAGGTTCCGTTGCGTTTCCCGTGGAATCCTCGATGGACAATCCCGCGATGCCAGTGCCGGCCGCCGCACTCACATTTCGCGCGACCCCCTCGGCGTCCGCCGCAAAGCCGCCTTCGAAGTCCGCGTTCACCGGAATGTCCACGGCCGCGCTCACCGCACGGAGGTGCGCGAGCACATCATCGAGCACGACTTCGTTGTCGCGCTTCCCGTGCGACCATGCAAGCCCTGCGCTGCTGGTGGCCAGCGCCTTGAAACCAAGCGACGCGAGCAGCTTCGCGCTCCCAATGTCCCAGGGATTCGGGATCACGAAGCAGCCGGACTCGTGCAGGGTGCGGAAGGCGGAGCGTTTCGCTGCGATGTCGTTCATGCGAGTCGTCGTGTCAGGGTGTGAATCCGATGGCGCGCCACAGCGAGGCGCTCTCGTACATCTTCCCGTCGTGCATGACGAATTTCACACGACGCACGTTGGAAATATCGTCGAGGGGATTGGCATCCAGCACGAGAAGATCTGCGCGCATGCCCGCCGCAACTGTCCCCACGCTCTTGCTCACGCCCAACGCTCGGGCCGGCACCGATGTGGCGGCCAGCAGCGCGTCCATCGGAGAAAGCCCCGCCTTCACGTACAATTCCATTTCGCGATACACGCTGAACCCGGGCACACCTTCGTCGGTGCCCGCGACGATGGGCACACCACCGTCGTGCAGCGCCTTGATGATCGCGAGCGACCGCGCGAGTCGTGCGTGCGCGGTTGCGGTATCGACATTCGCCGCGCCCCAACCCGCAGCGCGGAATTGCACAAACGCCGTGGGGAGATGTTGCGTCACGGGCTGAAAACTCTGTAGCGGCTCCGCGGTGGAGTGACCACCAATCTCATTCCACGACACGGTGGGGTCGATGATCGTGCCGCGGGCCTTCAGGTGTTCGATCGTCTGCCGGAGCGAGTCGGAGCCAGGCACGCCACGTACGGAGAGGTGCGCAACCTGATCCATGCCGGAATCCACCGCGGCAAGGAGCGACAACGAGTTCGGAATGTGTCCGGTAACGGTCATGCCGAGCTTGTGCGCTTCATCGCAAACGGCCGCCACGACGGCTGGCGACAGCAGCGAGTACAACTTCATCTGCTCGAACCCGACGGCGTGATACTGCCGAACGATCGCTCGACCCTGTTCGGGTGTCGTGGCGCTCAACGCACCAAACGCGTTGGGACCATCACCATCGATGAGACCGGCTGCGTAGATGTGTGGGCCAGCCACGTGCCCGGAATTCGTGGCAGCACGCAAGGCGGTGACGAACGGGAGCTCGTTGCCCATGTCACGCACGCTCGTGACGCCGGCGGCGAGATACACCGGCACCCACTCGAGCTGATGCAGATGCGCGTGGCTGTCCCACAGGCCGGGGATGATGGTCTTGCCATGCACATCCATGCGGCGAGCATTGGCTGGGACCTTGATGGCTGAGGACGGCCCCGCTGCCACCACTCGTCCGGCGGCTACCACGATCGTTGCGTCGGGAATCGCCGCGCCTCCGGTACCATCAATGAGCGTGGCGCCAACAAGCGCAGTCGTCCCGCTCGCGATGGGTGTTGTGCGTGCGGCAATGCGCGCCAGGTCTGCGACCGCCACCCGCGCGGCCATCGACATCAGCTCCGGATACATGGGCACGAGCTCGGCGCGCACGCCCTTGAACGACAGCCCTCCGCCAGCCGAGGCGAACAGGGCAAGTCGCTGCTGGTCGTCGAGCCAGATGTACTCCGTACCCCACACGATGCCGTCCATCGTGTAGCGGGTCAACACCACGCGCACGCCGTTCGCGGTAACGCTGTCCACGCCGCGCCGCGTGATCGCCACGCGATTGGTGGGCCCGCCGGGCACCACGGCAACCGATGCAGGTCGTCCTCTTCCCTGCCAGTAGCGCAGCAGCGCCAGGTGCTGCGACATCGGTTGGTATTGCGACAACGCAAACGCGTCAGGAGGCAAGTCAACGTCGGCCGTCACGCCATTGCGAAGCACGGAGGCGTGTTGGCCGTCGACGACAACCCTCGTGGCCAGCGTGCGCGTTGTGTCGTTGAATCGCGTGACCTCCAGCCGGCGCGACGCGTAGTCCGCAGCCATGACGCTGCTGCTTGCAAGGTGGATCCGTCGTCCACGATCGACATAGTCGAAGTCGGCAGCATGGGTCCAGCCAGCACTGTCCCGCGTGAGACTATACCGCTCCCAACCCACGGGCCGCCCCACGTAGTACAGGCGCAGGGAGTCAGTGAGAGCTGGCGGCGCATGCGCAGTCTGTGCATGGCCCCTGGCAGGCGAGAGCAGCGCGACGCTCACGCTGAACGCACACGAAGCGAGGCGCCACACTGCGGCTCGAAGGGGGAGAGTGACCATGTCGCGGAATGTGGACGGCGGCAGCCGCGAATTCAACACGCACGACACGTCACTTCCGTCGCGCGCGCGGTCGTGGCCGCCGTCCCGGACGCGACCTTGCCCGGCGATGACTTCCATCGTAGTGTATGCCGTTATGCATACTGTTTAGTCCACCGCTTACACTCAGGATGCCCCCGTGGACCTGCGCTCCCTTCCCGGAACATCAACGCGTATCCTCGCTGCCGTCGCGACCATGGCTGCCTTCGGCTGCGGGAGTGAGGGCGCCAATGGCCCATCCGATTCCATCGATGTGCTGACGCCGGGCGTTGCCGCCGGCTGGTTCGGGGGAACCACCGCCGCCTACGAAATCGGCGTCACGGCCAGCCACACACACGGCGGCCAGAAAGCGGCCTACATCAAGGCCCTCGGACAATCGACGTCTGCGGGGGTGATGTCGCAGTTCCTGAACGCCACCAGCTATCGCGGCAAGCGGCTGCGATTGTCGGCATGGGTACGTCACACCAACCTGACCGGATCCAGCGTGGGCCTCTGGATGCGCGTGGACGGACCGGGCCTCGCCACGGCCTTTGACAATATGGACCAACGCCCCCTGTCGGGCTCGTCCGATTGGCACCTGGTGTCGGTCGTACTCGATGTCACCCCCAACGCTCAGGGCATTGCGCTCGGTGCCTTGATGACGGGGGCTGGCACCCTCGTATTCGACGACATGAAACTCGAGGTCGTTGGCGCTGATGTGCCGTCGACGAATATCCTCACAGCGCCCCTCGCGTCAGGTGACTCGGCCACGAACGCCTCCACATATGGACGGAGCTCCGCGACGCCCGTGAATCCGGACTTTGAAGGCGTGCCGGCGATCACCACGCAGAGCAGTGACTGGCTGCGGCAGTTCAGCGCAGCACTCACGACCACTGATCCGCAGGCGCCTCTCGCCGACCTCGCGCCGTTGAAGCAGATGATCGGGCCTGCCACCCTGGTTGGCCTCGGCGAAGGCACGCATGGCACCAGCGACTTCTTCAAGATGAAGCATCGCGTGCTCGAGATGCTCGTGACGCAGATGGGCTTCACGGTTTTTGCCATCGAAGCCACCACACCGGAATCGGATGATCTGAATCGATACGTCCTCTCCGGTGTGGGCGATCCGAAGGTGCTCCTGTCGCGACTGTACTTCTGGACCTGGAATACCCAGGAAGTGCTCGACATGGTGACCTGGATGCGACAGTGGAACGCGTCGGCTTCGCCAGCACAACAGGTGCAGTTCCGTGGCTTCGACATGCAAAACCCGGGTGCCTCCATGGACAGCGTCCTGGCATTCGTCACCCGAGTGGACGCCGGTAACGGCCCCTTCGTACAGCAACGCCTCGCGTGCATCGCGCCGTATCGCAACCGCGGTCAGACACTGGGCGCCTCCACCACGGCCTACGCCGCACTCCCATTCACCGACCGGACCGCGTGCGCAAATGCGCTTGGAGACGTGTACGCACTGATGAACGGTCATGCAGCCGAGTATCAGGCCGCATCGTCCGGAACCGAATATCAACTGCGACTACACGACGCCCGGCTCATTCAGCAGTTCGAGGCAATGGCGAGTGTCTCGAGCAACGCGACGGCCGGCAGTCGCGCGCGCGACAAGGCCATGGCTGAGAATATCGTCTGGTTGCGCACTGTGTCGGCACCGCAGGCGAAGATCGCGCTCTGGGCGCACAACGGGCACATCAATCGCGTCGACGGATTGATGGGCGGTTACCTCGGCTCCATGTACGGGGCCGACTACGTGAATCTGGGATTCGTATTCGGCCACGGCTCGTTCAACGCGGTGGGCGGCGGAACCGGGACGCTTGGACCGCAGCAGGCAAATCTCGTCGTGGATCACTCCATCGAACAGGCCTTCGTGGGAACCGGGCAGCCACGGCTCCTGTTCGATACTCGTACGCTGGTCGTCGGCGGCGCTGCCGCCGACGTGCTGCGTGGCCCCATTGGCATGCGCTCCATCGGCGCCGTGTTCAGTCCTAACAGTGAGGCGCTATACACCGCGCCGAGCTTCTTTCCCAACGACTTCGATCTGCTGATCTACCTGGAATCGACGTCCGCAAGCAAGCTGCTGCCGTTCGTCTATCAGTAAGTAGTCGAATTCCATGATTCCAGCATTCCAGAATTCGAATGCCTCCGCTCGCCCAATATCGAATTGTGCCCTGACAAGACAGACGGGAGGAACTCGTGTGAGCCCCTCCCGTCATAGACGTTCGAAACCTGCCAGTTCCGGAACTCCGACTACACCGCGTCCGACAACGAGCTGAACGTAAAGTCACGCACCTTGATCGTCGGCATGTACGTCGCGCCGCCGGCGCCAAGATTCTCCGACGCATTCACGCGAACCGCCGGGCCAATCGCTTCCAGGTTATTCAGGAAGAACATCGGCGACTCGTTGAAGCGGAAGTTCTTCACGGGATGCGTGATCTTGCCGTTCTCGATGAGGAAGGTGCCGTCGCGCGTGAGGCCAGTGTTCACCAGTGTGCGCGGATCCACACCACGGATGTACCAGAACCGCGTCACGAGGATGCCCCGCTCCGTGCTCTTGATCATGTCGGCCGTGGACGTGGTGCCGCCGAGCATGCGAAGGTTGCGACCGCCACCACCACCTCCTCCCCCGCCACCGCCACCACCGCCGCCCCCACCACCTCCACCGCCGGAGCGTGTGGGCTTCACCCCTTGCTTCTGCGCCCAGAAACGATCGTAGTTGAGGTTCTTCACCACGCCGTTCTCAATCCAGATCACCTTTTCCAACGGCATGCCATCGCCATCGTAGCCGCCGTTGGTGGTGGATCCGTCATTCGGATCGGTGAGCAGCGTAACACGCTCGTCCACCACCTTCATGCCAAGCTTGTTGCCGCCACCGGCCTTGGAGAAGAACGAGCGTCCCTCATCCGCGCTCCGTGCCTGGAGCGCGCCGGTGATGAGCTGGATGAGATTGCCCGCAGCGGTAGGCTCGAGGATCGTGACATAGCGGCCCGGCTCGATGGCAACCGGCTGCTGTGACTTGAGCGCCTTTTCCACTGCGGTGGCGCCAACGCGCTGTGCGTCGATATCGGCAAAGCTGTCACCGTCGCTACAGGCCCAGCCGCTGCCTGTTCCGTCGGTTGTGCGAACGGTGGCCGTCATGGTGACGACCGTGCTGGAGTCGTAGGCAAACAACCCCTTCGAGTTGGCGAGGGCACTTGCTCCCGCCCTGCTCTCGATGAACCCCGTCGCGATCAGGCCGGCCTTGCGTGCCTGCTCAGTGACGGCCTTCGCCGCGAGCGCTCGTTCGGACGGCGAGGGCAACGAGATCTGACGCGACTTCGGCGACGGATAGTCCTGAGCACCCAACTCCGGCATACGCTCCGGATTGGGTGGCACCAACTTCGCAATTTCCGTGGCCTGCTTGCCCGCCTCCGCCAGCGATGCCTCATCGAGACGGTTGGTGGTGACACTTGCCGAGGACACACCGCGGGGACCGTTCACGAAGGCGGTGATCGTCACGCTCGTATCGCGGTTCTCACCACTGGTCGTGACCTGGTTCAGCGCAAAGCGTGTATCGGCGCGCGCATTGCTGTTGATCGTCACACGCGTTTCTTCAGCCGGCGAATTCTTCAACGCCCGCTTCGCGATCTCCTCCGCTTCGGCGCGCGAGAGGATCTCGACGGGGGCGTAAAGCGACTTGGGTGCGAATCGGCTCACGATCTCCGTCCCGTGTTGATGATGTTGGTCTGTGTGAAGAGCGCGGGCGGGCAGCCGTGGCTCACGGAGTTGCTCTGGCCGGGCTGTCCCTTCGCGTCGCCAAACGCGCCGCCAAGATGATAGCTCCGCGGTCCGCCAATGACCTTCATGGAACCCCAGAACTGTGGCGTCTTGAACTGGTAAGCCACGTCCTTGAGCATGCCGACGATCTTGCCCCCCTTCACTTCGTAGAATACCTGGCCGGCGAACTGGCCATTGTAACGCTGCTGGTCAATTGAGAAGGAGCCATCACCGACGATGGCGATACCCTTGTCCATCTGCGAGATCATGTCTTCCCAGACGAAGTCGTTGTTGCCCGGCTGGATGGACACGTTCGGCATGCGCTGGAACTGAACGTCTGCCCAGCTCTGCGCGTACGAGCAGCCGTAGCTCTTCACCGGCTTGCCCGCCTTCTTGTAATAGTCGGAGAGCATGGTCGCCTGCTCGCGCGTGGTCTGGTAGTCCACGAACACGCCGCCCTTGATGATGTCGAACTTCGTGGGCTTCACCGCTTCGTCATCCCATCCAATGGCGCCAAGCGATCCGGGCTGGTCGCGGTCGCCCACGACATTCATGATGCTGCTCCCGAACTTGAGCTTGCCGAGGACGTCGGCCGGTGGCGCGACAAAGCTGGTGCCGGCGTAGTTGGCCTCGAAGCCGAGTGCGCGATCGAGCTCTGTTGGATGCGCAACGGTCTCGTGCACCGTGAGCCACATGTTCGACGGATGCAACAACAAGTCATAGCGGCCCGGCTCAACTGGCTTGGCCGAAAGCTTCTCGACCGCGTCGTTCGCCCACTTCGTGGCGTTCTCGCCAAGCTTGGCGTTGAGCACATGTTCGTACCCAAGCCCCATCGGCGCCACGTCATTGCTCTGCCGCGTCTGGAAATCCGTGCGGTCCTCGTTTACCGCCGTGATCGACATGGTAGGCGACGTACGATAGATGGTCTGCACGATGTAGGAGCCGTCGCTCGTCATCAGCGTCTTCTCTTCCTTCAGGAAGAACATGCTCGACGTGACGTTGCGAACCCCCTTCACCTTGGCCGCCACTTCGTTGGCCGCCAGAAGGAGGGCGACCTTGTCGGGGATGGACACGGTGAACGGATCAATCTTGATCGGGCTCGTCCACTCGCCCACCTGGTTGCCCGGTGTGGGCGCAAGGATCACCGGCTTGAGCTGGCTGGCGCGGTTGGCCTTGGCCTGCTCGAGGGCAAGCCGCGTCACGGCCGCGATGGAGTCCTTGGTCAGGTTGCTGGTGGCCGCGAAGCCCCACGACCCGTCAACGAGCGTGCGAACGCCCAGCCCGAACGTATCCGTGTCGCCCACGCCGGTGACGATCTTGTCGCGCGTACCAACATTCTGCTGGCGGCGGGCGGACACGCGGACGTCGGAGTACGACGCGCCGCCCGACTTGGCAACATCGAGCGCCACCTGCATGAGTGCGCGGATAGCCGGATCGCCCGGCATGGGCCGGGTGGCGGCGAACGCCTCTCCGGCCGAGAGAATCCTCGAGCCAATGGCAGCGGCTGCGGCTGCACCGGCTGAAGTCTTCAGGAAGTCGCGACGTGAATGAGTCACTGGCGAGTGTGGGTGTGGAGTGAAGGGTGTTCGAAATACAGTACGCCCGGGCAGGCGAATCGTTGGTCCATTGCAGGGCGTCGGTGCAGTTCCCAGGGGCCTCCGGCGATCGTACGCCAGAGGCCGATCCGACGCAAGGCGCGCCGGCGAATAGCGAACAATGGGTCCGAGGCAGCCAGAGTCCTTGCGTTGCCCGCTAGCCGAGGCGCCTTACTTGAACCACAGAGGGCACAGAGGGCACAGAGGGCACAGAGGGCACAGAGGGCACGGAGGGCTTCGTCGAACCCTTCTGCTTGCGCTTCCTCTGTGTTCCTCTGTGGCCTCTGTGGTAACGGTTGTTTGCCCCTCGCGCCCGAGAACCGTATCGCCGCTACCCAGCGTCCAGGATGAGCGAACAACACGTCACTCCGCCTTCGGCCTTCGCCAACTCGCCCGCCGGAACGAGAAGGAGCCGGATCCCCGCCTCCTCCAGGCGTCGAGCCGTGGCCGCACACTCGGCCGGATAGATCACGACGTCGCCAATCAGGAGGGCATTCGCCGCATGCGGCTCCAGCGGATCCACGGCGATAGTGCCCACATCGCCAAGCGCGGCGGCGTCCACCCATGCCGGATTCACGAGCGCGAGACTGGGCGCCACGAGCGTGGCCGCGGACTTGAGGTGCAGGCAGCCCGTGAATGGCACCCCTTCAACCGTGTAGCCAAACCCGGCGACGATCGCCCGCAACTGTGCAACGCCGTCGTCATTGCTGCGTGGGCTCAGTCCCACCAGAATCCGCTTGCCGATGCGCAACACGTCGCCGCCATCCAGCGTGCCTGGCGATTCAATGGCGGCGAGTGTGCGATATGACGCCAGCACCACCGCCACCCCGTCTATTTCGGCGCGACGCGACGCTGCGCCCGGCCGAGTGATCACGGCGATTTCGTCGAGTACAACTGCCGTGTCCTCGATGAACACCGCGTCCGGCATCGTGTCGTCCGACCCGATCCGCACCAACGTGCAGCCAGCCTGTACGAGCGCCCGCTCGTACTCTGCGTGCTCCCGCTGCGCACGCTCGACATCGATGGGCGCACGGGCCAGATGCGTGAGCTCACAGCGTGAGATGGCGCTCGTCAGGAGGCGGCTGATTGCTATCGGCATCTCGTTGCCCTCACCGGCTCCCCTTCGCCCTCCCCATCTCGATCACCGCTGCGCCGTCCTTTCGCGGATCCGACGCACCGTAGTTCACCTTCTTCACGTAGTCACGCATGACGGCCTGCCCCGCGCCCATTCGCGTGGACGAGTAGTCGCCGCGCATGATCAGCTGATGTCCCATTGCCGTAAGCGCGGTGCGAACGGATTCCGGAATGCGCGCCTCGATGTTCACGTCGCACCCGGGAAAGGTTTCCTTGGAAAACCGCGGCGCATCGAGGGCACCCTGAATGTTCATGCCGAAGTCCACCACGTTGGACACAAACTGCGCATGCGCCTGCGCCTGGTTCCACCCGCCCATGATGCCGAACGCGATGCGCGTGTCGCCCTTCTGCATGAACGCGGGAATGATCGTGTGCACGGGACGCCTGCGACCGCCAAGGACATTCGGGCCGGCGTCCAGCGTGAAGAGCCCGCCGCGATTGTGCAGGACGAAGCCCGCGCCCCCTACGGCGATACCGGATCCGAAACCCACGGTGGAATAGTTGCTCTGGATGAGCGACACCATGTTCCCTTCGCGATCCACCACGCTCAGGTAGGTGGTGCCGTTATCCGTGTTGGGGGGTACCCCCGCCGGCACGTTGCAGTTGGCCTTTGCTGCGTCGATCAGTGGCGCGCGCACTTTCGCGAACTCCTTGGATCGAAGCCCTTCAACGGGAATGGTGGTAAAGCGTGGGTCGCCGTTCACGCGAAGCATGTCCGCGTAGGCGATCTTCTTCGCTTCCATCATGGCGTGCAGGGCGCGTACCGAGTTCTGGCCATACTCCGCGAGCGGCAACTGTTCCATGATGTTGAGCATCTCAAGCGCGGCGATGCCCTGCCCATTTGGCGGCAGTTCGTAGACGGTCCATCCGTGATACGTCGTGGAAATGGGTTCCACCCACTCGCTCTTGAACTCCGCGAGATCGGCGGCGACCATGGTCCCGCCATGGTTGGCGGAGGTCGCAAGAATCTTCCTGGCAACGGCGCCGGTGTAGAACGCGTCGCGGCCGCCGCTGGCGAGCATTCGATACGTCCACGCCAGGTCGGGGTTCCGGAACACCTCGCCTGTCACCGGCGCTCGACCGTCGATGAGGTATGTCTTCGCCGTTGGTGCATCCTCCTGGAGCACCTTCTCGCTGTCCCGCCAATAGACGCTCACCACCTCGCCCACGCCAAAGCCGTCGTCCGCGTAGGCAATGGCCGGCGCAAGGACGTCGGCAAAGTGCTTCCGTCCAAAGCGCTTCAGGAGCTTGTCCCAGCCGTCCACGGCGCCCGGTACAGTCACCGAGTGGATCCCCCGTTGCGGCATTGAGGTGATGCCCTTCTCGCGGAGGTAGGCCGCCGTGAGCGCCTTGGGCGCCCAACCCGACGCGTTGAGCCCGTACAGCTTGCCCGACTTCGCCTCGTAGACGATGGCGAAAAGGTCGCCGCCCACGCCGTCATTCATTGGCGCGATGAGGCCCATCATCGCGTTGGTCGCGACCGCGGCATCAATCGCGTTGCCGCCCTGCTGGAGTATCGTCGCACCCACCTGCGATGCGAGCACACTCTCGCTCGCCACCACCCCCGACTGCGAAATGACCATCGACCGCGACTGCGATCGATCCTGCGCTGCTGAGGAGGTGGATGCAACGAGGAGGAGTGCCGCACTGGAGAGCGCGACACGGGCAAGCGGAGTGATCGTGTTCATTCGATGGCGGTGGCTGGGTGCGGTGGCGTCCAACAGTTGCGAGTCACACACAAGATGCCGCCGCCCACCTGAAGCTGCCAGCGGCCGATCAACCTTGCCGCTTGCCGATCAACCTTGCCGCTTGAAGAACTGCACCGCCTTCTCGTGCTTCTCAGCGGCCGCGCGTGACTTGAAGGTTCCGAGGTTCCGGCGTTTGCCGGTTTTCGGGTTGAGCTTCCGCGAGTACAGGCGATACTCGCCGGACTTGAGTTTGCGGATCATGACGACCTCACCATTCGTCGGAGAAAAGCGGGATGGGACAGAAACCGCCGGCCTCTTCTGAAGCGACTCCACTGTCATTGCGACGGCACGTGATTCCTGCAAACGACGCGCCGCGATCGCGCGGTTCAAGCCGGCAGTTTCTCGGTTTCCATCCGGCCTCTTCTCCGACGAAAGGCGCGCCGGACGCCGCTACGGTACTGCGGTGGGAATCGTGGAAGCCATGGCGTCTCGAAGCTGATTCTGCCATGCCTGATCCGCGACGAACAACGATTCCGGAAAGCGCCGGTACTTCGCGATCTCCTGGAAGATGGCCGCCTCCGTGTACTGATTGAGACCGATACCGGCGAGGTACTGGAGACGCAGGTTGCGGTCGGTGTTGATGGTGGCATCCTTGAGCCAGGCGGCCAGGTCACTTCCCTGCCCCGCGTACGTGCCGAACAGCGAGATGGGTGATGTGAATCCCACATCGGTGAGCGATGCTCCAACCGCACGATAGCCCGCGGTGGCGAAACGCGCCGATAGCGCGTTCATGTCGATGCGTGTGGGGCCGGCCTGACCCATGAGCACGATGTCATAGCCACCGCCATCCACGTTGTTCGCCCAGATGGTGCCGTTGGGGAACACGGTGAAGAAGGTCGCAAGTTCGCTACGCACTGCATCGAGCGTGCTCTCGTACAGCGGCACCCATTGCGTCACCACGCCGCCTGGCTTGAGATGGCGCTTCACATCCTCGAAGTACTCGCGCGTGTAGAGCGACGCGGCCCCCTTCACCCAGGGATTGATCGGATCAGAGGTGATGATGTCGAACTGCTCGTCCGTGGTGAGGACGAAGCTGCGCGCGTCATCATAGTAGATCTGCGTGCGCTTGTCGTTCTTGACGTCGTTGTTCTCCTTGGTGAACCAGGTGGAAATCACCGCCGGAATGAGCGGCTCGATCTCACAGATGACCAGTCGCTCGAGGCTCGGATACGGAATGAAGGAACCGGCCGTGACCCCCGCGCCGAAGCCCACCACCAGCACGGACTTGGGATTGGGATGCACCAGGGCAGGCAGGTGCGCGAGCATGCGTTGAAGCCGCATGTCCTGCGGCAGGTTCGACGCCTCCACCTTGCCGCTCACGTGGAATTGAATGGCGTTGTTGCCGTGCACCCGCGTGACAGCCACAGAGCTGTTCATCCCCTCGCCCACGTACAGAATATCGGACCGGCCGAGCCACGTAACGGCATAACGTCCGTGCGCGACGAGAATGCCCGGCAGGTCCGGCATGGTGACGATGAGCGCCAGGCCAATTACTGGAGCGAGTGCAAGAGAGAAGAGACCGGGCGCACTGTGGGTCACCACGCTACCCGGCGCCGCGGGGGGTCCGTCGACAGTACCTGCCCCCTCCTCTCGCGGAGCGGCCAACGTCCGTTGCGACACAAAAAGCACCACGGCAGCCACTGCCGATACGGCGATCAATACGCGTTGTGCGTCGCGCGAGCCCACCGCCGGGATGAGGATGATACTGCACGCGATAGCCCCGATGATTGCGCCAACCGTATTGGCGGCGTACACACGACCCACGAGCTTCGCAGTGTCCTGTCCCGGTTCGGCGATTGACGCGAGCGCGAAAGGAAAGCTCGCGCCCCAGAGTACGGCGGCGGGAAGCACCGCGAGCGCGCATCGCGCGAGATCGAGTTGCAGCGCGAACCACGCACTCGGCGCCAGCGACGGGTTGATCGGCCAGTTGGGGAGTGCGACAAAGATCACGGCCGCACCCCACGCGATCGCGAGCGTGAGCAGGAGTTGGCACCACGCGAAGGCCGTCCGGGGTACGTCCACAACGCGGGCCAACCAGGCACCCGCCGAGCTGCCAATGCCGAGCCCCCCGAGGAAGACAGCGAGGATCATCGAGAAGGTGTACGTGGATGCGCCAAAGGTGAGCGACAGCAATCGCGTCCACACCACCTCGGCGGCCAACGCACTGGCACCGCTGAGGCCGATGGCGATGAACACCGGCGTGGCGCCCACGAGCGCGTGGTTCTTCTCGTCGGGCGCGGTTGCGCCGGACACACGGGGAGCGCGCAGCGACAGCGCCCACGCGAATCCCGCGACCACCGCGTTCATCGACGCCGCGACGAACGTGGCGTAGTTCTGGTCGTGGATGCGCAGCATGTAAAAGCCTGCGGAGACGCTCCCGAGCACGGCACCCACGATGTTGCCGCCGTAGAAAAAGCCGAGCCAGGACACCCCGCGCGTCGTTGATTCCACCCAACGTGCGATGGCGGGCAACGTGGCGCCCATCAGGATCGTCGGCGGAAGCAGGCAAATGGCCGCAACAACGCCGCGCAGCAGCAGCGCACCAAATCCGTGCCCCAATACTGGCGAATACAGCCTCCCAATAAGGGGAATTGCGAACAGCTCGATCACACCGATGACGCCAATGCTCAGCTCGAGCATCGCGTATACGCGCAGTGGATGGCGCGTGGCCGGAATCAGACGCGGGAGCGCCAGGCTGCCGATGCACATGCCGCCCATGTATGTAGCCAATAGCACGCCGATTGAGATCGCGGACGACCCGACCACGAGCTCAAGCAGCTGAAACCAGACCACCTCGTAGATGAGCGCGCACGCGCCGCTACCCACGAACAGCAAGAGCAGGAACGGCAGGAACGGCAGGATCGGACGCGACGCGTCCACGGGTAGTACGGTCGCGGTTGATCGACGAGGCATGCGTGGGAGAGCGTCGGTGGACGGGCACGGTGCGCGGCGTCGGTGCACGACGAGCGCGTCAGATCAAACTACGCCGGGCGTCGCTTCCGTGTTGGGGTCTGCACCCGAGTTGCGCCGGCACATGACGATCGCGAATTTGTTGACATGACCATCTCGACGACACATTCGAACTGGACCCGCCTGTTGTTCGTGCGCGCTTTGGAATCGCTCGTAGCCGAACTGCGGCTCTACCCGGACGATGCGACCATCTGGCAGACGACGCCGGGTATCCTGAACCCGGCGGGGACTATCGCCCTCCATCTCTGCGGCAACCTCCAGCACTTCGTCGGCGCCATCCTTGGCGGCACCGGTTACGTGCGCGCGCGCGACCTCGAATTCAGTCAGCGCGACATACCGCGTGCCGCGCTCATCGCCGAGATCGAGAAGACGATCGAGGTAGTGAACCAGGTGATGTCCGAGCTGCCGGACAGTGCATTGCTTGTTCAATACCCCGACGTGCTGGGAGGCATGCACATCACGTGCGGCCTCTGGCTTCAGCATCTCAGCGTTCACGCCGGATATCACCTGGGCCAGGTAGGCTACCTCCGGCGGATGTTGACGAGTAGCACGGACAGCATCGAAGCCCTCGGCATGAAGGTGCTGGACGGCCACTGACCCTATCGCGGCAGCACGGTGTACACCGCCTCCATTCCGGCCCGGAGGTGGTTGCTCACATGGCAGTGGAACAGCCACGTGCCGGCGTTGTCGGGGGTCATCTCGGCCGTGACCATCTCCATCGGTGTCAGGCTGGTGACGTCAGTGCGCATGTCGTGAACCGTGACCACGTTGCCATGCCAGTGGGGAGCGTGGATCTCGAAATCGGTTGATGCCATGAGGTACCAACGCACACGCTCGCCGACTTTCATCGTGAGGCCCTTGGTGTTGCCGAACGAGTAGCCGTTCATGGTCTCTCGAAACGAACTCTCGGTCGACGGCCCGCGCGTCGCCACGCCAAACACTGTATCCACGGGCAGCTTCGCCATTTTCGGCACCGGCAGCGCGTACTTCGCGTAGTTCTGCTCGAAGTAGGGACTGTTGTTCTCGTCCGCCTCGTAGAACGCCACAATGAGTTCGCGGTCGACATCACTCGGCGTTCCATCCGCCTTGCTACCGCCACGTGCCGTGATGATCATGGGTCCGATCAGTCCCGCGGCGATGTCGGCCTGCTCGTCAACGTGCGAGTGGTACATCCAGAACGCGCTCTTGCCTTCGTGCATCGTGGGGCCAGCGCGCTCCGGCACCTGCCACACGTAGGTGTATGTACCGCCGGTGGGAACGCCGTCATCCGCCTTGTCAGCCCCACTAGTGCCATCCGCGTAGGGCGCGCCCTCGGAATCCTTCTTGTAGAACACGCCGTGCGCGTGCACACTCGCAGGAAATGACGCATTGTTCCGAAAGACGACCTTGATCGTGTCGCCCACCTCGGCGCGGATGAGTGGGCCGAGGATCCCGAGGTGCTCCCAGGCGGGAGCCCGTGGCTTCAGCAGCTTGAAGGTGGAATCGGTGTATTCGCGATAAATTGCCTTGTGCCAGCGCCGGCCCACGCGGCCTGGGCCGGGCTCCATGTAGCGCGCGGGGATGCCAGTGAACGCCGCGCCCGTGATGTCGTTCTTGCCGTCCGGGGCATAGTCCCAGTCCACCTCGTCAGCGGCCACATAGTAGGTGCGCATGGCCGGAGGCGCCCCCGATCCCATTGTCTGGCCGCAGCCATTCAGGGTGATAAAGGAGGCAATTGTCGCGGAGAGCGTGAGGAGGCGCGAGGGCCGGAGGCGGGGTTGGCGGGACATGCTACGCCTGGGAGGGAGTGGGCGCGCTGGGCAGCAAACCAGAAGTTACGCCGAACGGACCCGACAGCCAGAGTTGTTCGATATTGTCTTTTTCCGGCCCCCCACCTGAAACCTGCTGTCATCCGCGTCCGTCTGGCACTACGATGCCGCTTTCCAACCTTCTCGCGTCGTGATAGCATCTATAGTCTCAGGCAGAACTTCACCAGGCTCGGCGCAAGCCGCCGCTCCAGGATGGCACCCCAAATGACACATTCATACGCTCGGTCCATCGTCGCGTCGGCTGCGGTCGCCGCCGCCATCACGCTGTGCCTCGTGGCAACACCGCTCGCGGCGCAGAACTCCGTTGCCATGGCCCAGGGCCAGGCTGCGGCAATCGCCAAGGCGCGCGCCGATAGCGCGCGCTACCCGTATACCAAGGCGGACGTGGATTTCATGTCCGGCATGATCCACCATCACGCGCAGGCCATCGTGATGGCCAAGTGGGCTCCGACGCATGGCGCCGGCCCCGCCGTGAAAACCTTGTGCGACCGGATCATCAACGCGCAGACGGACGAGATCGTCGCGATGCAGCGGTGGCTGCGTGACCGCAACCAGGCCGTTCCCGATGCGACGCCGGGTGCCATGAAAATGGTGATGGACGGCATGGAGCACGAAATGATGATGCCGGGGATGCTGACGGAGGCGCAGATGAAGCAGTTGGACGGGGCGAAAGACGCCGCGTTCGACCGCCTCTTCCTCACGGGCATGATTCAGCATCACAAAGGCGCCGTGTCCATGGTGGACAATCTCTTCAACACCTATGGCGCCGGGCAGGACGAATTGACGTTCAAGTTTGCGTCGGACGTCCAGGTGGATCAGCGCACGGAAATCGCCCGCATGGAAAAGATGCTCATCATGATGGAGCTCGAAGGCAAGTAGGCCGGTAAAGAACCCGAAGCAGGATCGTTTTCCCCACTCCGCACCACCAGAGGTACCAATCATGGGATCTGTGTATCACGTCCTCCGTTCGGGGGCGCGACCAAGCGCCACACGAATGCTCTCGTTGTCCCTTGCCGCCGGCATGCTGTCCGCCGCGGCGCACGCGCAGGCGCCGAGTCCCGATCCGCGCGTCGGCCTCAAGGCCGGCCTGATGGACGCCGCCGAAGCAACGTGGAACATGAAGGTGCTGTCGAAGACGCCGCCCTCGGGCAAGTTCCTGGGCAGCACCAATTCCGACCTGGCGTTCAAGGGCAACTACGTCATCCAGGGTAACTACAACGGCTACCAGATCTGGGACATCAGCAATCCCAGCGCGCCAACGCTCCGCCTGTCGAACTACTGCCCGGCATCGCAGAGTGACGTGTCGGTGTACAAGAACCTCCTGTTCGTCTCGGCTGAGGGAAACACCGGCCGTATCGACTGCGGCGATCAGGGCGTGAAGGAGACGGTGAGCACCGAGCGCATCAAGGGCGTCCGTATTTTCGACATCACGGACATCGAACACCCGAAGAACGTGGCCAACGTGCAGACCTGCCGTGGTTCGCACACGCACACCGTGCTCGTTGACCCGAAGGACAAGGACAACGTCTACATCTATGTCTCCGGTTCGTCGGGCGTCCGCCCGGATGCCGAGTTGCACGGATGCTCGGATGCCGCGCCGGACAAGGACCCGAACAGCGCGCACTTCCGTATCGAGGCCATCAAGGTGCCGCTCGCGCACCCGGAGCAGGCCGCGATCGTGACGTCGCCGCGCATCTTCGACAACCTGGCCGCAATCAAGAGCCATGGCGACGCACCGGACGACAAGGCGGCGACCGCCGCTGCCAAGGCGCGCGGCGCATTCTCTGCCATGATCCAGGGCAATGAGATCATGTTGCCCGACCAGTTCGTGAAGCCGATGCTGGATAGCGTGGTCAAGGCGCGTGGTGGCACGGGCGCGCCCACCGGCGCCGATAGCGCAACCCTTCGCGGCAGCGTACAGGCCATGATCGACAAGCGGTTTGGCGGCGCGGCCCGCGTGCCAACCGGCCCGGACCAGTGCCATGACATCACCGTCTACCCCGGCGTCGGTTACGCCGGTGGCGCGTGCGGCGGGTACGGCCTCCTGCTGGACATCAGGGATCCCGCACACCCCGTTCGCATCGACGCCGCTGCCGACACGAACTTCTCGTACTGGCACTCCGCCACGTTCAGCAACGACGGCAGCAAGGTGCTGTTCTCGGACGAATGGGGCGGCGGTGGCGCACCGAAGTGCCGCGCGACCGATCCTAAGGAGTGGGGCGCAGACGCGCTGTTCACCATCGACGGCGGCAAGATGCACTTCAAGGGCTATTACAAGATGCCCGCCGCGCAGACCAACATGGAAAACTGCGTCGCCCACAACGGCTCGCTGATTCCCATTCCGGGCCGCGATGTGATGGTGCAGGCGTTCTATCAGGGCGGCATTACGGTGTTCGATTGGACGGACCCGGCCAACGCCAAGGAAATCGCGTTCTTCGATCGCGGACCTGTTGATTCCACCCACTTCACGATGGGCGGCAGCTGGTCGGTGTACTGGTACAACGGCACGATGGTCAGCTCCGAGATTGCGCGCGGCCTCGATATCTTCGAGCTCACGCCGAGCCAGTACATTTCGCAGAACGAAATCGACGCGGCCAAGTCGGTGCACTTCGACTACCTGAACACGCAGGGACAGCCGAAGCTCGTGTGGCCGGCCACGTTCTCGCTGTCGAAGGCATATGTCGACCAGCTCGAGCGCACCAAGGGCCTCTCCGACAAGACGCTCCTGGAAGTGCGGAGCGGAATCGCCAATGCCGAAAAGTCGAGTGGTGCCAAGCGCAAGACGGAGCTCACGACGTTGGCGCGTCAGGTTGAGAGCACCAAGGCAAGCAACGCGGCCGACACGGCGAAGCTGAAGATGCTTGCGACGTCGCTGAAGGACCTGGCGGCGAAGTAGGAGGCACACATCAAGAGCGGGGCGAGTGCTCGATGGTCGAGCACTCGCCCCGCTTTTGTGTTTCCACCAGCGCCAACCGCGAGGCTGCTACGGCTTGGTCGTTTCCGTCGCGATGCGCTTGGCGAGGGCCTTTCGCGCAGTCGCCGCGTAGTCCTTGCACGCCTGCGGGTTCACGAGCGCGTCTACCTGTCCGCCATCCTTTCGCGCCACGCGTTCCCACAGTGACGACTGGTCCGGGTGCGGCGTGATCAGGATGTCGCAGCGCAGCGATTCGAGCGTGGCCTCGCTTCTCTCGAAATCGCGGACCGCGCCAGGATACGCCGTATTGCTGGTAAAGAGGAAGCCATCAGCGGAGACGGGCGTCTGGCTGTCTGCGTAGACGACGTCGCGACAACTTCCGGCCTGACACGACCGCCAGGTCCAGCTTGTACCACCCGGCGTATGGCCAGGTGTGAAGTGCGCCACGATCGCGAGCGAGCCGACGCGCAGCGTGTCACCGTCCGCGATTGCGCGCACGTTCAAGACCGGCGCAATGGCAAATGCGATCCCGTACTGCGGGTCGTCGCGGCCCACCGCCCCGCTCTTGAAAACCGCGGCGCTCGGCGGACTCCCGGCAACCACGGCGCCGGACAACCGTTGGAGCTCCGCGATGCCGCCGGCGTGATCGTAGTGGTCGTGCGAGTTGACGATCAACTTCACATCCTCGATTCGAAAGCCGAGCGCCTTGATGTTCGAAGCGATCAGCGGCGCTGATTCATTCAGGCCGCCATCAATGAGGATGTGCCCACCCGGCGAGGTGATGAGGACGGCACTGAGTCCATGCGTGCCAACGAAATACGTGGTGCCATGGAGATTGAACGGACGCTGCGGCGCATTCCAGGTGGCACAGTTGGAACAGTTGGCAGTGCGACGCGCGGCAACGGCTGAGTCGAGGGACCGCGCGACGAGCGTGGACGCCGGTAGGACGATGGATGCGAGGAGCGCTGCTTTTGCAATCATGGTTGCGTGAAGATGAGGTGCGCCACGTTGGATTCCAACCCGAAAAAGATCAGGGCCAACGCGGTGAGATCGAATGCGGCATGCGCGACCATGAGCGGCACGAGCCGCCCGGTGCGCGCGTAGATTGTGCCGAACACCAGCCCGACGATGGCCGCCTGCCCTGCACCGGTCATGCCTTGCACCGCGTAGTGCACCGCCCCGAAGTACGCAGACGTGAGGAGTACAGTAGCCAGTCGCGCTGGCGAGCTGTCGCCCCATAGGCGGCCGAGCCGTTCAAAAAGATAACCACGGAAGATCGTCTCTTCGCCAAATCCCGCGCCCGCCGTCATGGCATAGATGGCACCGGGCAACGAGGCCGTGTTGCCCTCGAGATAGTGATACGCATGGTTGACGGGGTCGGCGCCGAACAGGGGCATGACGACGGCCTTCATGGCGATCTTGAAGGCGACACCGCCCAGGGTGCCAAACGCCACCACGATGAGCCAGTTCGCAGGGCGAACGAAGCCGATGTTCCGCCACGGCGTGCGCGACCTCCACGCCCAGCTCGCTGCCAGGAGCGCGCTGAACGGAACAAACAATGCGTTGCCCGCAAGGACCACCAGCATCGCCAATACGCCGATGACTCCGAAGCCGCGGAGTTCCGAGGCAAGGGAATCATCCGGCGGGGCGACTAGCGAATGTTGACCGCGATCCCGCGCCACTTCCCCTGGTTGAACCGGATCATGCTCAACGCGCATCGCGTGGCGTGACCGACGAGGATGGCAATCCAGATGTGCAGCGGCTGCAGCGTGCCGAACGTGCGGATCGTGAAGCAGATGCCCAGCGGCACCACGACCTGTGACACGATGGAGATGTACAGCGGGCTCTTGGTATCGCCCGTTCCCTGGAGGCCGCCCGTGTACGTCAGCGCCACGGCGATGAACAATCCGGACACGCTGAGGACGCGAAGCAATTGCGTCCCTATCTGCACCACCTCCGGCTGGTTCATCCCGAACACCGCCAGCAACTGCGCGGGAAAGAACAGGAAGAACGCTCCTATGAAGGCGGCTCCCATCACGCCGATGCGTGCTGCGGCATGCACAGCATCGGATGCCCGCGCCGGCTGGTTCGCCCCAAGATTCTGGCCGGCCACCGCCGCGGCAGCGCCCATGAGACCGGCGGAGGTCCAGGTGATGAGAGAGAACAATTGGCCGTACGAAACGGCGAAGGCCGCTTGCGCTGCGGCACTCTGGGCGAGCGATCCGATGAACGACAACATCAATACGCCGCCCACGTTCATCGCAATGCCCTGAATGCCGCTGGGGAGGCCGAAACGGAACAGCGATCGGATGATCGTCCAGTCGGGGGCGTAGCTGCCACCGCGCGGAAAGGACACGACCCATCCGCCGCGAAGGAGCTTGTACAGCGAATAGAACATCAGCAGGCCCGACGCGAGGCAGGTCCCCATCGCCGCGCCCGCCGTACGAAAAGCAGGGATTGGTCCCAATCCCTTTATGAGCACGATGTTGAACGCGATGTTCAACAGGGTCATGGCAATGCCCAGCACCATGGGCGTCCGCGCGTCGCCGGCCGACCGGAGAGCCCCCGCGAGCATGAAGAACACCATCATGCCGCTACTGAACGCAAACATGATTCGCAGGAACGGCAGCGCTTCCGCCTTCACGGCAGGAGAGGCGTTGACGAGGTCCAGCAGAATCGGCGATGCGAAGTAGCCCACCGGCGCCAGAATGAACACCGACAGCCCCGTGGCCGTGATGAAGGCCTGGTAGACCGTCCGGTTCACCTTTTCCTCCTCATCGGCCCCCGCGAAGCGGGCCACCAGCACACTCATGCCAATGAAGAGCGACATGATGAACGCGATGACGACGAGGAAGATCTGGTTGGCCACACCGATGGCGGCGTTGCCGGTGAAGCCGACGAAATGCCCCACGAGGATGTGGTCGATGATGCCCTGAACGCCGCCAATCATGTTGGTGAGCATCGTTGGCCAGGCGATATTCCAGACCGCGGACTTGAGATCGCCTTCGATGATGGAACGGTCGTAGCGGCGCCGATCGGGCGCAGCGGGCTTGGCCGCTGGCGCGATGGGATCGTGTTGTGCGGCGGTGTCGGTCAAGGCGTCTGTGGAGAGTAGGCTGCCCTGAACGCTATTCGACGACCACCGGCCGAGCTAGTGCGGTATTGCCATGGGACCTACGAACCGCCCATCAGGCTGTGGATATTGCCATCAGGATCCTTGAACCACGAAACGCGCATGCCGGGCGCCACGTGCACGTCGCCCTCGCGCGCGAGCCCGGGCAGGTCGTAGTGCTCAAAGGTCACCCCCTTCGACGCAAGCTCGCGGGTGATGGCGTCAACCTCTCCGCCGACGTTCCAGTTCACGGCCGTGGCCTGGTTGGTTCCGGCAAAGGTAGAGCGGTACACGATGAGCTTGCCGGTGCCCGTGGCAAACGTCACCGCCTCCTCGCCTTCGGCGTCCACCTGGGTCAGGCCGAGCGTATCTCCATAGAAACGTTTGGCGGCGGCGAGGTCCTTTACCGCTACGGTTGCGATTGCTGCGTGCGCTGCAAGCATGCGTGCCTCCCTTCGGTCGTGGCGTTGGGAGGCTACGCATGCGTGAAACGTGCCGGGCTACGGCAGCGAACCCGCCAGGAACGCCGGGTCGATCCTGGTAGAGATTCCAATATCCGAGACGACCACCGTGCCGGCCACAGTCTTGTCGAAGAGCAGACGGATGGTCTTCAACTGCCCCGCGTTGAACTGTGGCACGGCTGCGTAGAAGTCCGCCAGCGGCATGACGAAGGTCTGCGGCACGAGTTCAAAGGTGGTCGCGAAGCGCTGCTCGTCCCTCCCCTCGCGCCGGAATACCTTCGTTTCCAGGGGACGGCGGATCGTGCCGAAGCGACTGAGTGGAAGTCGCGCCGCATGGCCGGCGGAGTCGACGAGTTCCACCGTGATCGCGATGGGAATGGTGTCGGGCTCCTCCTTCTTCTTCGGCAGGTCCTTGGCCTTCTTCACCGAGTCCGCCTTGATCGAGTCCGTGCGTGCCCGTCCCGCCTTGGACGTATCGGGTTTGATGGTGGTGTCCTTCGGCGTCGGGCGCGGGCCGGGCTTGTCCTTCGTGGCTGCGAGGGATAGGTAGATCGCGCTGTTCACGTCAGGCTTGCGCGCCGCGCGCAGCGAGTCGGAAATCGCAATGGTGTACGACGCGATGCGACCCATCTTCGTGGTGTCCGCGCCCGCAACGCGATTGTTCCAGCCTAGCCACACGGCGCTGTGGCGCTGATCATCTCCGCCGCGCGACCGGTACGGCAGGATGCCCTCCTTCCACGTCGAGAGACTGTCGCCGATCAACTCGACGCCTGGCACCGACCCGGTGGTGACATCAATGTCCTCGTCGAACTCGGCGAGCGGCGCATAGCCGTTCTCCTGGAAGCGCGTGATGTACATCGTCTTTGGCAGCCAGTGCCCTGCCGTCCGATGATCGCGGAACATGGGCAGGTATTCCTTCTTGCCGTGCAGCGTCGCCTCGAGAAACGCAGAGATGGCCAACTTGCCGAACTGCCGCTGCTCCTCGGGCGAGATGAGCGCGCGCAGGTCGAGGCTTCGCCCACTTCGCGGGCCATTGTCCTTGTTCTGCCACACCGTGTTCCACTGTCCATGGTTCGCGCGGTACATGTAGAATGCCGACTTGAACCATGGCTTGCCGTCGGTGAAACGCAGCCGCTCGAATTGACGAAGGCCGTGGAAGGTGGACACGTCGCCGTCATGGGACCCGTGAATGACCAGATAGTTCACGTTCTCGAGTGGCGTGAACTGTCCCGAGGCCTTGTATTGACCGTCCACCGGCGCAATGGACACGATCGACTTGATGGCGAAGTTGAAACCGAACTTCTGTTTGGCGTCGTCAGGATAGAACTTGAGCTTGTTGAAGGTCGCCGCGAGTGGGGCGGCCTCGCCTCCGCGCGAGTGCCCCATGAGGGCGATGTTGTTCATGTCCACGCGATGATACAGCGGACCTCCGGCGGAGTCGTTGAAGTGCTTGAACACCTCGAGGTGCTTCAGCAGCAACCACGCCCGGCCATCGTTCTCACCGCTCAGGCCATTGATGAAATTCTCGTCGATGGAGGCGAGAATGAAGCCACGCGACGCGAGGAGTTCGCCCAGGTAGCCGTAGCCGGGATCAGAAAAATCCTCCGGATTGTGGTTACCATGCACCACCAGCACCAGCGGATACGGTCCCGGCCCCTCGGGATACCATACCCGTGCGTTGAGCGGCACCTTCTTCATGTCAAAGCCCCAGAAGTCCTTGCGGTCGTCGGCCTGGTCCGGCGTAACCGAGGCGAAGGGGGAGATATCCACGGTCTTCGTCTTCAGCGTCACGGAGTCGCGAAAGATGGAGCGCTGCTTGTCCGTGCCATTGCCGTAATACATGCGCACAACTTTCAGCGGGCCAGCGTCGGCTGGATTTGGCGCGGTGATGGTCTGATGCGCGAGCACCGTGGGCGAGTCGTCCTTCGCCAGGACGAGCGTTTGCGAACACGCGGCGGCGGTTACCAGGGCCACGACGCAGAAAACGGAGAGTCGGCGGGAGATGGTCATCGTCAACGCCAGCGGATGGAGATGTGATGCGCGTATCGCTCGTGCTCGAAGAATTCGAGCGCGTAGTCGAGCACGAGCCGGTCGGCATTCAATCCACCGCCGAGAGTGAGCGGCCGTTGCGCCTGCGATTCCGGGCGATGCGCTCCGGCCCGCGCCACAAACGACCATCCCTCGATCCAGCCATATCCCGCCTCCACGCCCCCAGCGGCACCGAGCCATTTGTTCCGTTCGGATACCTGGGTAACAAGACCAACGTCGAAGTCGCCGACCTGCTTCTGCCGCGTCCACCCGAGTGACGTCTGCAATGGAAGGCGGACGTTGCTATGGTCTCCCACATTCTGGACCGACAGGGCGGCGGTCCCGGACCATAAAGGATGCGAGGCACCAAAGTCGCCGAGCAGCAGGCCGTGGAGAATGGCGGGCTGCCCGGCCGACGGCGACGCGTCCACACGATCTTCCGCGTACTTCAACGACGCACCGGTACGAAAGCCCTTGAACACATAGTTGGCGCCCGCGGCGGCAACGAGGCTCAACGCGTTCCGGGACCCGCGTTGTATGAGGTCGGCGGGCATGAACGGATACGCCGCCGCGGTGGATGCCGTGAAATCCACGACCTGGACCCCCCACCCGTACGTGAGTGTTCCGATGGTGACTGCGCTCGTCAACGCGCCAGAGCTGCCGTTGGCCCCATACCGGGCAAACGAGCCGCCGATGCCATTGGTGGGCACGAGCTGCGCCGGGTTGTAGAAAATGGCGGATTCGTCACGGGCCGCGACCCATGCGTTGCCCAATGCTGTCGCGCGGGCGCTCGCGGGGAGCAGGAGCGCGAGTGGTCCCGCGGCGGGGGCCTGCGCACGCGCGCTCGACGCGACCGCGCAGACTCCAACCGCGATAAGGAAAGTGGTTCGCATTTCGTGAAGTGAGATGTGACGAACAATCAGGCGGACGCCGCAGGAATGCATTCTAGTCGGGTTGGACAGCCCTGACGAGGATTCGGTTGGGAGCCGGTTTTCCCGGCTGCTTCCGTCCGGATGCGGCAACCCCCCTTCCCCCAGCGACATACAAACGTGCGCCACGGTTCCATCATGACAACCGCCCATGCCAAGGCTGCGGATTGGCCTTTTCCGAACCACGGACGTATTCTCGTGTTGTTCGGGAGCGAATTGGATCACCGCGTCGGCGCGCGCCATTGGGCCGCGTCGCCGGATGGCGTGCACCAGTCGTGTGGAGGATCAATGGGCCTGGACCTGACGACGCGCGCGGCACCTCACCGTCGGCGCGCGGTCGCGTGACGGGCGAATTGGACACCGGCGGCATTCACGGCATTCACGGCCTACGCGGACAGACCGTGCTCTTTGTGGATGACGACCCACAGGTTCGGCAGGCATTGGTGTCCGCGCTCAGTCGCGCTGGCTCAGTCTGCCTCGAGGCTGAGGGCGGAGTGTCGGCGCTGACCCTGCTCGTGAAGCATCCGGAAATCGCACTCGTGATGTGCGACGTTCGCATGCCCGAAATGGACGGGATCGAGCTGCTCACCCGCATCCGGACGCGATGGCCCGACATCGCCGTGATGATGATCACCGGCGTGGACAACACGAAGATCGCCGTGCACTGCCTGTCACTCGGCGCGGCAGACTACCTGACCAAGCCGTTCCAATTGGAGGAAGTACGTGCACGCGTGGGCAGTGCGCTCGACAAGCGGCGCCTCACCCTCGAGCACCGCATCTACCAGGAGAAACTGAAGGAGAAGGCGGTGCTGCAAGCACGGCGCGCTGAGCGTTTTTTCGCCGTGAGCCTCCCTTCACTCTCGGATGCGCTCGAGGCCAAGGACCCCCACATGCGTGGCCACTCGTCACGCGTGAGCCAGTATGCGTCGGCAATTGCCGCAGAACTGCACATTGTCGGCGACGAACTGCGGCAGATCGAACTTGGAGGGCAGGTTCACGATGTCGGAAAGCTCGGCCTTCGCGAAACGGTACTCCAGAAACCCGGCAAGCTCACGGATGATGAGTACGCATATGTGCTGACCTATCCATTGATCGGCTACCGCATCCTCGAACCGATGCTGGAAGAAGCGCCGATCGCGCTGCGAATCGTTCGCTCGCATCACGAGCGATTTGATGGCACCGGCGTGCCGGATCACCTTGCGGGTTCCGCCATTCCACTGGAAGCCCGCATCGCGGCCATTGCTGACGCGCTGGATGCCATGACCAGCCGTCGTCCGCACCGCGACGCACCGATGACGTTCGACGAAGCAGTACGCGAGGTGGTCCGGTGCAGCGGAACGCAGTTCGATCCAGAGATCGTCGTGGCATTTCTGGGTGCGGTGAAGAGCGGCCGATTGCAGCAAGCAGCGCTGCCAGACGAAGCGACCTGAGCGAACTCGCCACCGCTTCCGAGATGCCAGCCGCTTCGTACATTGGGCTGTAGCGGCCCGTCACTCTGCGCGCGCCGGCCCACCCCACCACATCGATGCCCACCCACCCCATCACGAAAGCGGTCATTCTCGCACGCGGACTGGGCACGCGTATGCGACACCCTGACGGCGCGCCGGCACTCACGGTGGCGCAGGCCACCGTGGCCGACGACGGGGTGAAAGGGATGATTCCAATTGGCCGGCCATTTCTCGACTATGTCATCAGTGCGCTGGCTGACGCTGGCATCAGTGATGTCTGCCTGGTCATCGGTCCGGAAAATCGGCGCATCCGCGATTACTACGGCGGCGACGTGGAACTCTCGCGAGTCCGTGTGCACTTCGCCGTCCAGGCGGAACCGCTCGGCACTGCCGACGCGGTACTGGCGGCCGAGGCGTTCGCGGCCGGCGACCATGTGCTCGCCCTGAACTCCGACAACTACTATCCGGCGCACACCTTGCGGGCGCTACGCGACCTCGGCACCGCCGGCGTGGCGGTGTTCGAGCGATCAGCCCTGGTGACGCTCGGTAACATCGACGCTGAGCGCATCGCGAAATTCTCGGTGGTAGAGATGGACGATCACGGCATGCTCGCGCGGATTATCGAGAAGCCGGACGCGGCGACGATGGCAGCGTTCGGCGCGGATGTGTTCGTGGGCATGAACAGTTGGGCATTTCCGCCGGCCATCTACCAGGCATGCCGGCGTATCAGGCCCTCCGTGCGTGGAGAGCTCGAATTGCAGGACGCGGTGCAGTTTGCGCGCGACGAGTTGGGCGTGGGGTTCCGGGTGCTTCCCTTTCGCGATGGTGTGCTTGACCTCTCGAGCCGTGGCGACATTTCCTCCGTCGCGGAACACCTCAGGAACGTGGAGCCGCGACTGTGACCGGCGTTGTAGAACGGCTGCGTGCCGCGGGGATGTCGGAACGTGAATCAAACGCGAAGGGTGCGCTGTTCGCGCGATGTGCCGAGGCCCTCACCCACACGGGATTGCCGGAGCCGTTCGCGTGCTTCGTACCGGGACGCATAGAGGTACTCGGCAAGCACACCGACTATGCGGGCGGGAGAAGTCTGCTGTGCGCAATGGAGAGAGGCTTTGCTGTGATGGCCACGCCGCGCGACGACGCACGCGTTCGAGTGGTTGATACGCAGGGCGGCACGGTACGAGAACTCGCGTTCGCTCCAGACGCGCGCGCCGAGCGTGGCGATTGGTCGAACTACGTGGCGACGGTGATCCGCAGTCTCACGCGGAACTTTCCTGAGGCGAGGCGCGGGGCGGACATCGCCTTCGCCAGCGACCTGCCTGCGTCGTCGGGTATGAGCAGTTCAAGCGCCATGGTCATCGCCATGTTCCTGGCCCTGGACGCCGTCAATGACCTCACGAGTGGCGCGGCATTCCAGAATGTGATCACGTCCAGGGAAGCGCTGGCCGGCTATCTCGGCGCCGTGGAAAACGGAAGAAGTTACGGGCCCCTCGTGGGAGATACTGGCGTCGGTACATTGGGCGGAAGCCAGGACCAGACGGCCATCCTCTGTTGCCGCGCGGGCGTGTTGAGCCAGTATGCCTTCTGTCCCGTGCGTGCAGAAGGTGAGATACCCGTCCCCTCCAGCTTGACCTTCGTGGTGGCATACAGTGGAGTGGCCGCGTCCAAGACTTCGAATGCTCTTCACCAGTACAACGAGGCGGCGCTTGCCGTCAGCGAAATCCTGAGTGAATGGAATGCAGCGAATGGCCGCAACGACGCCGCGCTCGCCGACGCGATCGCCAGTGCACCGGAGGCTCCCTCCCGAATCCGCGCCCTCATTGGCAACTCGCAGTCCGCGGCGTTCACCCCCCAGCGATTGCTCGATCGCCTGGAGCAGTTCGTGACCGAGTCGTACGAGGTCATCCCCCTGGCGGTGGCGGCCTTTGCGCGGAACGACATGATCGCCCTGGGCGGCTTGGTCGCCCGCTCGCAACGCGGAGTCGAGACGTTGCTGGGCAACCAGGTTCCCGAAACGATTGGCCTCGTGCGGCTCGCACGGGAGCATGGCGCACACGCGTCATCGGCGTTCGGTGCGGGGTTTGGCGGCAGTGTGTGGGCGCTCGTGCCCGCTGACCGCGCCGACGCATTTACCGTGGAATGGCGCGCGGCGTATGGCACAGAATTCCCCGACGCCGCGCAGCGTTCCGAGTTCTTCGCTACAGTCCCGGGCCCTGGTGCGGTCCGGCTGACGGGCCCTCATGTTTCCCACCTTCTTCACGGAGTCCTGTCATGAGTGATGATCTCTCTCGCCGCGATCTTCTCAAGTCCGTGGCGGCGGCCGGCGCCGGTTTCGGCCTGGCGCACCTCGGCTTCCCGGCGGATGCGAAGGCCGAGTCCATTTCCGGGCATGGTGATGACAGGCCTCCGCTCGCACCGTCGATGATGGGCGTGAAGTTCGAGGCCCGGGACGTGCCGCGCATCGCGATCGTTGGAACGGGGCTTCGCGGACGAAGTACCCTGACCGAACTCCTCGGAGTGGGCAACGTGCGCATCACCGCGTTGTGCGACGTTGTGCCGGAAAAGGTGGAGATGGCGCGCGCTCAGATGAAGAAGGCCGGGCACGACTACGAGCCTGCCGTCTTTACCGGAGGTGAGCGTGACTTCGAGAAGCTGTGCGCGCGCGACGACATCGATCTCGTCTACACCGCCACCCCGTGGCGCTGGCACGTACCGGTGGCCATGGCCGCAATGAAGCACGGCAAGCATGCCGCCACCGAAGTCCCCGCTGCGCTGACCGTGGAGGACTGCTGGACCCTCGTGGATACATCAGAGTCCACGCGCCGGCACTGCATCATGATGGAGAATTGTTGCTACGGTTACAACGAATTGCTCGTTCTGGAGATGGTCCGCGCGGGAGTGTTCGGAGAACTCAAGCACGGTGGGGCCGCGTACAATCATGATCTGCGCGAGATCCTGTTCGAGACGCGGGATGAAGGGTTGTGGCGGCGCGCAGCACATCTGAAGCGCAATGGCAACCTCTATCCCACGCATGGCCTTGGACCAGTGGCGTGGTACCTCGGCATCAACTACGGGGACCGGTTCGACTACATGGTGTCCATGAGCACACCGGAGTTCGGGCTGACCAAGTGGCGCGAGGATCACATTCCGAAAGATGATCCGCGATGGAAGGAGACGTACGCAAACGGTGATCTCAACAGTTCACTCATCAAGACGGCGAAAGGACGGACCATCCGCCTTGAGCACAACGTGTCCAGTCCCCGCCCGTACAGCCGCATCAACAGCATCGAGGGCACCAAGGGCCTCTTCGAGGACTATCCGGCGCGCATTTACATCGAAGGCCACGGCAAGAACGACGCGTGGACCACCCTCGACGAGTACAAGCCACAGTTCGAGCATCCGTGGTGGAAGGCGCAGGGAGAGCGCGCACGCACCGGTGGACATGGCGGGATGGACTTCATCATGATCTGGCGGCTCATCGAGTGCATGCGTCAGGGGCTGGCCCCGGACCTTACCGTGTACGATGCCGCTGGATGGAGTGTGCCGGGCCCACTGTCGGAGCGTTCCGTTGCCACCGGAAGCGCGCCCGTGAAATTCCCCGATTTCACACGCGGGCGATGGAAGTCCGCCCCATGATGCCGGTTCAGCGGGAGCGTGTGCTTTTTGTGCGCGGGCTATAGAATTCCTCCCATGCGAATCCTCCTCGCGGAAGACGACCGCCAGCTCTGTGCGTCCATCATGCGCGGCCTCACCGAAGCCTCGTACTCGGTGGACGGCGCGTTCACCGGCGCCGAGGCCGACGCCCTGGCAGCCGCCAACGAATATGACGCGATCATCCTCGACATCCTTTTGCCTGAAGGCAGCGGCATCGACGTCTGCCGAAACATCAGGGAACGCGGCAGCCGAGTGCCAATCCTCATGCTCACTGCTCTGGATGCGGTGGAGCAGCGCATTGCCGGTCTGGACGCCGGTGCAGATGACTACCTGACCAAACCGTTCGATTTCGGCGAGCTGCTCGCTCGCGTGCGGGCGATCACGCGCCGCCGCGGGGAGGTCCTGTCCGCGCCCATCACCATCGGCGACCTGGTCATCGATACCATGCGGCACGCTGTGCACCGCAATGGCCGCGAGATCATCCTCACCGCCAAGGAGTTTACCTTCCTGGCGTATCTCGCGCGAAACGCTGGGCGCGTTGTACCGCGCTCCGAGATCATGGTGCACGTGTGGGATGACACGCGGCCGAGCTACTCCAATATCATCGACGTCTGCGCCAGCCGCGTCCGGCGCAAGGTGGACGACGGTGAAGACGTGTCACTCTTCACCACATTGCGTGGCAGTGGTTTCCTGCTCGAGGCGCCGTCGCCGCGAGCGGCGAGTGCCCCCGTTCGTCGCAAGACTGCCCGTCACACGTAGGCAATGCACGCATGGCCTTCGTCGCTGCGCCTGCGACTGACGCTGTGGTACACCATTCTGCTCGCGCTTCCGCTCGTCATCTTCGCGATCGTCTGCTACGTGGCGTTCGCGCGCGCCCTTCTCAGCCGCACCGACGGTTTTATCGGTGATGCGCTGACCGCCTTCTCGCGGGAGCTCGTTGCCGAACGGCGGATGGCCACATCGCCGGCCGGGGCAATCCGCACGACCGTCGAGGAAGTACGCTTCCGCGACCTGCGGATCGGGGTGCTTGACTCCGTGCACCGCCTCGTCGCGGCCACCGTCTTTCCGGAGGCCGAATCGGAAAGCAATGCACGTACCGCCGGCAGCGCGGAGCGACAGATTGACTCCACGCTGCGTGCCTTGGCATTTGCTCAGCCGGAGGTCATCACGGTGCCCACCGGTGAGGGAACCTATCGCGTGATGAGCCGGCCGCTCGAACTGCGCGGCGCACGATTCGGCCTCGCGGCGGCGTATCCCCTGAAGGACATCGAGCGCGTCCTCGAGCGCATTCGAGCCATGTTTGCCCTGGCCATCCCGTTCCTCATCCTGACTGCTGCGACGGGCGGCTACTTCCTGGCGAAGCGAAGCCTTGCGCCCCTCTCGGCCATGACCTTGCAGGCGGAGGCAATCAGCGCGGCAAACTTCGATGAACGACTACCGGTGGGTGGCGGCGAGGAACTCGTTGGCCTGGCACGCGTGGTCAATGATCTGTTGGACCGGCTGGGTGAAAGCTTCGAGCAACAGCGGCGCTTCATGGCGGATGCCTCGCATGAACTGCGCACGCCAACGGCGATTCTTCGCACCGAGGCGGACCTCACGCTTTCGCGGGAGCACCGACCGGAGCACGAATACCGCGCGTCGGCAGTGATCATGCAAAACGCTACGCGGCGGCTCACGCGCATCGTCGAAGACCTCTTCCTGCTGGCGCGTGCCGACTCTGGACACCTCGTGGCGCGCCGTGCGCCGCTGTACCTCGAAGAAGTGATCCATGATGCCACAACGGGGATCCGCGGCGTGGCCGATCGACTCGGCGTACACGTTGTGCTGGGCCAGGTCGTGGAGGCGCCATTCGATGGTGATGTCGACCTCCTGGGTCGCCTGCTACTCAACCTGCTGGACAATGCCATCAAGTTCACCCCCCGTGGAGGCAGGGTCGATGTGTCGATGGAGCGCACCGACAACCGATATGACGTCATGGTCGTTGATTCCGGCGTAGGCATCCCGACTGAGATGCACGACCGCGTGTTCGAGCGCTTCTTCCGGGCGGACTCCGTTCGTACACGCAGCGATGCCAATGAACAGAGCGCAACCAGCGGCGCGGGACTTGGATTGGCCATCGCCCGCCGTATTGCGGAGATGCACGGGGGGCGGCTTGATCTCGTCTCATCGCGCCCGGGCCGCACGGAATTTCATGTGACGTTGCCAGCCCCCTAGGCTGACCTGATCAACTACACAGGCGACCGGTACCTTGGCAAACGCAACTCGGTGACCGTCGCGACGCCGCGTCCGAGAGCGAATTTGGCGACGCGCAGTACTATCGCATGACCGCGCGATCCATTCGGGTCGGTCTCGCGCTGAAGTACTGACGTACCAACGAGTGGCTATGCCAACCGCCGGCTCATGCCGGTGGCTGTGGGCTCAGGTATACGGCGAGCTCATTGAGGCGCGCGGCAAGGGCATCACCCGCGACCTTCCGCGAAATGATTTCCATGGCGCCTGCCTCCTGAAGCCAGCCATGCATGGCCTGGTCCTCCTGGGCCGTATGGATTATCACGGGCGGTGGCGATGCATCCTCGGCCAACGCCTTCAGCAATCCCATGGCATCGAGCTTGGGGAGGGCAACCTCGCTGATGATGAAGTCGGGACGCAGACGGCGCGCATACGCGAGTGCCGCCTCGCCGTCCGCCGCTTCGAGTACGGTCACTCCAGCACGAGTGAGTTCTCCCGCCAGGGATCGCCGAGCCACCACATCGTCATCTACCAGGAGAATACGCAGTGATTGCTGACGAGGCGGCGGCGCTGGGGCAGCTTCAACTGTCGTTGCCGTCAAGGTGCCGCCAAGGAGCTGCGCCAATAGTGCGTCGATGTCGTGCTGCGCCACGGTACCTTCCCCAACCTGTTGCGGCGGAGGCACCACATGGTCCAGCAGTTCGCTGAGGGAGGTGATGCCCTCGACAACGCAATTCATCCCCGAGTCCCAGAGATTGTGGATGCCACACTCACGCGCGAGCTGGGCCAGCGCGGGGGCATCCGCTCGACGCGCAATAGCGGCCCGTAACTCTGGCGTGATCGGCACCACTTCCACGACGGCTGTGCGACCGTCATAGCCCGTGCCGCGGCATCGTTCACAACCGACGGCGCTGCGCAGCTTGGAATTGGGAAGACCAGACAGCAATTGCTGCTGCGGTTCGGGCAGATCACTCAAGTGCTGCGGCGCTGCGCACGCATCGCAGAGACAGCGGAGAAGACGCTGCGCGACCACACCGCGGATGGCCCCAGACAACGCCACCGAATCATGTTCGAGATCGTACAGCCGCTGTAGTGCGGACGCCATATCGGACGTCTCGAGCGCGGCCAGAACAAAGCGCTTCTTCGCGCTCCCCGTCACCACGCTTTCGGTGGTCGCGGTGTCCGTGAGCGCGCCGACCAATACCACGTCGGTATCGGCGTACAGCATCGCACGCACCGCGGACGCGACCGTGGGGTACGGTGACGCGCTCACGTCCGTCTGGGTGATGCCATCCAGCCGCCGTTCGACCGGCTCCTCCACCGTCACCACGCGACGCCCCTGCTCCTTCAGCGCGCGCGCGGCCGCATACAGCGTGGTGGTCTTGCCGGCACTGTGCGGCCCCACCACGAGCACCAGTCCGCTGCCGACGCCAAGTAATTCCTCAAAGCGATGTCGTTCGCTGGCGGAGAAGCCGAGCTCCGTGATGCCCAGCGCCGACTGAGGACTATAAAGGCGGACGACGAGCCGTTCGAGGCCCTTCGGCATCGGCTCGGTGGAGATACGCAACTCCACCACACCCTGCGGCGACACAAAAGTGGCTCGGCCACTCTGCCGGCTGTGTGTATCGCCAACGTCCAATCCCGCGCGCGTCTTCAACGAATGAATGACGCGCGGCATGTTGGCTTCGGACACGCCGAAACGGTCGTTGAGTGTTCCGTCGACACGGAGCCGGACGAGCAGCCCACCCTCTTGCGCTGGTTCGAGGTGTGCCTCGGATGCGCGCTCTGTGATCGCGGTAGTCAGCAGGCGATCGGCGAGATTCTGGGCCTGACTGCTCGTCTCCGATGGCGCAGCCACGGCGAGCGACAGACGAGCGACATGCGGCGGCCGCTGTGGAGGGGCCACGCTCGGCGCGGGCATCGGTGGACCGCCGGGTTCGCTGGCAGTGACTGTGCCATACACGGTACCATATATGGCCGCCTGGGCGCGAAGGATCGCGCCCGGACCGGCCGCCAGCAGACTCACGCGATGTTTTGAGGCGAACGCCAGTTCGCGCTCAAGGTGCGGACTACGTGGATTGAAGGTTGCAACACCCAACACACCGTTGCGAACGCCAAGTGGCGCAACGCGGTAACGCAGAGCAACAGCGTGGGGCAGATATGAATTGAGGGCCGGGGACACGCGCGTGAAATCCGCGGCGTCCGCCCCGGATGCTGCGCAGGCAAGGCGAAGGATCTCCTCCTCGGACACACCAGCGTTGAGGAGCATGCGCCATGCACTCGTGCCGGCAGGACGATCGCGCCGAGGCAACGCATGCCCAGCCCGGCGCGCGGCGTCGATGAGCCACTCGTCGGAATCTTCCTGAGGTTCGTTGGCGCGTGTACGAACGGGGACGCTCATGGTGGGCGAAGTGTCCAGGCACGGAAAAGCAGCGAGTCCCGTCGCGGGAGGGAGACGAGGGGACTGCGTATGCGACGGCGATACAATGAGTATCGTCACTACATAACAGACCTGTAATATTCGCCAGCCGAGCGGGCCGACCTGGGGCGGAAATGCCGCAGGCCGACCGCGGCGCCGTGGGCCCAGCGAATCTGCGCGCCCTCGTCGCGCCGGCGTCGCGCCGGCGTCGCCCCGGCGACAATAGCCGGGTCTCCCATGACGGAACGAGCCCTTCGTCAGGCCTGCATTCGGGTCAGCCATGTCGCGAGCGCCTGACCAGTTTCGAGGATATCAGGCCTTGTGCACAGCTCCGGATGGAGTTCGGCGTCCTGATACCCTGTTGGCAGGCCGGTGGAGCGATTCACCACCCAGCAGTGGCGTTGATCGCGCACGCGACCCTTCATCAGCATCCGGGGGGAAGCACTTACGGCGGCTGCGACGGCGCCATACGTAGCGCGTTGCCGTGCGTGCCCAAGCGCGTCGAGTATTTCCTCCATCTTCTGTTCGATCATGATGTCATCTCGTGGAAGTGGTATCGTTGCCCGCGTCCATACATGGAGCGGACAACGTTGCCAGTCTTCCGTCGAGGAGCATCACCAATCGATTTCAGAACGGCGCACATCAACGCGCCCTCTGAAACCCGACGGCTCAGCAGCTCGGTTTTCCCACGGTGCCACGAGGTGGAGCCGGCGGTCGCCCCGCTCCTGCCGGGGATACCATAACGGCCGTCTGGAGTGCGGACTTTTGGGTTGCTATCTGTCTTACAGGCTGCCCGTCTCGCATTGCAGGCTCGAAGTGGAGTTTCGGCAGCATCGCGATCACCGATTCACCAAGGGCGTCGTCCGTAGCGCGCAGTACCCGGGCCGTCTTCGTTTCCACTTCACCTTTGGCGTCAACGACGAACTCAACTTCCGCAGAGTAGCATTTAGTCCCGGTTTGGGTTGGCCGGAAGTCAGGGTGCACGTCGGTGTTGGTCAACCGCGCCTGGACGTCGACGTTGCACTCGCGGAACACCGGACCGCGCACGGCGAATACGGAATCCTGATCGCGCATCCCGCAGTCGGGGCGGCGCGCAGTCTGAACACCGCCGGATGACGCGCAGGCGATCAAGGTGCCCATGGTACCGAGAACGATGACAAGAACAACGCTGAAGCGACGAAGCATCTGAGTATGGGTGAGGTGGGGTAGCAAGCGGGGGCCCTGAGCTCGTCGTGGCTCGATGAAAGCGCCAGGCCCCTGCCCGCGAGGGATTCTGCCACGTTGCCGCCGTCGGCGCTACCCGAAGCCGAGGTTTCTCCTGGTAGGTTGCCGAGAGGCTGGCGCGCGGTGTCGTCTGCGCGGGTTCTAGAAGAAGCCGGATGGGAACGGAAACAGCCGGATACCGCGTGATGCAGTATCCGGCTGTTTCGGGTTCGATCCGGCCGTTTCTCAGACGACGAACCCTGCGCCTCCCCCGACGGCGGAGTGCCGCCCGGCGCTTTTGTGGGTTGCGCGACGAGGTCGGGGAGTCACGCGGCTGACTTGGCGAGCGGCGCGCCGAAGTGGCGGCGTGGTCAGCGCAAATGGGTTCGGTGCGGCATCGAACGTTGGTGTCGCCTGCCGACATGCATTCGTTGCGCGACAGGGCCGCCGTTGCGCGTGTCGAGACGGCAGCGTGGCGCGATGCACTGCGAGGCGTGCACGCCGAGATGGCAGCGCGGCGCGCTGAACGGTACCTCGTGCTTGATGACGTGCGAAGGATGCGAGATGAAGTGGAGGAGGTGCGAGATGAAGTGGAGGAGGTGTCAGGTGCCATGAGTACGATGCAAGACGACCAGTCCGGGACTGTCAGGTGCCGTGAGCACGATGCGAGACGACCTTCCGGCACTGTGGGCTGCCATGAGGTCGTTGCGAGGCGGCATGAGGAGGATGCGAGACGACCTTCCGGTGCTGTCAGGTGCCATGAGGACGATACGAGACGACCTTCCGGCACTGTCCGCTGCCATGAGGTCGTTGCGAGATGACCTTCCGGAACTGTCAGCTGCCATAAGGTCGTTGCGAGGGGCCATGAGGACGATGCGAGACGACCTTCCGGCACTGTCAGCTGCCATGAGGACGATACGAGACGACCTTCCGGTGCTGTCAGGTGCCATGAGGACGATACG